>NZ_SJUY01000014.1:0-43851 GCF_004337175.1 Exiguobacterium sp. SH1S21 | reverse complement strand
ACAATCCCTTGTCTGGTGGCGATAGCGAAGCGGCCACACCCGTTCCCATGCCGAACACGGAAGTTAAGCGCTTCAGCGCCGAAAGTAGTTGGGGGTCTCCCCCTGTGAGGATAGGACGTTGCCAGGCCATATGAAGGACGACCAAGCACATGCTTGGTCGTCTCTTTTTGTATAATTTATGCGTACGGTGTCGGATAAGGAGGATTTCCACATGACTCGAAAGCCTAAAAATAATCCATTCACGTTTATGGAAATGCTTGAACAGCACGTTCGGGAAGGACGTGTGTCGTTTCATGTGCCAGGTCATCATAACGGGACCGTGACAGATGATAGCCTCCCGACAGCATTTAATAAAATCATGCCGTATGATTTAACCGAACTTGCACATCTGGATGACCTTCATCACGCTGAAGGGATTATCCAGCAAGGTGAAGAGGCTCTTGGGACCCTGTATCAAAGTAAGAGTAAATGGTTAGTCAACGGATCGACCGTTGGCAACTGGAGCATGTTAGCTGCGACAGTCAAACGAGGTGAGCGGGTATACGTCCAGCGAAACTCACACAAATCAGTTTGGAACGCAATTGAATGGTTGGGCCTAGAGCCGATTTTATTGACTCCTGAACTAGAACGGGGCAGCGGTCTGCCGACGGTCGTGTCCCTTCGTACCGTCGAAGCGGCAGTTACGCAATACCCCGGAGGAAAAGCGTTACTGCTTACGTCCCCGACTTACTATGGGGATATGGCAGATGTACGGGCAATCAGTCGTTTTCTGAAAACGTTAACGATTCCCTTACTCGTAGACGAGGCGCATGGGGCACACTTGATTCATCCGAATCTCCCAAACCGCTCAGCAATTTTTGAAGGGGCGAGCGCTGTCGTCCAGTCCGCCCATAAGACACTCCCGGCATTCACGATGGGGGCATGGATTCATTATAAGGAAGATATTAATGAATCGCGTCTATTTCATGCGCTTTCTTCCTTCCAGACGTCTAGCCCGTCTTACTTGATCATGGCGTCGCTTGATCACGCTCGAGCTTATCTCGAAAATTTGAGTGACCGAGATTGGTCACTGATTCAAACGAGTCATTTAGCTTTTATTATGGAAATGAGACGTGCCGGTTTCACGATAAAAGTGGGCGACGATTTCACAAAAATGACGGTACTGACTTATCCGAAGAACGGTTTGATCTTTAGTAGACATCTATCTTCGATTGGAATTGATATTGAACTTGCGGCCGAGGACCATGTGTTATTCTGTCTGCCGTTCCGGGAATTAAAAACGCAAGAGATCCATCATTGGGTGAAGCTGATTAAAAATGCTTCTCAGCATGTCCCGCTTATTGACGAGGATGAAACAATTTATCCGTTTCCGATGACAGAGCCTGTTTCGCGCCTTCATCTTATAAAAGAAGATACACAGGTCGTGCGCCTTCCGTTCGATGAAGCGATCGGACGCATTGCAGCTGAGACGATTATCCCTTATCCGCCAGGGATCCCTTGGATTTTGAAAGGTGAGACCGTGACGGATGAGAAAATTCGTGTGTTAAAAGAGTGGATTTCGTTGGGACGGAACCTCCAGGCGAACAGACATGTTATGATAAAACAAATTGATGTTATCGTAGAGGAGTTTTAAACGTGAAAGGTATGTTCATCACTGTCGAAGGTCCAGACGGGTCTGGAAAGACGACGCAGTTGCAATTGCTGGCTAACGCCTTGACTAAAAAAGGGTATGAGGTTGTTATGACACGAGAGCCAGGAGGAACGAAAGTCGGGAATAGCATCCGGGAAGTGTTATTGTCTCCAGAGCATGACGAAATGACACCACGCACCGAAATGATGCTGTATGCAGCGTCTCGTGCACAAAACGTGGATCAGGTGATTCGTCCGGCCATCGACCGGGGTGCCATCGTTGTTTGTGACCGGTTTGTCGATGCATCCATCGCGTACCAAGGGTATGGTCTTCAGTATGACTTAGAGCAAGTTGTGTCGCTCAATAAGTGGGCGACAGCTGGAGTCACACCCGATTTGACTTTCTTATTCGACTTAAGTCCAGAGCAGTCGAGTCATCGCATGAAAGAACGTGGGCAGTTAGATCGAATCGAGAGTCGGGACGAGGCGTTTCACCAACGCGTCTATGAAGGTTTCTTGACGTTACTTCAACAAAATCCTGGCCGAATGGTCCGAATCGACGCAAGCCAGACGATTGAACTCATCCAAGATGAAGTGTTCGATATCACGATAGAACGACTACACGAAAGAGGAGTGAACGAATTATGAAAATGGTAATCGCAATCGTACACGATAAAGACAGCGCGCGTTTGTCAGACGCTTTAATTGAAGAGGATTTTCGAGCGACGAAATTGGCTACGACCGGAGGCTTTTTGAAGGAAGGTAATACGACGTTCATGATTGGTGTACCGAAAGAACGCCTTGACGATTTGCTAGGTTTGATCAAATCGAACTGCTCAAGCCGCGATCAAATGATTACGCCAATCTCGCCTATGGGTGGACATGCCGATTCATACATTCCGTATCCTGTTGAAGTCCAAGTTGGCGGAGCGACTATTTTCGTCTTGCCGATTGAAGGATTTCATCAGTTTTAATGGGAATGGTCACACATATGCGATTCCAAGAGTTGACTGAATCACAGAAAGTCGTAGCAAAAGTGATTGAAAATTCGATAGCCGCTCAAAAAATCGGGCACGCCTACATTTTTTCGGGTGACTATGAACCTTATCTGATTGAAACGGCCCAATTATTTGCCAAGGCACTTTTTTGTGAGATGCCGAGTGGAGCTGAACCTTGTGGCGTTTGCCGAAACTGCAAACGGATGGATTCTGGCAATATCGTCGACTACATGGAAGTTGAACCGGACGGGGCCAGTATCAAAAAAGAACAAATCCAGCAGCTATTGAGCGACCTGTCGTTACGGGGAGCCGAGGGCGATCGTCAAGTCTATGTGATCCACCAAGCGCATAAAATGACGACGCAAGCAGCGAACAGTTTATTAAAATTTTTTGAGGAACCCGGTGTCGGCAAACTCGCCATTTTGGTGACGACACAACCTCAACTGCTTCTCCCGACGATTCGTTCCCGGGCTCAACACTTAGTATTTCGCCCCATTGACCGGGTCCGCCTTGCTGAAAAACTGGCAGAAGAGATGCAATGCACGAACGATTTGGCACGTCTTGCCCTGACCGTTTATCCGAAATGGGACGATGCGCGCGAGGCACTTCACAACGACTGGTTTGTACAGGCGTACGGGCTAGTGGTACAATTAGTTGAAGTATTGACAAAACGGCCGCAAGAGTTGCTTTTGTTCGCCCAAGAGAAGTGGCTCGGTCACTTCAAAGGGCGCAATGAACTCCGAGTCGGCCTCGAACTGTTCGAAAGTTGGTTGGAGGAAGCTCTCCACTTCAAAGTTCGAACCGATTATGTCCCGGAACTGTTCACGAAAGAGCAGTCGTTATATACGGCTTTCGTGAATGATCGTCCGGTACACAAAATCGTCCATGCCATCGAATTCGTTCATGAAGCGATTCGACGGCTCGAGGCAAACGTCAATCCTCAATTAACGTTCGAACGGTTAACGTTCGATTTGCAGAAGGGATAGGAGAGCGTGCTTGAAGTAGTTGGAGTCCGTTTTAAAGAAGCGGGAAAAATCTATTACTTTTCACCAGGCGAAGCAACGCTTGAACGTGGAGACCATGTCATCGTCGAGACGGTGCGAGGAATCGAATACGGTGAAATCGTCCAAGTTGGTAAACAACTAGGTGAAGACGAAGTCGTCTTGCCGTTGAAAACGATCCTTCGTGTCGCCGATCAAAAAGATGCCGAAATCGTTCAAGACAACCGATTGGCAGCTGTTGACGCTCACGCCGTCTGTGAAGAAAAAATTCGCGAACATCGACTTGAGATGAAATTAGTAGATGTTGAGTATACATTTGATCGTAATAAAGTTATTTTTTATTTCACGGCTGAGGGGCGCGTTGATTTTCGCGAGCTTGTTAAAGACTTAGCGAGCGTGTTCCGGACACGGATCGAACTCCGACAAATCGGGGTGCGGGATGAAGCGAAGCTACTCAGTGGAATCGGTCCTTGTGGTCGAGTGCTGTGTTGTTCCTCGTTCTTAGGCGAGTTCGAACCGGTGTCCATCAAGATGGCCAAGGATCAAAACCTTTCTTTGAACCCTAACAAGATCTCCGGTGTATGCGGTCGTCTCATGTGTTGTCTCAAATATGAGAACGATACGTATGAAGAATTGAAACGAGACTTGCCAGACGTCGGGAAGCGAATCAAAATTCCAGAAGGTGACGGACGTGTCGTCGGTCTCAACATCTTGGATCAGTTGATTCAAGTCGAATTGAATGACCGGACTCGTGTTGTGACGTATACGATCGATGAACTCGTCGAAGTCGGTGCGGTCAAACGAAAACCGTTGAAACAGTGATGGGGTGCTGAGCAGTGGAGAGAATGGATAAAAAAGAAGTTATGATGCGGGTCGATGCCATCGAGCAACAGATGTACGTGTTGACGGAGCATTTAAGCGTGCTCAAAGAACAACTCGCCTATTTGCTTGAAGAAAACCAACATATGTATCTCGAGAACCATCACCTGCGTGAAAAGGTTGAGCAACTTGCAGAAGTCGAAACCCCTGATGGCGATCCGCAAATCGCTTTGTCCGGAAAAGGACAGAACAACTTGGCGGCGCTCTATCAGGAAGGGTTCCATATTTGCAACTTGCACTACGGACAAGTCAGAAAAGATGGCGATTGCCTTTTCTGTATGTCGATGTTAAATAAGCATTAATCTGGGGCGATAGACGGAGGAAATCTCTGTCCGTCGCCTCTGTTGTTATATAGGAGGGAAACAGCGTGACTGTAAAACAAGGGGAGCGCCTTGACGATTTGCTTGGACGCCCCGGTAAAATCATCCAAAGTGATGATGTCTTTTCATTCTCATTGGATGCTGTGCTACTCGCCGAATTCGTTTGGGTACCGATTCAACAAGGAAAGTTGGTCGATTTATGCGCTGGCACCGGCGCAATCCCACTCTTTTTATCTTATCGGACGAAAGGGACGGTGACGGGCGTCGAGATTCAGCCCCGGCTCGTCGACATGGCGAATCGCAGCATTGAGGTGAACGGTCTCGAAGAGCGGCTTCACATCATCGAAGGAGATGTGAAAACGGCCGCCTCCAGTCTCGGCCATGCCCGTTATGATGTTGTGACGTGTAACCCACCTTACTTCCTGGCCAATGAGACGTCGCTTCGCAATCAAAATGAGCACCATACGATTGCTCGTCATGAAGTACTCTGTACGCTTGAAGATTGCATTCGTTCGGCAAGTCAGCTTGTGAAGCCAGGCGGGAAAGTCGCGTTCGTCCATCGGCCCGAACGGCTGCTCGATATCGTCACGCTCATGCGGACATACCGCATTGAGCCGAAGCGGATGCAGCTCGTCTACCCGAAGGCAGGACGAGATGCGAACACATTACTTATAGAGGGGTCTAAAGATGGAAAACCAGGACTCACGATCTTACCTCCGTTTATCGTTTATGAGGAAGATGATACGTATACGAAAACGATGCGAGACATCCTCGATGCGTAACTATTATGCGTATATTCTTGAATGCAGTGACCAAACCTACTACACCGGTTACACGACCGATATCAAAAAACGGGTCACTGTGCACAACGCCGGTAAAGGTGCGAAATATACGAGGGCGCGTCTCCCGGTCAGTCTTCGATACGTCAAGTCGTTCGAGACGAAACAGGAAGCGATGCGGTATGAATGGTCGATCAAACAATTGACCCGCGCTCAAAAACAGCAGCTGATGGAGGGGACGACCAATGAATTCACAGAAAAGTTATCAAACTGAGGGGCCGACGCTTTATGTCGTACCGACACCGATCGGCAACTTAGAGGACATGACGTACCGGGCTGTCCGCATCATGCGTGAAGTCGATTTGATTGCGGCCGAAGACACACGGCAAACGATGAAACTATGTCGTCATTTCGAGATCGAGACGAAATTGGTCAGCTATCATGAGCACAATAAGCAAGTGAGCGGACCCCGTTTAATTGAAGACATTCAAAACGGTAAGTCTGTCGCTGTCGTATCGGATGCGGGCATGCCTGGTATTTCAGATCCTGGGAGTGACCTCGTCCGACTCGCGATCGAGGCGAAGCTGCCAGTTGTCGTCTTGCCAGGTGCGAACGCGGCACTCACGGCACTCGTCGCATCTGGCCTCGCGACAGAACGGTTCTTATACTACGGGTTTTTACCTCGTAAAAAGAAAGAGCGGACCGAAGTGTTGGCTTCCCTTCAATATGAACCGGGTACACTCATCTTTTATGAGGCGCCGCATCGGTTGAAAGAGATGTTGACCGGGGTGAAGGACGTACTCGGTAATCGCGAAATCGTGCTCGGTCGAGAGTTGACGAAAACGTTCGAAGAGTTTTTAAGAGGCACGGTTGAAGAGGCGCTCGCATGGTGCGAGGGCGAGGTGCGTGGCGAATTCGTCGTCATGGTGAGCGGCTCTACAGAGTCGGTACCGACGAGCGACTGGTGGGAAGCGCTGTCGCCTTTAGAGCATGTCGACCGGTACATCGAAGACGGACTCAAACCGAACGCGGCCATCAAGCAAGTCGCAAAAGAGCGTGGCTTGGCACGAAGCGAAGTCTACGATTCGTATCATCAAGTCGACAAAAAAGAGTAAGCAAGGGAATCCTTGCTTACTCTTCGCTGTAGTAGTTCTCGAGCATGTTTTTCAACTCGACGAGAACGCGCTGTGCGCCTTCAGGTGAAAGGATGAGTTTTCCGTCAGCCAACTTGAAGTTGTCGTCAGATACTTCGCCTGTCACTTGGCATGTCATGTTTGGTTTGTATTTTTTTAAGATGATTTGTTCGTTGTCGACGTAAATTTCGAGTGCGTCTTTTTCAGCGATACCGAGTGTCCGGCGCAATTCAATTGGAATAACGACGCGGCCGAGCTCGTCAACTTTCCGTACGATACCTGTAGATTTCATTTTGTGTTTCCTCCTCCAATGATGTCGAAATCTCATGGTGACATGAATCGTCAAAATTCGACAATGTAGCTTCAGCAAAAAGCATACTAAACTTTCCAATTGCAGTCAACTGCTTACTATTGGAAATGCGTATTTTTCGAAAAATGACGATAAGGGAATCATATATCCATAAAATTCCCCGAAAGTTTACACCTGAAACAAAGAAAGGTTTTTTTTGGAACATATTTTATGAACTAGTATCAAATTAATTCCAAACAATTGGTTTGGAAATTCTTTTGTCGAACCGTGTATAATGGAAATTGCAAATGTCGAAAGGATGGAGAACATACTATGGCGAAGCCAACTTTTTATATCACGACTCCGATTTACTATCCGAGTGCGAAACTACACATTGGTCATGCCTATACGACGGTGGCCGGCGATGCGATTGCTCGCTATAAGCGTTTGAAAGGATTTGACGTCCGTTACTTGACTGGGACCGACGAGCATGGACAGAAGATTCAAGAAAAGGCCCAAGAAGCTGGCGTGACGCCACAAGCGTTTGTCGATGAAGTCGTCAAAGACATCCGTGTGCTTTGGGACAAGCTTGAGATCTCATATGACGATTACATCCGGACAACTGACGCCCGTCATAAAGCGGTCGTCGAGCACGTATTTGAGACACTGCTCAAAAATGATGATATTTACCTCGGTGAGTACGAAGGGTGGTACTCAATCCCGGACGAGACGTACTATACAGAATCACAACTCGTTGATGGGAAAAGTCCTGACAGCGGCCATCCGGTGGAACTCGTGCGCGAAGAGTGCTATTTCTTCCGCCTCAGCAAGTATGCGGACCGGTTGATCGAGTACTTCGAGTCACATCCGGATTTCATTTTACCGGAATCGCGTAAAACTGAAATGATCAACAACTTCTTGAAACCGGGACTGCAGGATTTGGCAGTCTCGCGGACGACGTTCGACTGGGGTGTACAAGTCCCGTCGAATCCGAAACACGTCGTATACGTCTGGGTCGACGCGCTCACGAACTATATCTCCGCGCTCGGCTACGGGACAGATAACGATGAATTGTTCAATCGTTACTGGCCGGCAGACGTACACTTGGTCGGGAAAGAAATCGTTCGTTTCCATACTATCATTTGGCCGGCGCTGCTCATGGCGCTTGACCTACCGCTACCGAAGCAAGTGTTCGCGCACGGCTGGTTGCTCATGAAAGACGGTAAGATGTCGAAGTCAAAAGGGAACGTCGTCGATCCGATTCCACTCATCGACCGCTACGGTCTTGATTCGCTTCGCTACTACTTGCTCCGTGAAGTCCCATTCGGTGCAGACGGCACGTTCACACCGGAAGCGTTCGTCGATCGCTTGAACTTTGATCTCGCGAACGACCTCGGGAATCTTCTCAACCGGACCGTTGCCATGATCAAGAAGTATTTCGATGGCAACGTACCGGCTTATGCGGGGAATGTGACGGCGTTCGATGCGGAACTTCTCCGTATGGTAAACGAAACGACGAACAAGACAGAAGAAGCGATGGAGCATATGGAATTCTCGGTCGCCCTCGCAAGCATTTGGCAACTCGTCAGCCGAGCCAATAAATATATCGATGAGACACAACCATGGGTGCTCGTAAAAGATGAGTCGAAGCGTGATGAGCTTGCGTCTGTGATGACGCACCTCGCCGGCGTACTCCGCCATGTCGCGATCATGATTCAACCGTTCATGACACGGGCGCCGAAAGAAATGTTCCGTCAGCTCGGACTCGTTGACGAAGACATGTCATGGGAAGCGCTCGATACGTTCGCTGCCTTTGATGGGGCGGTCGTGACGGACGGAACGCCGATTTTCCCACGTCGAGACGTGAAAGAAGAAGTCGATGCGATTCAAGAGATGATGCGTCAAGCTTCGCAAGCGCGCATCGAAGCGGAAGCAACGCCGGCTGAAACTGAAGATGAGGACGTCCGTCCAGAAATCACGATCGATGTGTTCGACCAAGTTGAGTTTCGGGTCGGGCAAATCGTCGAAGCAGATAAGATCAAGAAAGCGAAAAAACTATTGAAGCTTCAAGTCGACCTTGGCGGCGAAACGCGACAAATCGTCTCGGGTATCGCCGAATGGTATGCGCCGGAAGACTTAGTCGGTAAAAAAGTGATCGTCGTCGCCAACTTGAAACCGGTCAAACTCCGCGGTGAACTGTCTCAAGGAATGATTTTAGCAGCCGATAAAGATGGTAAGCTAGAACTCGCCACCGTCTCAGAGAATATGCCGAACGGGGCCATCGTCAAATAATTTTGAGGGAGACTTCGGTCTCCCTCTCTTTGTCTAAATAAGGAGGATGCATCATGTTGATTGATACGCACACCCATATTAACGCTGAGCAGTTCAATGAAGATGTCGAGGCGACAATCGAGCGTGCTCGAACTGCCGGCGTCTCGCCGATGCTCGTCGTCGGATTCGATACACCTACGATTGACCGTGCCATTGAGTTGGCTGAGGCGTATGAGGACGTCTACGCCATCATTGGCTGGCATCCGGTCGACGCGATTGACTGCACCGAAGCTGAACTCGCCCGAATTGAAGCGCTTATGGCACATCCTAAAGTGATGGCACTCGGGGAAATCGGTCTCGATTACCATTGGGACAAGTCACCGAAAGATGTACAGCAGCGTGTGTTCCGTCAGCAAATCGCGATCGCGAAGCGGACGAACATGCCGATCGTCATCCACAACCGCGAAGCGACGGCGGACGTGCTCGATCTGCTAGAAGAAGAGCACGCGGAAGTTGTCGGCGGCGTGTTTCATAGTTACAGCATGTCTGTCGAACTGCTCGAGCGCTGTTTGAAGTTGAATTTTTATATCTCGCTCGGCGGACCGGTGACGTTCAAAAACGCCAAAGTGCCAAAGCAAGTGGCGCAGCAGGTACCGCTCGACCGTCTTCTTGTCGAGACGGATTGCCCCTATTTGACGCCGACACCGTTCCGCGGTAAACGAAATGAGCCGGCATACGTCACTTACGTCGCTGAAGAGATTGCAGCGCTCCGCGGCATACCTTACGAAGCACTCGCCGAGGCTACGACCGCCAATGCGAAACGGCTGTTCCGACTTCCATGATGATTAGACGTTTCGTGTTAAGTGTAGGCGTTATTGTCGTTGCCGTCTTCGCCTACATGATGATGCAGCCGGAGAAGATTACGATTATCGATAACGGTGTCAAGATTGAGCACGATACACAGGCTGATTCGGTCATCGAAGTGCTCACCGAGGCCGGGATCACGATCGATGAGGCTGACTATGTGACGCCGGCACTCAGTGCAGACGTCCCGCCGGAGCGTGTCATTCATATCGAACGGGCCCAAACGGTGTCGCTCCAGATCGGTTACGGTCAAATGGAGACGATTGATACCCGTGAGCGGACCGTTGGTGATGTCCTGCTCCGATACGGTGTGAGCGTGCGAGAAGGTGATGATGTCTATCCGTCGGTCAGAACGCCGATCACGTCAGGCATGACGATTCGCTATCAGCCGGTCGTGGCGCTTGATTTGATCATAGGCGATGATGCGTCAAAAGTTTATACGATGGCATCGACCGTGGAAGAGGCGTTACGAGAAGCCCGAATTGAGATTTCAGATAAAGATACGGTCGTTCCGGCGCTCACGGCCGAAGTGCGTGATGGGATGACGATCACCGTCAACATGAGCCGAGACGTCGTTCAATATGAGAACCGCTTAATCCCGTTCGAGATCATTGAAGAAGAGGATGCGACACTTGCAGCCGGAACGACCGAAGTGTCACAAGTCGGCGTCCCTGGTCTAGAGCGGACGCGGTATGCACTGACAGTTGAAAATGGTACAATTACAAATCGGACCGAGACAGACGTCGAAATGGTGCAGACAGTGCGACCGCAAATCATTAAGGTCGGTACGAAAGTCGCAACCGAGCGCGAAGCCGAGTTTGAAGCAGCCGAAGCGCCGACTGAGACCGTTGACTCGACAAGTCCATTCCGCGAGGAAGCGGAAATCAAAATCGAGGAAACACCTCGGGCCGACGATGTCCTTGACTTCACATCAGCCAAACAACTCCTCGTCGAGGCCACCGCCTATACGAACAATGCAGAAGACACCGTGACGTATGACGGCAGAGTACTGACGCGCAGCGGCTATGACGTGACGGATACGATCCTGTATGAAGGAATGCGAATCATTGCGGTCGACCCGGCCGTCATCCCGCTCGGAACCCGCGTCTATATCGAAGGGTTTGGCATGGCGATTGCTCTCGATACAGGCAGCGCGATCAAAGGCAATATTATCGATATCATGATGGATACGAAAGAGGAAGCGGTCACGTTTGGTCGTAAGCCACTGACGATTTGGGTGATCCCGAAGCAAGAAGAGAAAGAAGGAACTGACAATGCGTGAGAAAATACAAGAAGTGATCGTCGTCGAAGGACGCGATGATACGACCCGGCTTCAAGAAGTGTACGACGTCGACACGATTGAGACGAACGGTTCGGCCGTGTCAAAACAGACAATCGAACGGATCAAACGTGCCCAGGAGACTCGTGGTGTCATCATCTTGACCGACCCGGACTATCCTGGCGATCGGATCCGGGCCATCGTCGAAGAGCAAGTGAAGGGCTGTAAACACGCCTACCTCCCTCGGGCCGAGGCGAAAGACAAACGAGGGAAAATCGGCGTCGAACACGCGACACCTGCGACAATTCGTCGTGTGCTCGAGGCGGTTTATGAAACGCGAGTTGAGACGGACGAGCCGCTCGTCACGCGACAAATGGTGCTCGAGGCCGATTTGATCGGTGGGGCGGATGCCGCAACTCGTCGCAAGCGTCTTGGCGTCTTGCTCCGCATCGGGGAACCGAACGCCAAACAATTTGTGAAACGAGTCGAAGCGTTGCGCGTGACCATCGAGGAATGGGAGCGGGCGCTCGCTCAGTTAGAGGAGGAAAATCATTGAAAGATATTGCAACGATTCATCGCACGAAAGCGATTTTACAACGTCACGGCTTCTCATTCAAAAAGTCGCTCGGACAAAACTTTTTAATCGACTTGAATATATTAAATAAAATCGTCGACGCCGCAGAACTAGGTGAAGCGAGCGGTGTGCTCGAAATCGGTCCGGGAATCGGCTCGTTGACGGAACAATCGGCCAAGCGGGCGCAAAAAGTAGTCGCGCTTGAAATCGATCAACGCCTTCTACCGATCCTTGAAGACACGATGGCGCCTTACCCGAACGTTCACGTCATTCATGGGGACGCGCTCGAGCTCGACATTCGCAGCATCGTGGAACGTGAGTTCTTGAGTGAGGGGATTGACGATATCGCGGTCGTCGCCAACTTGCCATATTATGTGACGACGCCGATTATCATGCGTTTGCTCGAGAGCCGGATCAAATTCCGTTCGCTCGTCATGATGATTCAAAAAGAAGTGGCTGAGCGCATCGGGGCGAAACCTGGCACGAAAGCGTACGGTTCTTTATCAATCGCGATCCAGTATTATGCGGAAGCGAGTGTAAGCTTTATCGTACCGAAAAGCGTGTTCATGCCGGCTCCAAACGTCGACTCGGCCGTGATCACGCTCAAGATGCGTCCGCGCCCGGCTGTCGATGTCGAAGACGAAGCCTTTTTCTTTGAAATCGCCCGCGCTAGTTTCGCGCAACGTCGAAAAACGATTTTGAACAACTTGACGAATCATCTCGGCAAAGATAAAAAAGTAGACCTTGAACGTCTCTTGAATGAAGCGGGAATCGACCCGAAACGGCGAGGCGAAACGCTTTCGCTTCAAGAGTTTGCACGCTTAGCAGACACAATTTTACCACTTAAAAATAGTTGACGACTGGATAGCGAGTCGCTATAATATTTATTCTTTATTTCTGTTTTAGAATATGCTATACTTGTAACAGTGAGGTGAAGCGTATGCCAAAGACGTTGCAAGAAATCAGACAAAAACTCGAATCACATGTTGGAGAACGATTGACGTTGAAAGCAAACGGCGGTCGTAAGAAAGTCGTTACTCGGTTTGGAACGCTCGTTGAGACGTATCCCGCGGTGTTCGTTGTCAAGTTGGATGAAGAGCATCACAACGTGGAACGTGTCTCTTATAGCTACGCTGATGTCCTAACGGATACAGTTAAAATTGAATTCAGTAATTGATCGATAAATGAGGGGCGGATGCATTGGCAGCTGCTTCTTTTTTTGTGCGTCCGTTTACGGTACAATGGCGAACAGGAGATACATTGGGAAGGGTGAACGATATGCGTACGATCAGTGTGAAAGCGCCGGCAAAAATCAATTTGACACTAGACGTCCTCGGGAAGCGGACGGACGGCTATCATGAAGTAGAAATGGTGATGACGACAGTGGACTTGTCCGACCGGCTCGAATTGACCGTACTCGATACGGATGAGATTCGAATCCAGTCTGAGCACGCCTATGTCCCGAGCGATCATCGGAACTTAGCTTACCGTGCGGCCGATTTGTTGCGGAAGCGGTTCGACATCGCAGAAGGAGTCGAAATCGTCCTCGATAAACAAATCCCGGTCGCAGCAGGGCTCGCCGGAGGATCGAGTGATGCGGCGGCGACGCTTCGGGGAATGAACGAACTGTTCGAGCTCGGTTTGACGCTCGAGGAGTTAGCAGAGCTCGGAGCCGCGGTCGGTTCAGACGTCTCGTTTTGTGTGATGGGTGGAACCGCGATCGCCCGGGGCCGCGGTGAGATATTAGAGACGATTCCGTCACCGCCGCCGTGCTATGTCGTGTTGGCGAAGCCGAAGCTCGGTGTATCGACGGCTGACGTGTATCGAGCCGTTCAGATGGAGAAAATCGTCCATCCAGATACTGCGGCGATGGTTAAAGCGATTCGTGAACGGGACTTTGACGGAATTTGTGCGAACCTCGGTAACGCGCTTGAAGGTGTCACGCTTGAACTGCATCCCGAAGTCCGTCAAATCAAAGAGACGATGCTGCATTGTGGTGCTGATGGCGTGTTGATGAGCGGTAGCGGCCCGACCGTATTCGCGCTCATCGAGCACGAGCAAAAAGCGCACCGCGTCTATAACGGACTGAAAGGATTTTGTCCGGAAGTGTTCGTCGTTCGGATTCTCGGCAAAAAACATTGAACAAAGACGAATGAAAGTGATATATTCTGTTTAGAACATTCGTCTATTATTGACAAAGTGAAGGGGAATCCGTATGAAAATTCGTAGAAGTGGTCGTCTCGTCGATATGACCCGTTATATGCTTGACCATCCACATCAGCTCGTCTCGTTATCGATGTTTTCGAGCCGCTATCAGTCTGCTAAATCATCGATCAGTGAAGATTTAGTCATCGTCAGTGAAATGCTCGCCCACGACGGTACCGGGAAATTGATTACCGTCCCAGGTGCGGCCGGGGGAGTCATGTTCATTCCAGGGTGGAGCAAAGACAAGTCGCTATCGATGATCGATAGCTTGTGCGATCAACTGTCGAAACCGGAGCGTCTGCTTCCGGGAGGCTATTTATACTTAACCGACGTGCTTGGTAATCCGCGTCAAGTGAAACCGATGGGACAAATCTTCGCCTCGGTGTTTGCGGACCGTAAAGTCGACGTCGTCATGACAATTGCGACAAAAGGGATTCCGCTCGCCTACGCGGTCGCTGAGCAATTAGGTGTTCCGTTCGTCATCGTCCGGTCCGACAGCCGTGTCACGGAAGGGTCGACCGTCAGTATCAATTACGTGTCCGGCTCGTCAAAAGCAATCCGTACGATGGCGCTCGCCCGTCGAAGCTTGCCACGAGGCGCAAACGTCTTGCTCATCGATGACTTTATGAAAGCAGGCGGGACGATCCGTGGGATGATGAGCCTGTTGAATGAGTTCGAGGCAAACCTCGCGGGTGTCGGTGTCTTGATGGAGGCCGAAGGTGCCGAGAAGAAAATGGTGAGTGAGTACGTCAGCTTGATGAAGTTGACGAACGTTGATGCAGATGAAGGACTCGTCACAATTTCACGCGGTAACGTCGAACAGTTCTTAAAGTGATTGGCAAAAATTTGATTTCGTTTTATGATGAGAGGGTATATCAGTCATAGAAGTCAAAAACGATTCGCTTGAATCACCTCAACCTTTTAGTGAAGGTACACCATGGGATAGACAACGAAGAAAAGGGGATGCGAAACATGCAGATCACAGACGTAAAAATTCGCAAAGTGACGACGGAAGGTAGGATGAAGGCACTCGCTTCAATCACGCTCGACCAAGAGTTTGTCGTGCATGACCTTCGAATCATCGAAGGAAGCACTGGTCTCTTCGTCGCGATGCCGAGTAAACGAACGCCGGAAGGCATCTTCCGAGACATCGCTCACCCGATCAATGGAGATATGCGCCAAAAAGTCGAGGCGGCTGTGCTCGAAGCCTACGGCACGGTCGATGTTTCCACTTACGAAGCACAGGAATCATACAACGGTATAAACGAATAATGACTCGACAGCGGATGGGGACCCTTCCGCTGCCTTTTTGCGTTTGATTAGTTACGAATGGTTACAACGGTTGAAACCGCGTCACGGTTTCGATATAGTAGAAACGGTGTATTCAGGATTTAAATATAGAAAAAACCGAACGTTTGAATAAAAACAGTCGATTAAGATAGGGGCGAATCAAGAATGGATCGTTTTGCAGTCATTTTGGCAGCAGGTAAAGGGACGCGTATGAAGTCTAAGCTCTATAAAGTGCTTCATCCGGTCCTTGGAAAACCGATGGTCGAACATGTCGTCGACCAACTCGACAAAATCGGGGTCAGTCGTCAAATCGTCATCGTCGGTCACGGGGCTGAAGCGGTACAAGAGACGCTAGGCTCACGCGTCGAGTACGCGGTCCAAGAACAGCAACTTGGAACGGGCCATGCGGTTCAAATGGCAGAAGCTGAGCTCGCTGGTAAATCAGGTGCGACGCTTGTCGTCTGTGGTGACACACCACTTCTCACAGCGGAAACGTTGGAGGCGCTCCTTGCCCATCATGAGGCGCAGCAAGCGAAAGTAACGGTACTGACGGCGATCGCTGACGATGCGACCGGTTATGGTCGCGTCATCCGTGGAGAAGACGGTAACGTGACGAAAGTCGTCGAACATAAAGACGCCTCTGCCGCAGAGCAAGCGATTCTTGAAATCAATACGGGAACTTACGTGTTTGACAACGAATTATTGTTTGATGCCCTCAAACAAGTCGGTAACGATAACGTCCAAGGTGAGTATTACTTGCCAGACGTCATCGCGATTGCGAAAGAAGCAGGCGAAGTTGTCGCGGCCCATACCGCGCCGACGTTCGGTGAGACGATCGGTGTCAATGATCGCGTCGCTCTCGCGCAGGCTGAAACGATCATGCGCAAACGGACGAATGAACGCCTTATGCGTGAAGGTGTGACCTTCATGGACCCGGCCTCGACATACATTTCGCCGGACGCCGTCATCGGATCAGATACGATCATCTACCCAGGGACAGTCATTCTTGGCAAGACGGTCATCGGTTCAGAGTGCGTGATCGGACCGAACTCGGACATCCGCAACAGTGTGATTGAAGACGGTGCGACCGTTCGTCAATCGGTACTCAGTGATAGCCGTGTCGGAAATCATGCGCAAGTTGGGCCGTTCGCCCACCTTCGTCAACAAGCAGTCCTTGGCGCCAATACGCGCGTCGGCAATTTCGTGGAAATCAAAAAATCAACGTTCGGGGACGGTGCGAAAGCATCGCATCTCAGCTATATCGGAGATGCCTCGATCGGTGAACGTGTCAATCTCGGATGTGGATCGATCACGGTCAACTATGATGGTAAGAATAAGTTTGAGACGGTCGTTGAAGCAGACGCGTTTGTCGGATGTAACGTCAACTTGATTGCCCCGGTAACAGTCGGGAAAGGTGCGATCGTCGCTGCCGGTTCAACGATTACAAACGATGTCCCTGAAGAAGCTCTCGCGATTGCGCGCGAGCGTCAAACGAACAAAGAAGGTTACACGAAACGCTAAGTTGCTGCCTATTACTATGGAAAACGATGGAGGAGAATCCTAAACATGTCTACTGTATATGAACGTGAAATTCGCCTATTTAGCTTAAACTCGAACCGCCCGTTAGCTGAAGAAATTGCCAAAGAAATCGGTGTCCCACTCAGCGACTGCCAAGTGAAGCGGTTTAGCGACGGAGAACTTTACATCAATATCGAGGAGAGCGTCCGAGGCGACGATGTGTACATCATCCAATCGACGAGCTCACCAGTGAATGAAACGCTCATGGAATTGCTCGTGATGATCGATGCGCTGAAACGGGCCTCGGTACGCACGATCAACGTCGTCATCCCATACTATGGTTACGCACGCCAAGACCGTAAAGCACGGTCGCGTGAGCCGATCACAGCGAAACTCGTTGCCGATCTGCTTACGGTAGCCGGAGCGACACGCGTCATCACAATGGACTTGCACGCCGCTCAAATCCAAGGTTTCTTCAATATTCCAGTAGACCAATTGTTAGGTGTCCCGCTCATCTCGACGTATTTCGAGACAGATGAGTTCAAAGCAAAAGATATCGTCGTCGTCTCACCAGATCACGGCGGTGTCACGCGCGCGCGGAAGCTCGCAGAACGTTTGAAAGCACCAATCGCCATCATCGACAAACGACGCCCGGAAGCGAACGTGGCCGAAGTCATGAACATCGTTGGCAGCGTTGAAGGCAAAACAGCCATCTTGATCGATGATATCATCGATACGGCCGGTACGATCACACTCGCAGCAGACGCAATCGTCCAAGCGGGAGCAAAAGAAGTATACGCTTCATGTACTCACCCGGTTCTGTCTGGCCCGGCAATGGAGCGAATCGACAACTCGTCAATCAAAGAACTCGTCGTCCTCAACACGATCGATTTGACTGGTCGCGAGTACTCGAGCAAAATCAAGCAGATGTCGGTTGCCCGTTTGCTTGGGGAAGCGATCATGCGTGTCCACGAGCACAAATCGGTGAGCACGCTGTTCGATTAAAAAAAACGAGGCCCGAAGGCGTTCGCCTTTGGGCTTTTTTGTTCAGGAGGAACATGATGAAATGTATCGTCGGTCTCGGGAATCCGGGCAAGAAATATGGAATGACCCGTCATAATATCGGGTTTTTAGCAATTGATCGGTTAGCGGACAAGCACGGGATCACGCTTGACGAAGCCAAGTTTAAAGCAGTCATTGGAACGGGAAGAATCAATGGAGAGCGGGTCGTTCTCGTCAAGCCGCTCACGTACATGAATCTATCAGGTGAAGCGGTCCGTCCGATTCTCGATTACTATAAAGTCGATATCGACGATTTACTCGTCATCTATGATGATTTAGACATGGTCCCAGGCAAACTCCGCCTGCGTCCGAAAGGGAGTGCCGGTGGACATAATGGCATCAAGTCATTGATTCAGCATCTAGGGACGATGGATTTTAAGCGGCTTAAGCTTGGCGTTGGACGTCCCCCGCACCCGATCAAAGTCGTTGATTGGGTACTGATGAGTTATCGAAAAGAAGATATGTCCGAATTGAACGATACGCTCGACCAAGCCGTGGCCGCCGCAACAGATTTTGTGGACACGGACTGGGTCGCGCTCATGAATCGATATAACTAAAGGGTCACAGCACCCTTTTTTGTCGTATAAGGTGGAGGAAAACAAATGAACGCTTTAGAGAGATTTATGGTGACACTGCCGGAGACGAACGTGATTCGAGACCGGTTGCCTAAAGTCGACCGTCAACTCGTCACGGGATTGACGACAAGTGCCAAAGCGCTCGTTTTGGCCGGATTGGCGAAACAGTCGACACGCCGTCTCGTTGTCGTCACCCATAACATGTACCAAGCCCAAAAGATGTTCGACCAGCTTGAGCCGCTTGTCGGACCGAGCAAGACGTTGCTCTATCCGATTGACGAGACGCTCGCCGGGGAACTGTCGCTCACATCTAGTCCCGAGCTCCTCGCCGCGCGAATCGAAGCCAGAACACGTCTCCTGACCGAAGAGGGAGGCGTCCTTGTCGTACCGCTCGGCGGCTTGCGTCGTTTCGTGCCGAGTCCGACCGATTGGCTGGCGAGTCACCGGACGATCAAACCCGGGCAAGAGCTTGATTTAAAGCCGTTTGCCTCAACACTGATTGAACTTGGTTACGAGCGGACTGCCACGGTGACGGCACCGGGTGAGTTTTCGGTTCGCGGCAGCATTCTTGACGTCTATCCGCTCACGGAAGCGAGACCGTATCGAATTGATTTGTTCGACACGGAAGTCGATTCCGTCTTCACGTTCGATGCGGAGACGCAACGGTCGTTAGGTGTCGTTTCGGAAGCGGTCATCACGCCGGCGACCGAGTTCGTCGCATCGGTCGAACAGTTGAAGAAAGCCGGACAAGCGCTCGAACGGCAATACGACCGGACGCTCGAGCTGATTGAAACCGAGACGATTCGACAAGCGCTTGAATCAGGTATCGCCCGCGACATCGAACAGTTCGGGCGCGGTGATGTACCGGAGAAGCTCGGGAAGTATACGCCGCTACTTTATACGTCGACGCTACTTGACTATGTGGGTGCTGATTCGGTCCTCATGTTGGACGAAGTGGCCCGTATCGAGGACGCGGCGGACGTGCAAGACCGTGAAGAGGCCGAATGGTTCTCGTCACTGATCGAACGCGGGGAGTCGGTCAGCAACTATACCCTCGCCGTGCCAATGCACAAAGTGTTCCGAAACTTGAAACAAGTCGCGTTCTCGCTGCTACCATCACGGCGTTCGGGGATCCCGGAGACGAATACGGTCCATCTCAGTTGCCGCCCGCTCCCTGCCTTCCACGGACAGATGCACTTGTTGAAGCAAGAGGTCGAGCGGTGGCAACAAAGTGATCACCGAATCGTTTTCCTCGCTGGGGATCAAATGCGGGCAGACAAAGTCGTGGCGCTCCTTGAAGACTACGGGATCCCGTCCATGTTCACGAACGTTGACGGGGAGCTGTTGCCACGCCATGTCCACGTCATGATCGGACAGGTCGAAGGCGGATTCGAGTTATCGACGAGCCGCCTCGTCGTCGTCTCGGAAACGGAACTGTTCAAGCGGGTCACGAAACGGAAACGGCAGACGAAGAATTTGACGAACGCCGAACGGATCAAGAGTTATCAAGAGCTGAAGCCAAATGATCATGTCGTTCATATCCATCACGGGATTGGGAAATACTTAGGGATCAAAACGATCGAAGTCGGCGGGATCCATCAAGACTACCTCCATCTCGTGTACGCCGGGGATGACGCGCTTTACGTGCCGGTCGATCAAATCGACCTCGTCCAAAAGTACGTCGGGGCCGAAGGGAAAGAGCCGAAGATTTATAAACTCGGTGGAACCGAATGGAAGAAGGTCAAATCAAAAGTCGCCAAGTCGGTCGAAGACATTGCCGACGAGTTGATCAAACTTTATGCGGCCCGAGAGGCATCGGTCGGCTTCGCCTTCCCGGCGGACGATGACGAGATGAGCCAGTTCGAATCGACCTTCCCGTACGCCGAGACGGAAGACCAAGTTCGATCGATTGCCGAGATCAAGGCGGATATGGAACGGTCACGCCCGATGGATCGCCTGCTTTGCGGCGACGTCGGATATGGCAAGACCGAAGTCGCGATCCGGGCGGCGTTCAAGTCGGTGCTCGCCGGCAAACAAGTCGCGTTCCTCGTGCCGACAACGGTACTCGCGCAGCAACATTATGAGACGATGCTCGAACGGTTCAGTGAATTCCCGATCAACGTCTCGGTCATGAGCCGTTTCCGCTCGAAGAGTGAGCTGGCGGCGACGAAAAAAGGACTGAAAGAGGGAACGATCGACGTCGTCGTCGGGACGCACCGCGTGCTGTCGAAAGATGTGACGTTCGCCGATCTCGGCCTCGTCATCATCGATGAAGAACAGCGGTTCGGGGTCAAGCATAAAGAGCGCCTGAAACAGCTGAAGACGAACATCGACGTTTTGACGCTTACGGCGACACCGATTCCGCGGACGCTTCATATGTCGATGATTGGAATCCGTGATTTATCTGTCCTCGAGACACCGCCGGAGAACCGTTATCCGGTTCAGACGTACGTCATGGAATACGACGGCATCGTGTTGCGAGAAGCGCTCGAGCGCGAGCTCGCCCGTGGCGGCCAAGCGTTCTTCTTATATAACCGAGTCGAAGGGATCGAGCGGAAAGCCGAAGAGATTCGGGCGCTGTTGCCGGATGCTCGTATCGCGACGGCGCACGGCCGGATGACCGAGACCGAGCTTGAAAGTCAGCTCATCAGTTTTCTTGAAGGAGAAGCCGACGTCCTCGTCTCGACGACGATTATTGAGACCGGCATCGACATCCCGAACGTGAACACGCTCATCGTGCACGACGCTGATAAGATGGGGCTGTCACAGCTGTATCAGCTTCGAGGACGTGTCGGCCGATCGAACCGGATCGCGTATGCGTACTTCACGTATCGGAAAGACAAGCGGTTGACCGAAGTTGCGGAGAGCCGCCTCCAAGCAATCAAAGAGTTCACCGAGCTCGGCAGCGGGTTTAAGATCGCGATGCGTGACTTATCGATTCGCGGGGCCGGCAACCTGCTCGGTGCCCAACAATCCGGATTCATCGACTCGGTCGGGTTCGATCTGTATTCACAGATGCTGTCAGAAGCGATCGAAGAGCGGAAAGACCGCATGCGCGGTCAAGCGAAACAAGTCGTCTTCAAACCGGAAGTCACGTTCCAAGCGGATGCCTACATTCCGGACGATTACTTGTCGGACAGTGAACTGAAGATCGAGATGTATAAGCGGTTCAAATATGTCGATACACCAGAAGCACTGTTCGCGCTTCAAGACGAGCTGATCGAACGGTTCGGAGAATTCCCGGAACCGGTCGCGTTGCTCATCCAACTGACGCGTCTGCGCATTTACGGGGAGCTGGCGAAAGTGACACGGATCAAACAGTCACCAGAGCGGATCGATATCGTGCTATCGATGGAATCGACGACGGCACTCGATGTACCGTCGTTCATGGAATGGACGATGCCGCTCGGACGAAAACTCGGAGTCGGGCAAGACAACGGGGCGCTCAAACTGTCACTCAGCGGACGTATGCCAGTTGTCGAGCTGTTGAATGATGCCGACACGGTCCTTGAGGAACTCGTGAAGCGGTTGGTGGTCCATGCGGACGCCAAGTAAGTTCGCGACAGGCGTTGTCTTATTTGCGCTCGCAGGATACATTTCAAAATTTATTAGTTTTGCCTATCGGGTCCCGTATCAGAACATTGCCGGTGATTTTGGGTTATACGCTTACCAGACGGTATATCCGTTTGCGGCGATCGTCGCCTCGCTCGGGATTTACGCGATGCCGGTCGTGATTGCCAAAATCGGGGTCGGGGCACAAGGTCCAAGACAGAAGTTAGAAGTCCTGTGGGGCAGTTTTTATGCGCTCCTCGGCCTCGCTGTCGGCCTCGTGGTCGCGATGTTCGCGCTTGCGCCTGTCATCGCGCGCTTGCTCGGTGACCCCGAACTGGCGACGACGCTCCGGGTCATCAGTCTCAGCTACTTGTTGATGCCTGCGCTTGCGGTGCTGCGCGGGTCATTTCAATCAATCGATGACTTGCGACCGAGCGCGCTGTCGCAAGTACTTGAAAACTTGATTCGGGTCGCGGTGTTGCTCGTCTCACTGCTCGTCGGTGTCCGCTTCGGACGTGACGCATATGAACTCAGTCGCTATGCTTATGCGGCGACGTTAGTCGGCGGGAGTGTTGCTGTCGTCGTCTTGTCGATTTGGGCGAAAGGGTTCCGAATCGTCGCGGTCCGTGGCACAACACTGCGCGCCGTACTGCGTGTTCTCTTGACGAGCGGGCTTGCGGTCGGATTTGCGTCGCTCGGTATTCTTTGGATGCAACTCGTCGATTCATTCACGATCGTCAATTTGATGGGCGGCGATTATTCGGCCAAAGTGAGTAAAGGCGTGTTCGACCGTGGCTATCCGCTCGTGCAGTTTGCGATTCTCTTCACGACGGCACTCGGGATGGCGAACGTGCCGAACTTAGTCCGCCATTACCGGGCCGGGCGACTCACGGCGACGGCAACGGGCCTCAGTTCGATGATTCGAGTGACGACCACGGTCGCTGCGGCTGCAACAATCGGGCTGATGGGTGTCATGTGGCCTTTGAACGTCGCGTTGTTTGAAAACGCTGACGGTACAAGAGCGCTTGTATTGTTATCGACGAGTACGTTTGCGGCCTCGCTCGCGGTCGCGAGTATGACGTGCCTTCAAGCGATTGACAAAGAGCGGACGGCCGCCTTTGGTATGCTGTTTGCCATGATTGTAAAGTTTGCGATCAATTTGCTGCTCGTTCCACGTTATGGGATTGACGGGGCGGCAGTCGGTACATCGCTCGCATTTTTAGCGATGGCGGCCTTTAATTTTAATCGGCTCGACCAGAACATCCCGCTCGGTACGTTTCGGTTGCACCATTACGGACTGCTCTTAAAGACCGTCCTGCCCATGGGCATCGTCTTGCTCGGTTTGAACGCGTTAGCGTCTGAGTCACTATATAACCGCGTCAACGCACTCGGTTGGCTCGGTTTGATGGTGGTGTGCGGCGGCGCTTTGTACGTCTGGCGAGCGGTCAGGGAACAGGTGCTGACGATCGAAGAATGGGAGATGATCCCGTTTGGAAATCGACTCATCAATTTGATTGATAAAAAGGAGACCTAATATGAGTTATGGAATTACCGTCGTCGGACTCGGCTCCGGCGAACTCGAGCAACTTCCGCTCGGGGTATATCGTCATTTGAAACAGCAACCGCTCGTCTGGTTGCGCACGAAAGAACATCCGGTCGTCAAAGAGCTCGAGGCGGAAGGAGTTCATTTTGAATCATTCGACCACATTTACGAATCAAACGATACGTTTGAGGCCGTCTATAAACAAATCGTTGAAACGTTGCTCGACAAGAGCGACGAACTGGCGATCACATATGCGGTCCCGGGCCATCCGTTCGTCGCCGAGCGGACGGTCGAACTGCTCGTCGAACAAGGGGCGGATGTGACGTTCCTCGGCGGACAGAGCTTTTTGGACGCCATGTTTCAGGCGCTCCAGATTGATCCGATCAATGGGTTTCAACTGCTCGATGCGACCGCACTCGACGTTGAACGGCTCCAAGTCACGCAGCACGTGTTAATCGGTCAAGTGTACGACGGGTTTGTGGCCGGGGATGTGAAAGTACAATTGATGGAACGTTATCCGGACGAACATCTTGTCAAGCTCGTCACGGCGGCCGGAACGAAACGAGAGCGAATTTCCGAAGTTCCGCTCTACGAGATGGACCGGGTCGCTGAAGTCGACAATTTGACGACGCTCTATGTCCCGCCACTCACTGACGAGACGCACCTCGCGCGGGAGTTTGCGACGTTGACAGATATCATCGCGACACTCCGCGGTCCGAACGGCTGCCCATGGGACCGAAAACAGACGCACGCATCACTGCGGAAATATTTACTCGAAGAGGCGTATGAGTTGATCGAGGCGATCGACGAAGAGGACGATGATGCGATGATCGAAGAACTCGGAGACGTATTGCTCCAAGTCATGCTTCATGCGCAAATCGGGGCCGACGAAGGGTACTTTGACATTCGTGACGTGATCGGCGCAATCAGTACGAAAATGGTCCGTCGCCATCCGCACGTCTTCGGTGACGTGACGGTCGCAGACGCCGACGACGTGGTTTCGAACTGGAATGCGATTAAGCAAGACGAAAAAGGGGAAAATAAACATTCGCAGCTCGATGGTGTGCTCGTGACCCAACCGGGGTTAATGCGTGCCGAGCAACTCCAAAAGAAAGCGGCTCAAGTCGGGTTCGAGTGGGATGACGTAACCGGAGCGTTCGAGAAGCTCGAAGAAGAGTTACAAGAGTGGCGAGACCGTCCTGAAGACGAACAAGAACTAGGGGACGTACTGTTCTCAGTCGTTAACGTAGCCCGTTATTTCGGGTTGAACGCGGAACAAGCACTTGAACGGACCAATCAAAAATTCAAGAGACGATTTGAATATATCGAAGCGAACGGATCGCTCAGCGAGATGACGCTCGAACAGATGGATCGGCTTTGGGATGAAGCGAAGGAGAAGGGATTATGAGACTAGATAAATTTTTGAAAGTGTCGCGCTTGATCAAACGACGGACGTTAGCGAAGGAAGTGGCCGATCAAGGCCGTATCCGCTTGAATGGCCAAGTCGCCAAGGCCAGTACGGACGTCAAGGCCGGTGATGAGCTCCAAATCCGATTCGGGAATAAGCTGGTGACGGTCATTATCGATTCAATTGCCGAGCATGCCCGGAAAGAGGATGCGAAGGAAATGTACCGGTTGATCAAAGAAGAAAAGGTGAACAGTGGTACGGAAGCATAAAAAAAAGGTATACTGAACATAATAGGTCAAGAGGAAGGTGATTCGATGAATGGACGTAACCCGATGGAACGCAAACAGCGGATTCGGGCTCTCGACGAACGGAGAGAACAGCTGGAAAAAGAACAGAGCCGGCGACGTATCCATCTTCGACGCCGCCTAGCCGTGGCCTCACTTGTCTTTTTGTTGTTGATTGTCTTCATCGGCCAGAGCTATTTCTCAAAGATCGGATATGTAGCGGATCAAGAGCTAAAGCAAAACGAGGCTCGTGTCGAGCTTCGTGAAACGAAGGAAGAACAAGCGGAGCTAAAAGAGCAGGTTGAACGTTTACAAGACGAAGAATACATCGCCAATCTTGCACGCAACGAGCTGTTGTTCTCGAAAGATGGCGAGATTATTTTTTACTTCTCACCAGAGGAATAAGTAGGTTCGTTGACCGTTGACGAATCGACTCGTATAATTGTAGGGAATCATTCAAAAAAAGGAGTACATTATTTTATGTCAATTGAAGTAGGAAGCAAGGTACAAGGTAAGGTTACAGGGATTACGCATTTCGGAGCGTTCGTAGAGCTCCCTAATGGAAAAACGGGTTTGGTGCACATCAGTGAAGTGGCAGATTCTTATGTCAAAGACATCAATGAAGTCCTAACGGTCGGTCAAGAAGTCACAGTCAAAATCTTGAACATCGAAAGTGATGGCAAAATCGGGTTGTCTATCAAAAAAACTGTCGATCGTCCTGTTAGCGAACGCCCAGAACGTCCAGCCGGCGAACGCTTCTCACGAGGCCCTAGTTCAGGCGGCCCTGGTCAAGGCGGCCCACGTCCGGGCGGTCCACGTCCAGGTGGTCCTGGTCAAGGCCCACGCGGCGGCGGCCCACGCGGTGGCGGCGGTCCCCGTGGCGGTGGCGGCGCACGTCGTGAAGTACGTCGTGAGCCAGAAACGTTTGATACGTTGATGACCAAGTTCTTGAAAGATAGCGACGAACGCCTTACAACGTTGAAGCGTCAAACTGATTCAAAACGCGGTGGACGTGGAGCCAAGCGCGGGTAACCCTTCGTAAACCATCAGCTTCTACTCGTAACGATAACGCCACGGACAAAGGTCCGTGGCTTTTTTTCATGGCGCGACAATTGTCGGCGCTTTTTTTGTTATTAAAAATAACTAAAAAAGGTTGCAATTTTTCGACGGAGCGAGCACAATAGGGAACATGAAAAATAGTTATGTTTTATAAGTAAAGGTGGAGAAACAAATGAACGGATGGAAGTTGTGGAAAGCAGAATGGCAGAGCATCGGTAAAAATCCGCGGGTATGGATTCCGATTCTCGCGGTCGCGCTCGTGCCGCTCATGTATGCGGGCATGTTCTTGTGGGCATTTTGGGACCCTTACGGCCAAATGAAAGATTTGCCCGTCGCGATCGTCAATGATGACGCAGGGGCCACGTTTGAAGGGGAGGAACTCGCTGTCGGTGACGAACTCGTCGATAAGTTGACGACCTCGGAAGCGTTCCGATTCGTCGAAGTGTCGAAAGCAGAAGCGGACGCCGGGTTACAAGATCACGCCTTTTACATGGCAATCGAAATCCCGGATGACTTTTCAGAGAAAGCGACGAGCGCACTGTCCGCTGACCCTGAACAATTGGAACTTCGATATATCGCGAACGAGTCGTATAACTTCCTAGCCGCTCAAATCGGAGGTTCGGCGATGGAACAAGTGAAAGGCGAACTGTCGACTGAAGTGACAAAACAGTACGTCAACGCCATGCGGGATGGATTGAAAACCGTTGCTGACGGATTAGATGAAGCCGCAACCGGTGCAACGGAGCTTGCTGACGGATCAACGACTGCTAAAGAAGGTGCCGTTAAGCTAGCGGACGGCTCGCAACTGCTCGCTTCAAAACAGCAGGAACTAGCGGACGGTGCAGCCAAGCTCGATGACGGACTCGGTACGCTTGAGTCTGGGACGGCTGATCTCGTCGACGGGAGCCAGCGTATCCAAACCGGGAGTTCCACGCTGTCAGACGGTGTCCATCGTGTCGACGCTGGGGCCGCCGTATTAAAAGACGGTACGACTCAGCTCGTCGACGGAACGAGCGCGTTCTCTTCGAAGTTAGGCGAGTTGCACAGTGGGACGCAACAGCTTGACGCTGGGATTCAAGAACTAGCGGCCGGACTCGAGGACGCACAGGCTGGAAGCGGCCAACTCGTCAACGGCTCGAGCACACTCGCAGAAGCGCTTAGTGCGGCTAGTGCCGGAAACGAAGCACTTGTAGCGGGAACGGTAGGTGTCACCGCTGGCATTGACCAAATGAAAACGGAGTTGTTAGGCCAGCAAGAGCAACTGATCGCCAAGTTGTCTGCGCTCGCCGAATCAGGCACGCCCGCAACGCCAGACATGTTGCAAGCAATCGTCGCTGAGTTGTCTACAGGTATGCAGGCAACGGAAGCAGGTTTCGCATCGCTTTCAGAGGGCGCGTCTCGTGTCACGGAAGGCCAAACGGCACTCGGAGACGGGTTGGGACAAGCAGAAGCCGGTGCCACTGAGCTCGCAGCCGGATTGGTTGCGTTGAATGACGGACAGACTCAGCTCGTCAACGGGGCCGCGGCGCTGAGCGAGGGGTCAAGCCAAATCGAGCAAGGTGCCAAAACCGCGATGGATCGTTCAGGTGAACTTGCATCGGCAAGCGTTCAATTGAACGAAGGGGTGGCGACGCTTCATGACGGGACGACGGAACTGGCGTCGGGGAGTGATCAATTGGCTGACGCCACGCTCGCCTTGTCTGAAGGAAGTACGAAACTCGCCAACGGGGTCAAAACGGCGGGTCAAGGAACGGGTACCCTCGCTGAAGGGGCATCGCGTCTGGCTGAAGGGGGCCAAACACTCGGTTCTGGAAGTTCGGACCTGGCGGAAGGTCTGACTGAACTAGAGTCCGGGAACGGAAAACTTCGTGACGCCTTACTCTCGGGTGCGGAAGCGGCTGACGTCGACATTAGCGATGAGAACGTTGAAATGATGGCGGGACCGATTCAAATCGTGAACGACTCGATTCATCACGTACCGAACTACGGGACAGGATTTGCACCATACTTCATGTCGCTCGGTCTCTTCGTCGGGGCACTCTTGTTGTCAATCGTCTATCCGCTCTATGATCCGGCTGGCAAACCGAAGCGGAGTTTATCTTGGTTATTATCGAAATCGGGCGTATTAATCGTCATCGGTTTCGTTCAGGCGTTCGTCTTAAACGTGGCGATGATGACGTTGCTCGGACTCGAGGTCGAGTCACCGCTTCGTTTCTTCGGTTTCAGCTGGCTCGTCAGTATTACATTCTTATTGATTGTTCAGTTGCTAGTCACGACGCTCGGAAACCCGGGGCGGTTCGTTGCCATCGTCTTATTGATTCTTCAATTGACGACGTCGGCCGGGACGTTCCCGCTTGAATTGATTCCACGTGCCTTGCAGCCGTTCAACGCGTTACTTCCAATGACGTATACGGTGGCCGGCTATAAAGAGATTTTGTCGGCGGACGGGCTCAGTTATTTACAAGGGGCGATTCTATACTTGGCGCTCGTGTCGGTCGGTTGCTTCTTCTTGCTCTGGGGATATTTCCGTATCGCTTGGAAGAAAAAATATCGACCGGCTCCGTCGGAAGCGTGATGCACAATCAACCGAAAATCGTGTATAGTGTATGAGATGGCACTATACACGTTTTTTTGTGAAAAAAGTTTTAAAAAAGAATTGACACGGACGTGGCTACTGGTTATTATAGAAAATGTGCTTAGGACACAACACAATAACATGGCGGTGTAGCTCAGCTGGCTAGAGCGTACGGTTCATACCCGTGAGGTCGTGGGTTCGACTCCCTCCGCCGCTACCATTTTATTTAGGCCCGTTGGTCAAGCGGTTAAGACACCGCCCTTTCACGGCGGTAACACGGGTTCGAATCCCGTACGGGTCACTTACCTAAGCGAAAAGAAGCCATCTCAACTTGAGATGGCTTCTTTTGTTATATCAAGGAGGAGCGACGATGACGAAAGTGCTGGTGGCCGTATCGGGTGGGATGGATTCGATCGTCTTGTTAGACCGCGTCGTGAGAAGCGGTGCTGACGTCGGGGTCGCCCACGTCCATCATGGACTTAGGCCTGAGTCCGATGAAGAGTTCGAGTTCGTGAGACAGTTGGCGAAAGCGTACGGTGTGCCGTTTCACGGGAAGCGTCTTGCGTTTCCGGACGGGGGATCGCAAGCCGTCTATCGGGCGGCGCGGTATGCATTTTTTGAAACGGTCATGCGTGAAGACGGGTATATCGAACTGATGACGGCTCATCACGCCGATGACGAGCTCGAAACGGTACTCATCCAGCTTCATCGAAACGTCGTCGAAGTGACGGGGATCCCGGAACGTCGTCCGTTCGCCGGAGGGACAATCGTTCGTCCGTTGCTGACGGAAACAAAACGACAGCTCTTGGCGTACGCGTCAGCGAACGGACTCGTTTGGCGAGAAGACGCGTCGAATGAGCAGACGGATTATTTGCGCAACAAAATCAGGCACCACATCGTCCCGCGACTGCTCGATGTTTGGCCGAACGTGGTTCAAGACGTCGGTAGCGCGGCCCGTCGGCAGCGTGAACTCTGGCATAAACGCTACGACGGCGTCGGGAAGTGGATGGTGCGCCACGTCCGTTGTAATATGAAAACGTTTCATGTGAAACTTGAAGACGTGGCCGGTTTGAACGAACCTGAACGATACGTACTCGGCCGACTCTTATCGGCTAGATATGGTGTCGAGATGGGCGAAGCTATCCGTCGTCTCCTCGGTAGTCCAAAAGGAACAGGACGATACGATCTCGAAGGCGGCGCGCGCCTGCAAAAGTATGATGGGGTGATCAGCCTCGTCACGGAGGAACGACCGGATTCGTCACAAGCGCCGGATGAACACATGGTGTTAAGCGTCCCGGCCCGTCTATCGTTCGGCAATCGCGACGTCTCGCTCGAAGTCGTCACAGGCAAGTACGGGATCCCCCTCGAGGTGCTCACATTCCCGTTGACCGTCCGCTCCGTTCGGCCAGGGGATGTGATGAAACTCTCAATCGGGACGAAAAAAGTCGCCCGAATCTTGGTCGATGCGAAAATCCGGCGTGAAAATCGTCCGTTTGTCCCCTTAGTAGTTGACGCGACAGGGAGGATTGTCGCTATAGTAGGAGTAAGAGTTTCGGATTTTCCGGATAAGTCAGATGCGATTTGCCCACGATTAATGGTAAAATGATGATTGTGTCGGATTAGAAAGAGGAGGATTTCAAGATGTCATTAATGAACGATATGGAAAAGGTGCTTATTTCAAGTGAAGAGATTCAAGTAAAGGTGAAAGAACTCGCGACAACGCTCAGCGAAGAATATAAAGAAGAGTTTCCGCTTCTCGTTTGCGTATTGAAAGGCGCGATGCCGTTCATGTCAGACCTTGTCAAAGAAATGGACATCCATTTAGAGATGGACTTCATGGACGTATCGACGTATCACGGTGGAACGTCGTCAACTGGTGAAGTGAAAATCGAGAAAGATTTAAACACGTCTGTAGAAGGACGAGACATCTTGATTGTAGAAGATATTATTGATAGCGGGCTCACGCTCGGCTATCTCGTCGATCTCCTCAAATATCGGAAAGCCAAGTCGGTGAAGATCGTTACGTTGCTCGATAAACCGACGGGTCGCAAGAATGGTCTATCGGCAGACTACAGCGGTTTCGTGATTCCGCACGAGTTTGTCGTCGGCTACGGTCTCGATTACGAAGAGAAATATCGTAACCTTCCTTACGTCGGTGTGCTCAAGCCGAGTGTTTACGGGGGCTAACGTTTTTCTTTTGAAAATGTGACGTGTTAAGATAAAAGAAATACCCCAAAGTATACACATATACTGAATGGGCGAGAACATCGTTTCTCGGAATAGGAGGCAGAGAATGAATCGTGCAGTGAAAAACACCTTAGTGTTCGGTGTGATTTTCCTGGCCTTGATCTTGTTCCTTCAATATTTACAGAACCCGAGTAGCCAGAGCGAAACGCTCTCTTATTCGAAGTTCTTGGAATATGTGGAAGATGATCGGATCGAAACGGCAACCGTACAGGAAATCCCGGGAGCCATCTCAATTACAGGTGACCTTACAGGAGACGAAGACCAGCGTTACGAAACGAATATCCCGGCTAACGAGGCCGAATACGCCGAAGTGCTCTCGCAACTTCGTGCGAATACCGACATTCAAATCGAAGAGTCAGAGTCGAGTGGTAGCTGGTTTAGCATCGTATTCGCGATCTTACCGTTTATCATCATCTTCATCTTGTTCTTCTTCTTGCTCAACCAAGCCCAAGGCGGCGGCGGTGGCGGTCGTGTGATGAACTTCGGGAAATCGAAGGCGAAACTCTACGACCAAGAAAAACGTCGTGTAACGTTTGATGATGTTGCCGGGGCGGATGAGGAGAAACAAGAACTCATCGAAGTCGTCGAATTCTTGAAAGACCCTCGCAAGTTCTCGAAACTTGGAGCACGGATTCCAAAAGGCGTCTTGCTCGTCGGTCCTCCGGGAACAGGTAAGACGTTACTCGCTCGTGCAGCTGCGGGAGAAGCCGGTGTACCGTTCTTCTCGATCTCAGGTTCTGACTTCGTCGAAATGTTCGTCGGTGTCGGGGCGTCGCGTGTCCGCGACTTGTTCGAGAATGCGAAAAAGAACGCACCGTGTATCATCTTCATCGATGAGATCGATGCGGTCGGACGCCAGCGTGGTGCCGGTCTTGGTGGCGGCCATGACGAGCGTGAGCAAACGCTCAACCAACTTCTCGTCGAGATGGATGGATTCAGTGACAACGAAGGAATCATCATGATTGCCGCGACGAACCGTCCGGACATTCTTGACCCGGCCCTTCTTCGTCCAGGTCGATTCGACCGTCAAATCACGGTTGACCGTCCGGATGTTAAAGGCCGTGAAGCAGTACTCAAAGTTCATGCCCGCAACAAACCGCTCGATTCGACAGTTGACTTGAAGTCGATCGCTCAGCGGACGCCTGGATTCTCAGGTGCTGACCTTGAAAACTTGTTGAACGAAGCAGCGCTCGTCGCAGCCCGGTCTGACCGTTCAGCGGTCTCGGTCGTGGATGTCGAGGAAGCGATTGACCGTGTCATCGCTGGTCCTTCTAAGAAGAGCCGCGTCATCTCGGAGAAAGAACGCCAAATCGTCGCCTATCATGAGGCGGGTCATACGATTATCGGGATTGAACTCGAGAACGCAGACGAAGTGCACAAAGTGACAATCGTTCCACGTGGAAACGCTGGCGGATACGTCGTCATGCTTCCGAAAGAAGATCGTTACTTCATGACGAAACCTGAACTCGAAGATAAAATCGTTGGTCTCCTCGGGGGCCGCGTGGCGGAAGACGTCATCTTCGGTGAAGTATCGACAGGAGCAAGCAATGACTTCCAACGCGCGACTGGTATCGCTCGGAAGATGGTCATGGATTACGGGATGAGCGACAAGCTCGGACCGCTCCAACTTGGATCGAACCATGGAGGACAAGTCTTCTTAGGTCGCGATTTCCAAACGGAACAAAACTACTCGGATGCGATTGCACAAGATATCGACCTCGAGATTCGGGACATCATCAACCGTTGTTACGCGAAAGCGAAACAGATTTTGACGGACCGTAAAGACGATCTCGAGCTCGTCGCGAAGACGTTGCTCGAAGTCGAGACGCTCGATTCGAAACAGATTCGTCACTTGATTAAGACGCGCGAGTTCCTTCCGAACGAACCGGAAGAGCCGTCTGAACCATCGAAAGATGATGCAAGCGATGAGGCGAAGAAAGATGAGGCGGCCGTCAAGCACGGGCAAGTCATCGATCAGCCTGGAGTCGTTCAAGAAGCGAAGCCGGACGTTGTCCCTGAAGGCGATAAGCCGGAAGCGACACCGACGGAACGCCCGAACAACGAATCACGGTAAGTGTAAGAGACGAATGCCCTAAATAAGGCATTCGTCTTTTTTCGTGTTATAATTCGAGCGAACTGTAATTGACAACAAAGTGAGGAACCATATCATGATTTTAGTGATCGATGTTGGGAATACAAATATTGTCCTCGGGATGTACGATGGTGAGACGCTCGTCCATCATTGGCGCATCTCGACGGACCGCACGAAAACGACCGATGAGTACGGTATGCTCGTCAAGTCTTTGTTTGACCACTCGAACGTCTCGTTTGACCAAATCGACGGCGTCATTTTGTCTTCGGTTGTTCCACCAGTCATCTTCCCGCTCGAACAGATGTCACAGCGCTACTTCAACGTCCGGCCAATCGTCGTCGGTCCCGGCGTGAAAACAGGTCTCGACATCCACGTCGACAATCCGCGTGAAGTCGGGGCGGACCGCATCGTCAACGCGGTCGCAGGTATTGCCAAGTACGACGGTCCATTGATCATCGTCGATTTCGGTACGGCGACGACGTATTGCTACATCGATGACAAACGTCGTTATCACGGCGGGATCATCTCCCCAGGGATTATGATCTCGGTCGAGGCGCTCTATCAACGGGCCGCGAAATTACCGCGCATCGAGCTCGCGACCCCGCCGACCGTCGTCGGGAAAAATACAATCCAAGCGATGCAATCGGGCACGTATTACGGGTATGTCGCCCAAGTCGATGGCATCGTCAGTCGCGTCAAGCGTGAAGTCGGGGAAGCGACCGTCATCGCGACAGGTGGGCTGGCCCGTTTGATCAGTGAACATGCCGAAACGATTGACGTCGTCGACTCGTTCTTGACGCTCGATGGACTTCGCCTCATCTATGAGCGCAACCAGAAATAAACTTTAAAGGAGTTACTCAATATGATTCAACCAGAACAACAAGCGTTACTTGACCAAATGAAAGACGACTATCTCGTCCGTGCCCTCGGGTTCGGTGGAGAAGTCCGGGCGTTCGCCGTACGGACGACGAAAACGATTTTCGAAACGCAACTTCGCCATCAGACGACACCGGTCGCCTCAGCTGCACTCGGTCGGACGATGACGATCGGGACGATGATCGGTTCGATGCAAAAAGGAGCCGCGCGCGTCACCCTTAAAGTCGAAGGCGATGGACCAATCGGGAAAATCATCGTCGATGCGGACACGGCAGGAGACGTTCGCGGATACGTGTCACACCCTCGTGTCGAAGGCGGCACGTTCGTCAACGACCACGGATTGACGAAGTTGAAAGTTGGCGAAGTCGTTGGCCGAGGCACGGTCTCGGTCATCAAAGACCTCGGTCTAAAAGACTTCGTTGGCGGTTCGTCCGAAATTCAAACAGGTGAGATCAGCGAAGACTTCACGTACTACTTCGCGACGTCGGAACAAGTGCCTTCAGTCGTCGGAGCAGGCGTGCTCGTGCTTCCGGAAGATGAATCGATTTTAGCTGCCGGCGGGATTATCGTCCAGTTGATGCCAGACGCTTCAGAGCAAACGATTCAAGCGTTAGAAGACGCATTGAAGACGTTCCCGCCAGTGTCGGTTCTCATCGGAGAAGAGAAGACACCGGAAGAGATGCTGCATATGCTCCTCGGAGATAGCTTAGAAGTGCTCGATCACAAACCAGTACAGTTCAACTGTACGTGCAGCCGAGATCGGATGGAGAGTGCGATCATCGGACTCGGTACCGAAGAGATCCGTCAAATGATCGAAGAAGATGGCGGCGCTGAAGCAGTTTGTCACTTCTGCGGCGAAAAGTATCACTTCTCGGCTGAACAGCTCGAAGTGATGAAACAGCAAGCGCGCTGAGGCTGTCGTTCCAAATTGCATATTTTCAATCCGATAGGGTATTATTACAATATCGGAATAGTCGGAATTATGAAGGAGGAAATGAAATGCGTATCGTAGATTCAGTGACAGACTTAATTGGCAAGACTCCAATCGTGAAGTTAAACGGGCTGACTGGCCCGGATGACGCGACGGTTTACATGAAGTTGGAATATATGAACCCTGGTTCGAGTGTAAAAGACCGGATCGCTTTAGCGATGATCGAGGCCGCTGAGGAAGAAGGCGTCTTAAAGCCGGGTGACACAATCATTGAGCCGACGAGTGGGAACACGGGCATCGGACTCGCGATGGTCAGTTCTGCTAAAGGCTATAAGGCAATTCTCGTCATGCCGGAAACGATGAGTATGGAACGTCGCAACTTGCTTCGCGGATACGGTGCCGAGCTGATTTTGACGCCGGGTCCTGAGGGGATGGGCGGAGCGATTCGCCGGGCGACAGAAGAAGCTGAGAAAAACGGCTACTTCCTCCCGCAACAATTCAATAATGCGGCCAACCCGAACGTCCATGAAATGACGACCGGCCCTGAGATCGTTGATGCGTTCGACGCGTCAGGTCTTCAAGTCGATGCGTTCATCGCGGGTGTCGGTACAGGCGGAACGATCACAGGAGCGGGGAAAGTATTGAAAGCCCACTATCCAGACGTGCAAATTTTAGCTGTCGAACCGGTCGACTCTCCAGTCTTATCTGGAGGGAAGCCAGGGCCACATAAAATTCAAGGCATCGGAGCCGGCTTTATCCCGTCGATTTTAGACACTGAGATTTACGAAGGTGTCCTTCAAATCACGACAGAGCAGGCGTTCGAATACGCGCGTCTCGCGGCTCGGACGAACGGTGTGCTCGGTGGCATCTCGTCAGGTGCAGCCATCGCGGCCGCGGTCGATACGGCGAAGCGCCTTGGAAAAGGCAAAAACGTGCTCGCAATCATCCCGTCAAACGGAGAACGCTACCTTAGCACGCCGCTCTATCAGTTCGACGAAGAATCAGATAGCGTTCGCGCATAAACAAACGGCAGTTACCAGAAGACATCTTCTTTCGGTAACTGCCTTTTCTTGTGTACAATTAGAGGCATGAATGAGTGGAACGGGGGGATTTGACGTGAGAACGACAGCGTTCAAAACGATGCGAACGACAAAAGAGAGAATGTATGAGACGTATATGACGTTGACGGAAGCGGGCGAGTGCTATGCGTGGCTCGAGAGCGGAAGGGCTGGACGTTACACGATGGCCGGAATCGAGCCGTTCGGTGCGCTTCACGTGAAAGACGGGACTGGAACGCTCGTCATTTCAGATAAGACCGAGACGTTTTATGGCCAACCGCTCGACATCGTCGAGCAAGTACGGGCCCGTTACGTTGCCGCAAGACCAGAAGGGGCACCGCCATTCTTCGGCGGAATGATTGGTTATGTCAGTTACGATGTCGCCCGGACACTTGAACGCTTGCCGCGTCAAGCGGAAGATGATCTAGGGACGCCCGACGTCTCGTTCTTGTTGTTTGACGAAGTGGCGGTATTCGACGAAGCGACGTCGCTCCTCTATTTGCTAGTCACCGCCGATGAAGAAGTAGAAGCGAAGCTCGAGCGCTGGGCTGCCTTATGGCAGACAGAGACGCATTACGCGTTCAGACCGGTCGCGCAAGCACCGCTCGAGCGAGCGCGTTCTCTATCGCAAGGTGAATTCGTCGAAGCTGTGCAGAAAATTCAAGACTACATCGTCGAAGGCGACGTGTTCCAAGTGAACCTGAGCGTCCGCCAATCGGAAGCGCTGCTCGCGGACCCGCGCCACGTCTATGACACGTTGCGCCAAATGAATCCTTCACCGTACATGGGGTACTTCGTCGACGATTTTTTGACGATGGTGTCGGCTTCGCCAGAACTGTTGATTGAGAAACATGGGACGTCGATCTCGACACGCCCGATCGCCGGGACACGGCCGCGCGGACGGGACGAGGCAGAAGATATGGAACTAGCGCGGACGTTGCTCGATAACGAGAAAGAGCGGGCCGAGCACGTCATGCTCGTTGATTTGGAGCGGAACGACCTCGGGAAAGTGGCCGCTTATGGGACGGTGCACGTCGACGAATTGATGGTCATCGAGAAGTACTCACACGTCCAGCACATCGTTTCGAACGTGCGCGGCACGATGCGAGACGGTGTGTCCGGGTCAGAGGCGCTCGGGGCGATGTTCCCGGGCGGAACGATTACCGGTGCCCCGAAAATTCGGACGATGGAAATCATCGAGGAACTTGAACCGGTTCGACGTGGGATTTACACGGGTTCGTTCGGCTGGATCAGTTGGGACGACGACCTCGTCTTTAACATCACGATCCGGACGATGGTCGTCAAAGACGGGATGGCCCACGTCCAGGCCGGGGCAGGTATTGTCATCGACTCCGACCCGGTCGCTGAATATGAAGAATCGTTGTCGAAAGCGAAGGCGCTATGGGCCGCGAAAGAAATGACGGAGGCGACGGTATGATTTTACTCATCGATAACTACGACTCATTCACGTACAACTTGGTTCAATACTTTGGTGAGCTCGGAGAGGACTTGATCGTGCGTCGCAATGACGACGTTACGATCAAAGAGATTAAACAGATGGGTCCGAGTTATCTCGTCATCTCGCCAGGTCCGCGGACGCCGAACGAAGCGGGAATCAGCGTCGACGCGATTCGGACGTTTGCTGGGAAGATCCCGATTTTCGGTGTGTGTCTCGGTCATCAAGCGATCGGTCAGGCGTTCGGCGGGAAAGTCGTCCATGCGGACCGCCTCATGCACGGGAAGACGTCACCGATCGAACATGACGGTAAGACGTTATTTAAAGACATCCCACAGCAGACGATCGTGACGCGTTACCATTCGCTCGCCGTCGAGCGCGCTTCATTGCCGTCCTGCTTAGAAGTGACGGCTGAGACGAGCACGGGCGAGATCATGGCGCTACGCCATAAAGAATTGCCGATCGAGGGCGTCCAATTCCATCCTGAAGCCATCTTGACGGAACATGGGAAAGACATGATTAAAAATTTTATCGAGGCGTATCGTCATGTGGCTTTGGCATAACGGCGAACTGCGCGGCAGTTCAGAAGTGACGGTGCCGGTTCACGACCACGGTTTTTTGTACGGGATGGGGTTGTTCGAGACGTTCCGGACGTTTGACGGGGTCCCGTTCTTGTTCGACCTCCATTGGGACAGGCTTGAGAAAAGTATGGACGCACTTTGGATCGATCTACCTTATACGAAGCAGGAAATCAGACAGGCGATTCAAGACGTCGTGCGTCAAAACGAGGCGCCGAACGTATATATCCGACTGAACGTCTCCGCCGGTGTCGCTCCGCTCGGTCTGCACGACGGGCGTTACTCACGGCCGAACGTGACGCTGCTCGTCAAACCGTTACCGGACACGTTCGAACCGACCGAGAAACGGCTTGAGGCACTCCCGTTTCCGAGAAGTCGACCGGAAGCGGCGTTCCGTTTGAAGTCACATCACTATATGAACAACATCCTTGGAAAACGTGCCTTGGTCGACCGGGAAGCGGAAGGTTTGTTCGCGGACGAGGCGGGACGTGTCGTCGAGGGACTCGTCTCAAACATCTTTTGGGTAGAACAGGATGGGCGGCTATGGACGACGCCGCTTGAGACCGGGGCGCTTGCCGGCGTGACCAGGCACTGGCTGATGGAGACGTTTGACGTGCTCGAGCGTGATGTGACGTTTAAAGAACTCGAGCAAGCGTCCGAAATTTGGCTCACGAACTCGGTGCAACAAATCGCACCGGTCACCGCTTATGCCGGCCGGACGTATCCAGGCAAGCAGGGGGCTCGATTTACAGCGTGTTGGTCCGAGTTACGACGAGCAATTGAAAGTGAGGGAACAGCATGACAAAAATTATGGGCATTTTAAACGTGACGCCAGATTCGTTTTCAGACGGTGGGCGTTATAACGCAGTCGAGCAAGCGCTCGAACACGCTAAACGGCTCGTTCAGGACGGAGCCGATGCGATCGACGTCGGAGGCGAGTCGACAAGGCCTGGCGCACAGTTCGTCACGGCGGATCAAGAGATCGCCCGCGTCGTCCCGGTCATTCGCCGCCTGAAAGAGGAGCTTGACGTCCTGATCTCGATCGATACGTACAAACCTATCGTTGCGCGAGCGGCACTTGAAGCAGGCGCTGACATCATCAATGACGTGTGGGGGTCGAAGTGGGACGATCAATCGATGGCGGAAGTGGCCAAAGAGTTTAACGTCCCGATCATTTTGATGCATAATCGAGACAACCGAAACTATGGACACTTCATCGAAGAAGTCGTTGGCGACATACAAGAATCAATCGCGATCGCCCGTGCCGCCGGTGTTCGTGATGACCAGATTTGGTTAGACCCCGGCATCGGCTTTGCCAAGGACTACAACCAAAACTTAGAACTCATGAATCGGCTCGACGTCATCACGAATCTCGGATTCCCGGTTCTGCTCGGGACGTCACGTAAGTCGTTCATCGGCCAGACACTCGATTTACCGACCGAGGAGCGGGTCGAAGGGACGGTCGCGACGACATGTCTCGGAATCGCGAAAGGATGCGCGTGGGTAAGGGTGCATGATGTGTTAGAGAACAAACGGGCGTCACGGATGATGGATGCGATGTTAGGAGGCGGACAAGTTGGATAAAATGTTTGTGAACGGGATGCGTTTTTACGGTTACCACGGTGTCTTTGAAGAAGAGAACCGGCTCGGTCAGCGATTTAATATTGATTTGATGTGTGAGTTAGACCTGGCCCCTGCCGGCCAGTCCGACAATTTGGAGGATGGTGTCAGCTATGCCGGACTCTATCAACTGACAGAAGACATCGTCACAGGCGAGGCGGTCAACTTACTCGAAGCACTCGGTGAACGGATCACGACGGCCGTGCTCGCCCACAGTGACAAGATTCAAAGTGTGACGGTCAAGGTCATCAAACCTGACCCGCCGATTCCGGGCCATTATGATTCGGTCGCGATCGAGATGACGCGGAGGCGTAACGGATGATGTATGTGGCGCTTGGTTCGAATATCGGTGAACGGGAGCGTTACTTGTTCGATGCCCTTCAAGAGATGGAGGCGGCCGGTCTTCACGTGACGAAACAATCGAACGTATACGAGACGGCACCGGTCGGCTATATAGATCAACCATCGTTTTATAACATGGTCGTCGAAGTCGATACATCGCTCGGGGCGGACGATGCACTCGTTCGTCTCCAACAGGTTGAGCGCGGTCTTGGAAGAGAGCGTCTGTTTAAGAACGGGCCGCGTACGATCGACCTTGACATCTTGCTCTATAACGGCGAATATATACAATCGAAGCACTTAACTGTTCCGCATCCGCGAATGCATGAACGTGCTTTTGTCCTTGCCCCGCTCGCGGAGATTGCTCCGACGCTCGAGGTGAATGGAAAGACGGTTCGACAATTATGCGACGCCTTGCCGGAATCGGAGCGGCGCGACGTCGTACGTCTACAGTCGTTAACGTCATTAGTCGGTTCTGTTTAACGCTATTGAAGGAAGTGAAGCAATGTCAGGGTTCAAAATTGGTAACGTTGATATAAAAAATCGGGCGGTCCTCGCCCCGATGGCCGGAGTGACGAACCCGGCATTCCGTTTGATTGCGAAGGAATTCGGTGCCGGACTCGTTTGTGCGGAGATGGTCAGCGACAAAGGGATTTTATTTGAAAACGCGAGAACGCTGCGCATGTTGTACGTTGATGAGCGCGAAAAGCCGCTCAGCCTGCAAATTTTTGGCGGTTCGAAAGACACGCTCGTGAAAGCGGCGCAATACGTGGATCAAAACACGAACGCCGATATCATCGACATCAACATGGGGTGCCCGGTCCCGAAAGTCACGAAATGTGAAGCGGGTGCCAAGTGGCTCCTCGATCCGGATAAGGTTTATGAGATGGTGAACGCCGTATCGAAGGCGGTGGACAAACCGGTGACCGTCAAGATGCGCACCGGTTGGGATAGTCAGCACATCTACCTTCTAGATAACGTCAGAGCGGCCGAATCCGGTGGCGCGGCAGCGATCGCGATTCACGGACGGACGCGGTCCCAATTGTATGAAGGAACAGCCAACTGGGAACTTATTGGTGAGGCGAAGAAAATTGCGGGCATCCCGATTATCGGGAACGGTGATATTACGACGCCGCAACAAGCGAAGCATGCCCTCGACCATTATGGTGTCGATGCGGTCATGATCGGGCGGGCTGCCCTCGGAAATCCATGGATGCTCTATCAGACGGTGCAGTACCTTGAGACGGGTGAGCTTCCGGCCGAGCCGGAGGCACGCGAGAAAATTGACATTTGCATGCTTCATCTCGATCGTTTGATCGACTTGAAAGGCGAGGTGGCGGCGGTTCGTGAAATGCGTCAACACGTGGCCTGGTACTTGAAAGGTCTCAAAGGGAACGGGCCGGTCCGTAAGCAAGTCTTCGAGTTGGAATCACGGGATGCCGTCGGAAGTGTGCTCTACGATTTCGTCGGACAGATCGAGAACGCGCCACAAGAAGTGTGAACTAGTGTAAAAAAGTGATTTATGGTAAGCTTGTTTGGCGAAAAAGTGATACGCAAAGAGCGAACAGCTTAGGCTGTGCTGTTGGCCGTGAGGTCGACAGCTTTTTGTTAGGACCAAACCCAATATGTATAGAGGAGTGAATGGAGTAGTGAGTCACGAGTTGGAAATGAACGACCAAATGCAGGTTCGATTTGAAAAGATGACTGAGATGCGCGCGCAAGGGCTCGACCCGTTCGGACATCGGTTCGAACGCTCAGCCCATGCCGGTGAATTACATGAGCAATATGAAGCGATTGAGAAAGAGGAGCTCGCTGAGCAAGACGTAGAAGTCACGCTCGCGGGACGGATTATGACGAAACGTGGAAAAGGGAAGGTCTTCTTCGCCCACATCCAAGACGTCACGGGACAGGTTCAAATCTACGTCCGTAAAAATGACGTAGGTGATGAGGCGTTTGATTTGTTCAAATCGTCTGACCTCGGTGATATCGTCGGGGTGAAAGGCAAGCTGTTCAAAACGAATGTCGGTGAGTTATCGATTCACGTCGAGACGTTTGAACTTTTGACGAAAGCGCTCCGTCCGCTTCCAGACAAATATCATGGCTTAAAAGATGTCGAACAACGTTATCGTCAACGCTATCTCGACTTGATCACGAACAATGATTCGCGCCAAACGTTCATTTTGCGTAGCCGAATCATTTCAGAGATTCGCAACTTCTTGAACCATCGCGGTTTCTTAGAAGTGGAGACACCGATGCTCCATACGATTGCAGGCGGAGCAGCTGCCCGTCCGTTCTTGACGCACCATAACGCCCTCGATATGGAACTTTATATGCGCATCGCGATCGAGCTTCACTTGAAGCGCCTCATCGTCGGTGGCCTTGAGCGTGTTTATGAGATTGGCCGTGTCTTCCGTAACGAAGGGATCTCGACACGACACAACCCAGAGTTCACAATGATCGAGCTCTATGAAGCGTACGCTGATTACAACGACATCATGGATTTGACAGAAGAACTCGTTGCGCACGTTGCTAAAGAAGTACTCGGTACGACAGACGTGAAGTATGGAGAAGATACGATCCATCTTGGTGTCGGTTGGAAGCGGGCCCATATGGTCGACTTGGTTAAAGAAGAGATGGGTGTCGACTTCTGGCAGCAGATGTCTGATGAACAGGCACGTGAACTTGCGAAAGAGCACGGGGTAGAAGTCCAAGACCATATGACGTTCGGTCATATCGTCAACGAGTTCTTCGAACAAAAAATCGAAGAGACGTTGCTTCAACCTACGTTCGTCACGGGACATCCGGTCGAAGTGTCACCGCTTGCGAAGAAGAATGATCAAGACCCGCGCTTCACAGATCGCTTCGAGCTGTTCATCGTTCGTCGTGAACACGCGAACGCGTTCACAGAGTTGAACGATCCAATCGATCAACGTGAGCGCTTCGAAGCCCAACTACTTGAAAAAGAAGCTGGGAACGATGAGGCCCATGAACTTGATAACGACTTCCTAGAAGCGCTCGAGTACGGGATGCCGCCAACAGGTGGTCTCGGAATCGGGATTGACCGTCTTGTCATGTTGCTCACAGACGCACCATCGATTCGCGATGTATTGCTCTTCCCGACAATGCGTCACCAACAGTAACAAGTTACGACCTCTCACCATTGCGGTGAGAGGTTTTTGGTTTCTACAGCCAAGCTATAACGTGGCAGAAAATTTTTTTAGAAAAACTTTTACCGAAACTATTGCATTCTATTTGAGGATGGGTTAAAGTAATAAACGTTGCCGCTGATGGCAGCGGAAAAGAATTAAAAAAGTGGTTGACAACTGTGTCGATGACTTGTAATATTGTAAGAGTCGTTAAGAGCGACAGACGAACTTTGAAAACTGAACGATGAGGCAAAAAAAGTTTTACAAGTTTTGATTGAAGCGCAAGCTTCGTCATTTTCAAGAGCTATATCAAATTCTTTGGAGAGTTTGATCCTGGCTCAGGACGAACGCTGGCGGCGTGCCTAATACATGCAAGTCGAGCGCAGGAAATCGACGGAACCCTTCGGGGGGAAGTCGACGG
>NZ_SJUY01000013.1:0-50568 GCF_004337175.1 Exiguobacterium sp. SH1S21 | reverse complement strand
TTAGCTACTACAATCACCATCGTTACCAATGGAACATGAAAAAGATGACTCCTGTACAGTACAGGAATCATCTTCTTCAAGTCGCATAAGTTTTTTTTCATATGTCCTTTACATTGGGTACAGATTACGCCTGAGGTCAGTTCTTTTCGGTTACGTGCATATGGAAAGCTTTGTCGTGCGGCAAGACGGCACCGTCTTCCGCCTCGAAGTGTTCGCGGTCCTTGAAGTAAGCCGCAACCGTCAACGTGTCCCGATGGAGGGCACGCTTGAACGCTTGCTCGGCCGTGACCGGTGTCCCGTCATCGTTCTTCAGTTCGAGACCAAGCAGCTTGTAGCCGATCGTTTGACCACCGCGGCTCATCTGGCACGCCTCGATCGCATACGAGACGAGTGTCGGTGTGATGACGGTGTGGACGAACTCGCTCTTCACTTTCTTCCGAACGAGCTGTTCGACACCGAAACTTAGTAACCCGGCAATGACACCGTCAATCATGACGGCTTTCGTGCGTTTACTCGTCACTCGCTTCATTGGCTCATTCCCTGCATCATTCCAGACGTCAACACTTCCGTGCCTTGTCCTTCTTCTGCCGCCATGATCAAGGCTCGGGCCACATGTAACGCTTGGATTGGGGCCGCGTTTGGCACTTTTTCGAGCAACAGCGGTTGGAATGGGCGGCTGACGACTTCAGCCGCTTTCTCACCGAGCCGGAACGACTCGCGGTCGCCGAGTAAGAGCGACGGGCGAGCGATAATCAAGTGCTCGAACCCGAACACTTTGAGCCCGTTCTCAAGTTCACCTTTCACTCGGTTGTAGAAGAACGGCGAGCGCAATGACGCACCTTGTGCCGAGACGACAGCGTAACGTGTGGCGCCGTGCTGTTTCGCGACACGCGCGACTTCGAGCGGTAACTCGAGGTCGACATGTTTGAACGCCTGCTGCGATCCGGCGACGGCAATCGTCGTACCGAGTGCACAGTACACATCGTCAATGTGAGGCAACGTCTCATCCATCTTCTCAAAGCCGACAATTTCATGTAATTCCGGGTGACTCCAACGTTTCGAGCGGCGGACGACGATCCATACCGCGTCATACCGTTCTTGTTCGAGCAACTGCTCGACGAGCTCGCGTCCGATCAAACCGGTCGCGCCGACAACGAGTGCTGTTTTTCCCATCCTAGTTCCCCCTTGTTACGTACTCCTTTCAGTCTAGCTGACTTGCCGTTCATCGGCAACGACCTCGTCGGGACTGAACCGATCGACGAGACGGAAGAAACCGTTCAAGAACAGGGCTGTGAATGAGCCGGCAACGATGGCGCTATCCGTGAACAGTTGGATCGATTCCGGCATATTGGCGACAATACCTGGGTTGGCCGTGATTCCGAGCCCGATGCCGATCGAGAGCGCGATCGTGATCAAGTTCTCGTTTTTCGCAAAATCGACTTGGCTAAGGATGCGAATCCCCGACGCGGCGACCGTTCCGAACATGACGAGCATCGCCCCACCGAGCACCGGTTTCGGGATGAGCGTCGTGAACGTCGCGACTTTCGGCAAGAAGCCGAGCAAGATCAAAAGCCCGCTCGTCCAAAAGATGACACGACGTGATTTGACACCCGACAGCTGGACGAGTCCGACGTTTTGACTGAACGTCGTGTACGGGAAGCTGTTGAAGATCCCGCCGAGGATCGTCGCCACACCTTCGGCTCGGTACCCTTTCGTCAATTCGTTTGATCCGATCGGTTTTTTCGTGATGTCACTCAATGCCAAGAACACACCGGTCGATTCGATCATCGAGATGATGGCGACGAGCGTCATGACGAGAATGGCCGACACGTCAAACGTCGGCACCCCGAAGTAGAACGGCTGCACCATTTGGAACCAGCCGGCCTCACGGACCGGGCTGAAATCGACGAGACCGAGGAACGCGGCGACACCGGTACCGATCAAGACGGCGAACAAGACCGCTGCCGCCCGACTGAAGACGGTACCGACTCGGTTCAAGACGAGAATCAAACCGATCGTCAATCCGCCGAGCGCCAAGTTTTGCATCGAAGCGAAACCAGGCTCACCCGGTGTCCCGCCGCCGATATCATTGATGGCGACCGGGATGAGCGAGAGGCCGATGATCGTCACGACCGAACCAAGGACGACCGGCGGGAAGAATCGGGCCAGTTTGCCGACGAAGCCTGAAATCAAGATGACGATGACACCGCTCGCAATCAACGCCCCATAAATCGCTGTAATACCGCTCGAACTGCCGATGGCGATCATCGGACCGACCGCTGTGAACGTACAACCGAGCACGACCGGTAGCCCAACACCGGTGAAGCGGGTCGTCCATACTTGAAGCAATGTCGCGACGCCGCACATGAACAAATCGATGGCGACGAGATACGCGAGCTCAGTCGGTCCGAGCCCGATGGCCCCACCGACGATGAGCGGGACGATGGCTGCGCCTGTATACATCGCAAGCAGATGTTGGAACCCGAGACTGGCCGTTTTGAACGTGTTCATCGGACCACCTCTACGAACGAGATGCTATCTGCTCCAAGTTTGGCGATACGGGCGAGTGATTCGACACGATACCCTTTGTCGATCAGTTTGTCCCGTCCTGGCTGGAACGACTTCTCGATGACGATGCCGACACCAGCGACGGTCGCACCGGCCGACTCGACGAGCTGCGTCAAACCGAGCGCCGCTTCTCCGTTCGCGAGGAAGTCATCGATGACGAGGATGCGCTCATCCGGTTGGACGAAACGACGGCTCAAGCTGATGCGGTTCGTCTCTTGTTTCGTGAACGAATAGACGTCCGCTTCGACGAGGTCGTCTTGGAGCGTGAGCGATTTCCGTTTGCGGGCGAACACGAACGGGATGCCGAGCTCGAGCGCCGTCATCATCGCCGGGGCGATCCCGCTCGATTCGAGTGTGACGATCCGGTCGATCTGGTCATCACGGAATCGGTCTGCGAATTCACGACCGATCGCCTGCATCAATTCAGGATCGACTTGGTGGTTCAGGAACGCATCGACTTTCAATACTTGGTCCGACAAGGCACGGCCTTCGTCTCTAATTTTGTCTTCTAACTGCTTCATTGTGTTTCCCTCCAATAAAAAAATGCGATTCGTCACCCCTACCCGGGGACGACGAACCGCATGAAAACACAAAGAATGCACACGACAAGCGTCACCCGTAGTCGAACCATTTACGGTGGTTCGGTAGAGACTTGTGAGCCATATTCTCACGGATATACGAGTGCGAATCTTTTTAGTTATATAAGATAAAGTTTATTGTAGACGAGATTGTGGAAATTGCAACCCGTTTATGAAAAGACTGCTAAAAGTCCGATTTTTCTGAAACTGCTGTATACTGAAGATACTGGAAAAACGAGAGGAGCCACATCCATTATGAAGCTATTCGTTCTTGGTGCCACCGGCCGGACCGGTCATCAGTTTGTCGATCAAGCGATTGAGCACGGCCATCATGTGACCGCCTTCGTGCGCGAACAGAAAAAACTCATCCCGACCCCACAGCTCGAGATCATAGAAGGCGACGTCTCGGACAGTTCGGCGTTGACCGACGCACTCAAAGGGCACGACGCCGTCATCAGCTGTCTCGGGACCGATTTGAGTGACCCCGATTTCTTGGCCAGCGTGACCGATGCACTCGTCCCCGCCATGAAAGCGAACGATGTGACGCGCATTCTGTACCTCGCGTCTGCCGGGATTGACAAAGAGATTCCCGGGATCGCCGGAACGGTCGTGACGTTCATGCTCCGGAAGCCGCTTCGCGACCACCGGGCCGCGGTCGACCTGTGGCGCAACTCGTCGTTCGACTACACGATCGTGCGGCCGATGCAACTGACGGACGGTCCGCGAACATCGGTGTACCGGACGGACATCGACGGGATCCCTGCCGACGGTAAACAGATTTCACGCGCCGACGTCGCCCAGTTCATGTTGAACACGGTCGAAGAGAACAGTTTCGTCCGGCAGTCGGTTGGACTGGCGTACTAATTTTTTTGAATCCATGCTACAATATCGGATAGTCAACTTTGAAGGGAACGAATACGAATTATGAGTATATTAACAGTACAAAACTTGAGCCACGGTTTCGGTGACCGCGCTATTTTGAACGACGTGTCTTTCCGTCTATTAAAAGGTGAACACATCGGCCTCATCGGAGCAAACGGTGAAGGAAAATCGACGTTCATGAACATCATCACGCGCAAACTGCAACCGGATGAAGGGAAAATCGAGTGGGCGAAAAACGTCCGCGTCGGTTACCTCGACCAGCACGCCGTCCTCGCACGCGGGATGACGATTCGTGACGTGTTGAAAAGCGCATTCCAATACTTGATCGACATGGAGACACGCATCGGCGAACTCTACATGGAGATGGGCGACGCGTCACCTGAGCAGATGGACGACATGCTCGCTGAAGTCGGCGAACTGCAAGAGACGCTCGACTCGAACGACTTTTATATCATCGATGCGAAAGTCGAAGAAGTCGCCCGCGGACTCGGTATTTTAGACGTCGGTCTCGACCGCGACGTCGCTGACCTATCAGGTGGACAACGGACAAAAGTGTTGCTCGCGAAGCTACTCCTTGAGAAGCCGGACATCCTCCTCCTCGATGAGCCGACCAACTATTTGGATGAGATTCATATCGAGTGGTTGAAGCGTTATCTTCAGAACTACGACAATGCTTTCATCTTGATCTCGCACGATATCCCGTTCTTAAACAGCGTCATCAACTTGGTCTATCATATGGAGAACCAAGATTTGTCGCGTTACGTCGGCGATTACGACAAATTTATGGAAGTGTACGAGATGAAACGGTCGCAGCTTGAGTCGGCTTATAAACGCCAACAAGCGGAAATCGCTGATTTGAAAGACTTCGTCGCCCGTAACAAGGCCCGCGTCTCGACACGAAACATGGCGATGTCACGTCAAAAGAAACTCGACAAGATGGACGTCATCGAGCTGAGCGCGGAACGTCCGAAGCCAGAGTTCCGTTTCTTGCAGGCGCGCACGTCAGGCCGTCTCATCTTTGACGCGAAAGATCTCGTCATCGGTTACGATGAGCCGCTCTCACGTCCGCTCGACTTGCAGATGGAGCGTGGTCAGAAGATCGTCCTCGTCGGTGCGAACGGGATCGGGAAGACGACGCTCTTGAAGAGTCTGCTCGGCATGATCAATCCGCTCGAAGGAACGGTCGAACGCGGCGAGTTCCTAGAGATCGGGTACTTCGAACAAGAAGCGGCCGTCAGCAACAATACGTGTATCGAAGAGATTTGGAGCGAGTTCCCGTCACTCAACCAGCAACAAGTCCGAGCCATGCTCGCGAAGTGTGGTCTCATGACGAAGCATATCGAGAGTAAAATCGCCGTCCTCAGTGGTGGGGAAAAAGCGAAAGTCCGCCTCTGTAAGCTCCAAAACAACGAATCAAACTTACTCCTCCTCGATGAGCCGACGAACCACTTGGACGTCGACGCGAAGGAAGAGTTGAAGCGCGCGTTGAAAGAGTATAAAGGCAGTATCCTACTCATCAGTCACGAACCGGAGTTCTACCAAGACATCGTCACCGACGTCTGGAACTGTGAATCGTGGACGACAAAAGTATTTTAATCCATGTAGAGGAAGTGTCGCATGACAGGCCCCATCCAATTGAACGAACGCATCGTTCTCTATGACATTATTCGAGGATTTGCCCTGTGCGGCATCTTCCTCGTCAATATCCCCACCATGCTCGGGAGCGACTGGATCTTCGGTAACCCTGACTATACAGGGAGTGATTTACTCGTCCGGACGCTGTTCGATTTGTTCGTCCAGACGAAGTTTTACACGATCTTCTCGCTCTTGTTCGGCATCGGCTTCTCGATTTTCCTTGAGCGCTCGTATGCGCGTGGGGACTCGGTCGGCCGTTACATCCGACGCATCGCTATCTTATTCCTGTTCGGACTTGCTCACTTGGCCATCTGGTCGGGTGACATCTTACATACGTATGCGATGTGGGGCTTATTGCTCCCGTTGTTTTATGGATTGAGTAACCGCGCGATTTTGACGTGGGCGTGGAGTTTGTTGATTACGAGCTTTTTATTGTTCTACGTTTCCTCGATCTTGATTGAATGGTCAATCGGCGTTTTGTCTTTTGGCGGTCCATTCCCAGATGTGTTCAATTCCGGGTTCGGTCCGTGGTTCGACTATCGCTTAGACGAAGAGATTTTTGACATGTTCCAAAACTCATTTTTTGTCGGGGTTGAAATTCTAAGCCTGTTCTTGTTCGGCCTTTACATCGGGCGGGAACGGAAGTTGCTGACGTGGACGATTCAAGGATTGACGCGGACGGCGGTCATTTGTACGGTACTCGCCCTGCCTTTCTTTGGCATCATTTTATGGCATCACTATGGTGGCGGTGCAGATTATTCGGCGACGAACTCCGCAGCTGTCATCATCTCCGGAAAACTGCTCGCGACGACGTACGTCTGTCTGTTCACCGTCGCCGTCCGGAAAGGACTCACATTCCGTCCGCTCCAGGCGCTCGGCCGGATGGCGCTGACGAACTACTTGACGCACACGCTCGTCGTCGTCCTTCCCGTCATCGCGCTCGGGTATTACGGACGTCTGTCGCTCACTGAAGGATTGTTCTTGAGCATCGCGATTTTGATTGCCCAAACGTTCTTCTCGATGTGGTGGCTCAAATCGCATCGCTACGGACCGTTCGAGAAGTTATGGCGAATCGGGACGTATGGGATTCAGAAGAAAGTATCATAGCATGCAGAAAGGCTCGAAGCATCTCGCTTCGAGCCTTTCTCATTTCTTAGTTCGTCGCCGCTGCTGTCAACACAGGAACGATTTGTTTTTTACGTGATACGACGCCAGGAAGTGTCGCCAGGCCGTCTAACAGTTCGACGTTGAACGCTTGTTCGAACAAATCATGCTTCGCACCGACAACGAGTGCTTCTGAATCGTTCGTCAAGATGTTCGTGATCGCGAAGACGAACAAGTCGAGCTGTTTGTCAGCAATCGTCTTCGCCATCGCCGCCTCGACTTCACTTTTACGGCTCAATACGTCGTTCGCGTCAACCGTGTTCACTTGGGCGATCTCGATGCGGTAGTCGCCCATCGCGAACTCTTTCGCGTCGAGCGAGATGAGTTCAGGCACCGTCTTCTGGCTCAAGTCGGCTCCTGCTTTCAACATTTCGAGACCGTACGCCTCGACGTCAGTTCCGGCGATGTCTGCAAGCTCTTTCGCTGCTTTGACGTCCTCGTCCGTGCATGTCGGTGACTTGAACAAGAGCGAGTCCGAGATGATCGCCGATAGCATCAATCCGGCCATGTCAGACGCGATTTCGACACCGTGTTCTTTGTACAGCTTGAGCAAGATCGTCGCCGTGCAGCCAACCGGCTCCGCCCGGTAATAAAGTGCGTCTGCCGTTTGGAAGTTAGCGATGCGGTGATGGTCGATGACTTCAAGGATCCGCACGTCAGCAATGTCGGGCGCACTTTGTTGGAATTCATTATGGTCGACCAAGATGACCGAGTTCGTTTCGTCCGATACACGTTCGACGAGGCGCGGCGCCTTGACACGGAAGTGGTCGAGCGCGTATTGCGTCTCCCCGTTCACCTCACCGAGACGGACCGCCTCGGCGTCCATGCCTAATTTCTTTTTCAGTTCAGCGTAAGCGAGCGCCGAACAGATTGTATCCGTATCTGGATTTTTATGTCCGAAGACAAGTACTGTACTCATGATGCATTCTCCTCACTGTTGTAGTTTTCCCTTATCCATTATACCGTCAATCCCCATTCTTTCAATTCCAAAACAAAAAGAGCCTAGACTCGGCTCTTCACGATTGTTTGTCTTCGTCTGTCTCTTCGAGGTCCGAATGATCCCCTTTTGAATCTTCTTCGTGCGAGATATCCGGTTGGTCCCGGTTCAACTTCTCTTGTTCTTCTTGTTCACGTTTGTCTTTGTCTGACATCTGTCTCATCCTTTCGGTACTGAGTCTTGTCGTAGACTGTTCCCCGAGGTTGACGCGGTCAAACGGATGTCTCACATCCGTAAACAAACTGTCATGTCAGTCAGCTTGGACGAACACGACTTCATCCCCGCGGATCTCGACGTTGACGTCTTGTCCTTGGAACAACCATTCGTCTTGCTCGGCGACGACGAAACGAATTCCATCTGCGTTCGTCTCGACGACGGCGTTATCAATCTCTTCTGTGATGACACCGACCGAGAACCCGTGCGTCAAATCAGTCGAACCCCCGTATTTAGCGAACAAACGAACCGTCTGTCCCGCCTCGACTTCCATTTCGTCTTTAAAAAATTGGAGTGCTTCTTCCGTCACGTTGATTTTCATGTAACATCCTCCTCTCGACTTCTGTCTTCATTCTAATCGTTTCTCAAAAAGCGAGCGAGGAAGTTGCCTAGAGTGTCGTGCCTGAAAGATACGTGACGGTCAGACTTTGCGTCCTAACCGCACCGCCGTCCATCCCATCGAACGTCACGTCGAACAAGGCGCGACCGATTTCTTCATGCGGCGCGTGCATCGTCGATAAACCGAACGCCTGGCTGATTGGGTGGCCGTCAAACCCGAGGATGGCGACGTCTTCCGGTATGCGGACGCCACGCCGGCGCATCTCCCCTAAAAAACCGAGCGCGACGTAATCGGACGACAAAAAGAGCGCGCGGGGACGCTCTTTTCGTTGAAGGAACTCTGCCGCTAAGCGGATCCCGTCTTCACTCGTCAAGTAACCGGTCCATACCCATCGCTCACGCGCGGACACCACTTCATCGAAGTAGGCCCGCTGACGCGCGATTGAGCTCGGACTAGACTGCCGCGATAAGACGATACCGATATCCGCATAGCCGGCTTGTGTTAACACATGCAATCCGGCGACGAACGCCGCGTAATGGTCGACATGGACCGAGGAAATCGTCTCAGGCGCACCGACCGTCGCGACCGAGATCGGGCCGAAGCCACGGTACGTTTCCAATTCTTCGAACGACATCGCATGCGACAACAGAATTGCCCCATCGACTTCACGATGCTTCAGTAAGTCGAGTGCTTGCCGCTCTTGATCAAGCTTGTACTCGGTCTGCCACATGACGAGACGATACCCTTTTACGAGCGCCGCTTTCGCGAGTCCATTGACGAACAGTCCGTAGTACGGATGGTCCATATACGGCAACACGACGACGAATCGCTGCGTGCGCCCAGTCGACAGCGTCAGCGCCTGCTGATTCCGTAAATAGCCAAGCTCTGCCATCGCCGCATGGACACGCTGTCGCTTCTCTTTTGAAACGTAAGGATGTTCGTTAATCACCCGCGAGACCGTCGTTACCGACACGTCCGCTTGTTTCGCGATATCTCGAATATTCGCCATCCCGCCTCACCTCAATCTGTCAGTCTTTTCATATAGTGTACCCATTCTACTGACCGACTGTCATCTCTTGCCATCACTTGTCGCCGAATCGCTTGGGCGAGACGAAACCGTTCTTCGACGGGCAAGTGCAGAAACTCATCTTGAAATTGGGCGCACAACATGCGTCCGAACGGTGTGTACAATTGATTGATGACCAGTTCATAGACAATCCCGCTACACCAAGTCTTCCACGTCGTCGGATTCATCAGGCTTCCCTCCTTTGACTCTACCGTACATTCTGAAACGCGTTTCAGAGCAAGCACTTTAGTAATAATCTCTAATTCCGAACATTAAACGCTAAAATGAGAAATTTTTTAGTTTTTTAACTCGAAATCATTGACGATGTCGATTCGATTTCGTATAGTCAACAAGTTGATAACGTGTATTTCACTTTACCGGACAGTTAATGTTCGGAAATTACTACTTATAAGGAGTCTTTCTAATGAACTTATTCCGTTTACAGCAACACGGAACGAACGTTAAACAAGAAGTGATGGCCGGCATCACGACGTTCGTCACGATGGCCTACATCTCGGTCGTCAACCCGGCGATTTTATCCGACGCAGGCATTCCGTTCGCCCAGGCGTTCACGGCGACGATCATCGCCATCTTGATCGGAACCGGATTGATGGCGTTCTATGCCAACCTGCCAATCGCGGTCGCACCTGGGATGGGCTTGAACGCTTTCTTCGCCTATACACTTGTCGCGCAACAACAGATCGCACCCGAAGCCGCGCTCGGCGTCGTCTTCGTCTCGTCGGTCTTCTTCCTGATCTTGTCACTGTCACCGATCCGGACGAAACTGATTCAAGCGATTCCCGCTTCATTGAAGCACGCCATCACGACCGGCATCGGGTTGTTCATCGCTTCGCTCGGCTTGAAGCTGTCTGGACTCATCGTCGCGGATGAGGCGAACCTCGTCCGTCTCGGGGAGTTGTCGTCACCGAGCGTTTTGCTCGTCCTCGGTGGGCTGATCGTCTCGGCGCTGCTGTTCTCACGTAACGTACCGGGTTCCCTTCTTATCGGGATGGTGCTCACAGGTATCGCGGCCTACTTCATGGGTCTATTGAAAATCGAAGGCGTGACGGCGATGCCGACATTGCCGGAAGGACTCATGGTCAATCCGCTCACGGCGTTCTCGGACGTCATCCAATATGGCTTGTTCGGGGCCGTATTGTCGTTCTTCCTCGTCACGTTGTTCGACACGACGGGAACGCTCGTCGGTGTCGGCAAGCAAGCCGGTTTGTTGAAAGAAGACGGGACGATCGAGAACGGGCACCGGGCCTTGTTCGCTGATTCACTCGCAACGATGGGGGGCTCACTCGTCGGAACGAGTCCATCGACGGCCTACATCGAGTCGGCCGCAGGTGTCGCCCAAGGCGGACGGACCGGACTGACGACAGCCGTCGTCGCCGGCTTGTTCGGTCTCACATTGTTCTTCAGCCCGCTCATCGGTGCGATCTCAGGTGTCGCGGCCATCACGGCGCCGGCCCTCATCATCGTCGGCGCACTCATGCTGACGAACGTCCGCTATATCGATTGGACAGATTTCAGTGAATACTTCCCGGCGTTCATGACGATCCTCATCATGCCACTCTCAGGCAGTATCGAACGTGGGATCGCCTTCGGGTTCATCCTCTACCCGATCTTCAAGGCGATGAACAAAGAGACGGTCCACCCGCTCATCTACTTGTTCGCCGGATTGTTTATTTTGGAAATGTTTTTCCTATAATACTTGACTTTAACCCTCGTTCCCGACGAGGGTTTTTCTGTTATTAATCAGGGAATCACTGTCGTATAGCAGTTTCTTCATGAATATGTATTCATTATCATTTAGTTCTCAATTAGACAGTATTTTACATTTTTTTGAGAAAATGATTCCATTTTTCTGTTTTGTGCTCATTTGTTATGGAATAATAACTGTGAAACCGTTTTCGAATTTGACTAAAATCAGGAAAGAAGGAATGGACATGCCAAACGTGGCGTTGTTCGTCACTTGTCTCTCCGATACGTTATTCCCATCGGTAGGACAAGCGACGGTCGAACTATTAGAACATCTCGGTTGTGACGTCAGCTTCCCGTTCGAGCAGACGTGCTGCGGTCAACCGGCCTATAACAGCGGCTACCATGAAGAGACGAAAAAGATTGCCAAACACATGATTGAGACGTTCGAGAAAGCGGACGCCGACTATATCGTCGGACCGTCCGGCTCGTGTGTCATGATGATGCGCGACTATCCGCACTTGTTCAAAGACGACCCCGTCTGGAAAGAGCGGGCTGAAGCCCATGCGGCAAAGACGTTCGAACTGACGCAGTTCATCGTCGACGTGCTCGAAGTGACGGACGTCGGGGCGAAATTCCCGGCGAAAGCGACGTATCACGCCTCGTGCCATATGACGCGCTTGCTCGGGATCGAGGCGGCACCGGGACAGTTGTTGAAAAACGTTGACGGGTTGACGATGGTCCCACTCGAAAACGTACATAACTGTTGCGGCTTCGGCGGGACGTTCTCGGTCAAGATGCCGGACGTGTCGGTACAGATGGTCGACGAGAAAGTCGAGTCGATTTTAAAATCAGGGGCCGACGTGTTGATCGGCGCTGATGCGTCTTGTTTGATGAACATCGGGGGGCGCCTGCATAAACAAGGGCATCCGATCAAAGTGATGCATATCGCGGAAGTGTTGAACGAAGGGGTGAAACAAGCATGAGCATGGGGATTCGGTTAGATGAGAAGTTTCAAGATCGGCGGAAAGACGGGATCGATAACCCGCTCATGCGCCAAGCCGTCAGCTCGGCGCAAAATCGCCTGCGCGACGGACGTTTGAACGCGGCCGGAGAACTCGGGGATTGGGAAGCGTTCCGCGACCATTCGGAAGAGATTCGCCAGCACGTGCTCGAGCATCTCGATTATTACTTACACCAGTTGAGTGAGAATATCTCGAAGCGGGGCGGCAACGTCTTCTTCGCCGAGACGCCGGAAGAAGCGAACCGCTATATCCGCGAAGTCGTGCGCGCAAAAGACGCCAAACACGTCGTCAAATCGAAGTCGATGGTGACCGAGGAGATCGGGTTGAACGAGGCGCTTCACGAAGAAGGGTGTACGGTCGTCGAGTCGGATCTCGGGGAATGGATCCTTCAGCTCGACAACGACCCACCGTCGCACATCGTCGCACCGGCGCTCCATAAAGACCGGAACGATGTCCACAAGACGTTCACGGCCCATGGCTACGACGGAACGAACGACCCGACCGAGCTCGGCCGCTACGCGCGCCGTGAGCTGCGCAAAGACTTCTTGAAAGCAGAGGTCGGCATCACCGGTTGTAACTTCGCCATCGCCGAGAGCGGCGCCGTCGGTCTCGTCACGAACGAAGGTAACGGCCGGATGGTCACGTCACTCCCGAACACCGTCATCTCGGTCATGGGGATGGAGCGGGTCGTCCCGTCTTACGAAGAGTTCGAAGTGCTCGTCAACATGTTGTGCCGGAGCGCGGTCGGTCAACGGCTCACGTCATACATCACGACGTTCGCCGGCACGAAAAGCGTCGGTGAAGTCGACGGCCCGGAAGAATTCCATCTCGTCATCGTCGACAACAAGCGGTCCGGCATTCTCGGGACTCAGTTCCAGTCCGTGCTCCAATGTATCCGTTGCGCGGCGTGTATCAACGTCTGCCCGGTGTATCGTCATATCGGCGGCCACGCCTATGGTTCGATTTATCCGGGACCGATCGGCGCCGTGCTCGCCCCGCTACTCGACGGTTACGAGAACTATAAAGAACTGCCGTATGCGTCAAGTCTTTGTGGTGCCTGTACAGAAGCGTGTCCGGTCAAAATCCCACTCCATGAACTGTTGATCGAGCATCGCCGCGTCATCGTCGAAGACAAGAAAAAATCGCCGTTCGTCGAACGCATCGCCATGAAAGGCTTCGCCGTCACGTCATCGAGCCCGTTCTTGTTCGAGGCGGCCGAACAGATCGCGCCGTTCGCGTCGTCCCCGTTTGCGACAGCGGGGCAAATCGACAAAGGCTTACCGGCTTGGACCGACTCGAAAGACTTGCCGCAGCCGGCCAAACAGACGGTCCGCGACTGGTTTAAGAAACGGGGGAATGCACAATGAATCCAGGAACGATCACCAACCGTGAAGACTTTTTAAAGCGGATCGCGGGACAACTCGGACGCGACGTCGATTTGACGCCTCCGAAACGAGTATACAAGCACCGTCCGCAAGACGAGGTGTTGAAAGACGCTTCAACAGAGGAACTCCTCGAGACGTTCCGTATGGTCGCGACGCGCATTCATACCGACGTCGTCGAATGTGAGTCGACTCATCTCGATGACACGCTCCGTCTTCTCCTCGAACGATACGACGGCAAGACGATTATCGCCGAGGACGATGCACGCATTAAGGAATGGGCACCCGAAACGAGCCTGTCGTTCGACTGGTGGGATGCCGCGCGTCCAGATGACAGCCGCGCCCTTGCCGTGAAAGCTGACGTTGGGATCACGATTGCCGACCAAGCACTCGCTGAAAGTGCGACCATCGTCCAATACGCGGCCCCCGGAAAATCGCGGACAATCAGCTTGTTGCCACAAGATCACATCGCCATCATCCCGAAATCGGTGCTCGTGCCCCGAATGACGCAAGCGGCGAAACAACTGGCCGAACTCGACCGCAACGGCGAGCTCGCCTCACCGCAAGGCGTCAACTTCATCTCGGGCCCGTCAAACTCGGCCGATATTGAGATGAACTTGATCGTCGGTGTCCACGGACCGGTCCGTGTCGCCTACGTTCTCGTACATGATCTCTAACGAAAAAACTCGCCGTCGTGGCGAGTTTTTTCGTTTATTCTTTATTCGACGGTGATGCTTCCGTTCGTGCTCGTCAGTTTGACTTCAAGCGCACCGTCCCCGAACGTCCGCTCGTTCGTCCGCTCCCCAAATATGTCGAGTTGGCCGTTTCTCGTCTTGGCGCGGATGACGGTGTCGCTCGGCTCTTGCTTCAGACGCAGTTCGATTTTTCCGTTCGTCGTCTTCAATCGAAGCGGATGTTCAATCGCATCGATCACACAATCGATACGTCCGTTCGACGATTTCGCCTCGATTGCGCCGTCCACGTCGACGATGTCGAGCCGACCGTTTGACGATTGAAGAGTGAGACGTTCAATGACAGAATCTCTCACTTCGACTCGACCGTTCGATGTTTGAACGTCAAAGTCTTGGCCCGCGCTCATCGTCAGGCAGACATTCCCGTTTGACGAGCGCAACGTCCCGTGACCGGCCCGGACCTCACTCGCGTTGATGCGACCGTTCTCGCTCTCGACCTCGATCAAAGCAGCTCGCACCTCACGGACGTCACTCGAGCCGTGCCGATTGTTCAGACGGACCGATTCATACGTGTGACGCGGCAACTCGACATGCAGCACCGGTGTTTTCGTCCCGAACCACGAGAACAAGTCGGACAGTCCGAAGCGGCGTTCCGACTCGATCCGCACCTCGAGCGTGTCGTTGACGATGTCCATCTTGACGCCATGTTCGGTCTCATCTTCTAGTGTCGCGTAGGCATAGCCGTCCGCGGACGGTACAACGTTCACGTGCGCATTTTGAACGCGAATCGAGACGTGTTGAAACGCCACGTTCGGGCTCTGGACGATGGCAGGCGGCGCAATCGGCTCCGCCGCGATCGAATCGACCGACACGAGCAGTTCTGAGGCGAGCACTTCTGGTGTCCCGAGCTCCTCGGCCATCGCTTCGTCACTTTTCCCATCGAGTCGCCCGCTCGCAAAGTATTCCGCAACGTCCCGCAAAATATCGACCCGATCGATGATGCTGATCCCCATGAGCAACCGTTCGAGTTCAGTTAAATACTGTTCTTCTGTCATTTGTCGTCTCCCCTTTTAATCAATTCGTTGACTCCTGTCGTGAATGATTCCCATTCCGCTCGCAATTCGTCTAGATGGATCTTCCCTTGCTCCGTGATGGCGTAGTACTTCCGTGGCGGTCCTTCTGCCGACTCCTTCAAATACGTCGTGAAGTAGCCTTCCGACGTGAGTCGCCGAAGGAGCGGATAAACCGCCCCTTCCGAGATGACGACTCTTGCCGAGATTGCTTGGACGAGCTCATAACCGTAACGGTCACTCGTCTCGACGAGTGCAAGTACACACAAGTTTAAGACCCCTTTTTTAAATTGAGGGTTCAATCGATTCGCCTCCTCTACTATTCATTAAACAATAGCATATCGACCACTACTGTTCAATAGATATTAGCTAGCATGTTTATTACATCTCGATAAGTGGTATATCGCTGCCCAAATCTGTACAATAGGGGAACGACACTCGTAGTAAAATAATTGTCACAGCCGGAATGTATGTAGTTCCAGGAAGGAACGGTCCTTATGAAAGCTTGGATTGACGAGCGGATCGGAAGGCAGTTTTTATTCGTCTTCTATTTATTCATTGGACTGATCCTCCTCACCTCACTCGCCGTATACGTATATACGGAAAATCGAATCGAACAGACGACTTCATCGCTCGAGCACGTCAGCGAACGTCGCACGAATGCGACCGAGCTCTTCGAGACATGGCAGTCCATGCAATATGAGATGCGCGGTTACGTCCTCCTCGGCGACGAGGAATTGCTTGCCCGCGTCAAAGAGAAACAAGACTTGATCGAAACACAGACCGCCTGGTTCGAAACGAACGCGGTCACGGCGAAAGAACAGACGTATGCGGGGGATGCCCGCGCGTTATTCTCCGCCTATCAACAACGCGTCATGCCGAGCCTCGAGCGCTACGTCGTCGCGAAGCGGGCAGGCACGGTCACCGAGCCGTTCCTGCAAATGCCGACGCTCGGGAAAGTAACGCCTCAAACCGAAGCTCAGGCCAATCGGAAATTCCAAATCAACTCGAAGAGCGCGGCTGACATGAGCGCGAGCATCGTCGACATGGAGACGGTGTTCACCGAATACCGCAACGCATTGAATGCGGAAGAAAACCAACTCCGTGAACAGCTCGCCACCCATACGAAATGGGCGCAAGTACTTTGGCTTCTGTCGCTACTCGGGGTACTATTCGTCCTCTTCATCGCGGCTCGGCCTCACGTAAAACGGTTGACCGATCAACTGCAAGAGTTGATCACGAACAGCGAACGGCTCACCGACGACCGAGTCATACCCGTCCCTGTTTTGGCATCGACCCGGAACGAGGTCGGGCAACTGACCGAATCGTTCCGTCAAATGGCGGCCTCACTGTCGTCGCAGCGTTATCAAGTCGAAGAAGAGCGCGAGAAGACCGCGCGGCTCTTGCACTCGATCCGTGACGCCGTCATTTATGTCGAACATACGACGCATGAGAAACTCGCCAACCAGGCGCTCTTCGTCATGTTCAATCAAGCGATCACGAAGCAAAACGAGACGGACCTTTATCGGCTTGACGTCGACCTTGAAGAACTCGGTCTCCAAGTCGATCAAAAAGATTCCTTCTTCTCGTTCATGCGCCGTGCGTTCGACGGCGAAGCGATGGAAGAGAGCGTGACGTTCTCGATGAATCAAGAAGAACGGTTCATCCGAATGTACGCGGAAAAAATCCATTTGCGCGGCACACGCCACGGCACGATGCTCGTCTTCCGGGACGTGACGCAAGAAACCGAGGTCGACCGCTTGAAGACGGAACTCGTCGCGACGGTGTCTCATGAATTGCGCACTCCTTTAACGAGCATCATCGGGTTTACCGAACTTATGCGCTACCGGAAGATGCCGGCTGAACGGACGGATCAATATTTAGGAATGATTCATAAAGAGACGCTCCGTCTCGAGGATTTGATCTCCAACTTACTCGACGTGCAGCGAATGGAGTCGGGAAAACAGACGTATCAAAACGAGCCCGAAAGCTTGTACGATATTTTGGCAGAAACGATTGCCGTCCACCAAGGCGCGAGTCAACACCACGACTTATCGTTTGAATGTGATAACGACATCCTCGTGTACGGGGACCGGAACCGACTCAACCAGCTGTTCACGAACCTGCTTCATAACGCGATCAAATATTCACCGAACGGCGGAAAAGTTGCGGTATCCGTCACGAATGACCAGTCGGACGGCGTCGAAATTTCCGTCACGGACTCTGGCATCGGGATCCCGACTTCAGCGCTCCCGAAACTGTTCGACAAGTTTTATCGCGTCGACAATTCGGCCAGCCGGAAGATCGGTGGCACCGGCCTCGGTCTTGCCATCTGTAAAGAGATTGTCGAAGGGCATGACGGGACGATCCGGGTCGACTCACGTGTCGGTCTCGGATCGACGTTCACGATCGTCTTGCCGAAATATATCGAGGAAGATCAAATGAGCGGCTAAACAATAAGGGATGACTCGCCTCGGGCGAGTCATCCCTTATGTTATTGGACTTTATTTTCTGGGCCAAATGCCGGATAGAGCGACAAGCCACCGTCAGCAAAGATGGTCGTGCCCGTGACGTAAGACGACTCGTCTGACGCAAGCCACGCTGCCACCGCAGCGATCTGTTCAGGTCGCCCGATCTTATGAGTCGGAATGAGCGCTTCGAGCCCTTTCTTCTCTTCTGGATCTTGCATCGTCTCTTCGTTGATCGGTGTGTCGATCGCACCAGGAGCGATCGCGTTGACACGAATCTGATTCGGCGCATATTCGAGCGCGACCGACTTCGTGAACATCTTGACCCCGCCTTTACTTGCTGCGTAATGCGTATAGCCCGGGCGTGGGATCACCTCGTGTACCGAGGACATGTTGATGATATTCCCTTTCAAGTCATGCTCGACGAAATACTTGAGTGCGGCCCGTACCCCGAGAAACGTCCCGGTCAGGTTCGTATCGATAATTTTCTTCCAGTTGTCGAGCTCCATCTCGTGCGTTTTCGCTTCGACTTGGACACCGGCGTTGTTGACGAAAATGTCCATCTGTCCAAATTCAGATACTGCTTTTTCGATCATCTTCTCAGCGAGCCCTTCTTCGGCGACGTCACCTTGGACAGCGACGGCTTTACCTCCGGCCGCCTCGATGCCGCGGATGACTTCCATCATCTCGTCTTCACTGCTTCTGTAATTTAAGACGACGTTGACGCCTTCTTTCGCGTAGCGCTCGGCCACCGCTCGCCCGAGTCCTTTTGAACTACCTGTGATTACTGCGACTTTCCCTTGAAGTTCTGGATAGTTTGCCATGTCGTTTCCCCTTTCGTCTTCTCGCTTTGTAGTTCCCGTATTCCCCTCTTCATGAAACCTTTCGGGCTGTCTTTTGAATATTTATGGGAAATCTACTATACTGAAACAAACTATTCGTTTTCAGGACTCGCCTGAAAAACGTACAAACTTATTCTTATGGAGGTGAATCCCCGATTTTTTGGGGAATTTTTGGACAGTCCCATGTTACTCAGTTTATTGATCGTCGCCTTTCTCATCTTCATGACCGCCTTTTTCGTGGCGGCCGAATTTTCAATCGTCAAAGTCCGGAGCGCACGGCTCGACCAACTCGTTCTAGAAGGAAACTCACGAGCGTCCGTCGCTAAAAAAGTGATCGAGAACCTCGATGACTCGCTATCCGCCTCGCAGTTCGGCATCACGCTCGCCGCGCTCGGCCTTGGTTGGATCGGTGCCGATCAAATCGAAGGAATGATTCAACCGCTCGTCGACCGCTTGAGCGTCTCGCCGTCGGTTTCTACATTCCTGTCGTTCTTAATCGCCTTTTTGCTCATCGCCTTTTTACACGTCGTCATCGGCGAACTTGTCCCGAAGACGCTCGCCGTACATGAAGCCGAGAAATTGACGCTGCTCGTCGCCCGGCCGCTCTACTTCTTCACGAAGCTGTTGTATCCGTTCATCCGGGTGCTCAACAGTATGGCCCGGCTCACGCTCCGCTTGTTCGGTGTCAAGACGACGGCACAAGAGACGGCGCACTCGGAAGAAGAACTCAAAATTATCATGACGGAGAGTTTTCGAAGTGGCGAAATCAACGAGAACGAACTCGCTTACGTTCAAAATATCTTCTCGTTTGATGAACGTGTCGCAAAAGATGCGATGGTGCCGCGGATGAATATGGTGACGATCGATGAAGAAGACTCGATCGAGACGATTATCGCGACCGTCCAAGAGCATCAATATACGCGCTATCCGGTCACACGAGACGGTGACCGCGATGACGTGCTCGGTTTTATTAACGCCAAACAGGTGTTCACGGCCCAACTCGTCAAGAGTGACGCCCCGCTTGAATCGTTCATTCATCAGTTACCGCTCGTCACGGAGTTCACACCGCTCCAAGAAGCGATGGTGAAAATGCAGAACGCACGGACGATGATGTGTCTCGTCATCGATGAGTACGGCGGCACCGCCGGCCTGCTCACGATCGAAGACATCCTTGAAGAAATCGTCGGTGAGATTCGCGACGAGTTCGACCGGGACGAACAAGCTGAGATCACTGAAGTCAATCCAGGCCATTATCGCTTGTCTGGTCTCGTGCTCACGCAAGAGATCGAAGAGCGCTTCGGCATTGAGATCGAGGATGACGTCGATACGATTGGTGGTTTCGTCCTCTCGCAAAAAGCGAATGCACGCACCGGCGAACGTTTCGTCCTGCCAGGTGAGCACGAACTGATCGTCCGCGAGATCGACAATCACCGCATCGTCTTCGTCGACTTGATTCTTGCGCATAAAGACCAGCTTCGAGCCGAAATGGACTAAGTGTCTTTGACCGCCCTCCCTTGAACATTAGGGAGGGCTTTTCGATTGACGCTCGAACTGTCGCTATATTTTCAAGGCTTGTCGTGATATACTGCACATATGTTGCTAATTTGAGTGCGTGTCACTCATTGACACAACATCACCGAACAGTTCATTAATGTTCGGTCCAACAACTACAGAAAGAAGGTTACGCATGGAACGTAAACTATTTTTAATTGACGGAAACTCCATGCTGGCCAGTGCCTACTACGGTGCCGCCGCGAGCCGAACGAAAAAAGGACGCGAGGTATCTAAAAACGATCGGAGTGCCGTCATCGGTATGACCGGCCTCATCCGGACGATTCTACGCAGACATCGTCCGTCTCATTTTGTCGTCGTATGGGACGTCTCACGTGAAACATTGTGGCGTCGCGAGCTTTATCCTGGCTATAAACGCCGCCGTCGCCAGACACCACCCGAGTTGAAGGCTCAAATGGAACTCATGCGCCAATTGCTTGAAGAGAGCGGAATCCCGCAATATCAAGTCGAAGGCTATGAGGGAGAAGATTTGATTGCCCACATCGCTCGGAAGTTCAGCTGCAGCGCGCCTGTCGTCATCATGACGAAGGATAAAGACTTGCTTCAGCTCGTGAGCCCACGTATCACAGTATGGCTTCAAACACAGGAGCTTCAGCAAATGCAAGCTCGTTGTGATATCCAAGACAACCGCCCGCTCCCACTCAAGCGACATCTCGAGATTCGTCCTGAGGAGATTGCAGCGTTGTACGAAGGATTGAAGCCGAAACAGCTCTCAGCGGTCAAAGCGTTGACGGGAGACCGTTCAGACGGTATCCCACCTGTAGCCGGCCTTGACGAAAGTCAATCGGTACAGTTGATTAAACGCTTCGGTTCGCTCGATAAGCTTTACACGGCGCTTAGCGTCAAAGGCGATAAACGACAACTGATCAATGAAACGATCGCGGCACTGACGTCAGAGGAAGTGCCCCGTAACTTGAGACGTACACGCAAAAAAGCCGAGCGCAACATGGAGCTCGTCCGTCTCGATGTCACGGTGCCAGAACTTGAACATTTGAAACTGGCTCATCTTGAGCTCAGCATCAATTCAAAACGGGTCGAACAAGCGTATCAAAAGCGCGGCATTCGCCTCTCATTTGATTCGAGTCAAAAGAAAATTTCAGCACGTTAAAAAGCGCGGACATTAGTCCACGCTTTTTATATTGACCGTAATCCCATCGTCGTCGGTGAGCGACCATTCCGACGTCGTCCCTCCAAGTTCGTGGTTCGTCGAAGCGTCGACAAAAAGCGTCCATGCTTCAAGTCCCGCCTCGTCGTTCATCGGTTCAGTCGGACGGGCCCAGACGTTCGCACCGATGTGATGATGATACCCGTCGGCCGCGAGGAACAGTGCGCCCGGGTATGAATCGGTCGTGACGGTAAACCCGAGTCGATGTTGATAGAATATTTTCGCCGCTTCGAGGGAACGTACCTTAAAGTGAACGTGTCCCATCGTCGTCCCAACAGGAAGACCTGTGAACGGACGGTCGGCTGCCGCCTCAAGCATCGATTCGTACTCAACCGGATCGGTCGACATCTTCACGTGACCGTTCGCTTCATATTCCCACTTCTCACGTGGCCGGTCAGCATACAGCTCGATGCCGTTCCCTTCCGGATCGTTCAAATAAAACGCCTCACTGACCAAATGGTCGCCTTGACCGACTTCAATCCGTCGCTCGATCAAATGACGGAGAATGCGTCCGAGTTCGACGCGGTCCGGAAGCAAGATTGCCATGTGGAACAAGCCGGCCGCCTTTCGGTTCGGACGCACACCTTTGACTTCATGCAAGATGACGAGCGGCGCATTCGACGCACCGAGCGTGACGCGGTCGATACCGACTTCGAGTACTTCCATTCCAATGACTTGTTCGTAAAACTGTTTCATGTTTTCTAATTCACTGACTCGGAGCGTGACCGGTCCGAGTTGGATATTTTTTAAAATCATGTTTTCTCACCTCTCTCTTTACTATACATGCCGTATCCCGTTTGCAGAAGACGGCACAAAAAGGTGGTATAGTTACCGAAAGGATACTTAGAGAGGAGTGAGACTCATGACGATGATCTCAAGCTGTGAAGTCGATACCGCACTCGAACTGATCACCGGTAAATGGAAACCATCGATTTTACTCGCGCTCATCAACGGCGGGACGCTCCGGTTCAGTGAACTGAAACGCTCGCTCCCGAACATTAGCCAAAAGATTTTGACAGCCCAGTTGCGTGACTTAGAAGAGCAAGATATCATCATCCGTACCGTCTATCCGGAAGTCCCGCCGCGCGTCGACTATCAGTTGAGCGAGTACGGCAAGACGCTTATCCCGGTACTCGAGACGATGAACGCTTGGGGCATGAAGCACGCTGCGCGCATGCAACAAAAATAAATTGTCCACATGTGGATAACTCATTTCCGTATTACCGCCCATCACTTATCCACAGGAGGATCTCATGATTCGTTATCCACAGCTCACCGGCCGCCACGTCGGCGTCACCGCCCCTTCGTCCGGCGTACCAGCCGCGCGTCATAGTTTACTTCACGAAGCTGAGACGACGTTCGCACGCCACGGCTTCACGCTTCAATTTGAACCGTCTGTTTGGACACAACATAAAGCAAAATCGGCGCCGGCCGCAGTCCGTGCCCAAGAGCTGACGCGACTGTTCCACGATGAGGACGTCGATTTGATCATCCCGCCATGGGGCGGCGTCTTGTTGCTCGAGCTACTCGATAAAATCGCTTGGGACACGCTCCCAGCGAAGTGGATGCTCGGCTACTCTGACGTCAGCTTATTTTTATTCGTCTACACGCTCAAGACCGGCATCGCTTCGGCTCACGGGACGAACCTTGTCGATCTGCGCGGGGAATCGTGGGATGCGACGAGCTCGCGTTGGCTCGACGTCTTATCGACGAAACACGGCGAGACCGTCATTCAACTGTCTTCAGAGCAATTTCAAAAAGAATGGCAGCACGGTAACCCGAGTCCATGCGTCTACCATTTGACCGAGCCGACCGAATGGAAATCACTCGGTGGGACGGAAGCGACCGGTCGTCTGCTCGGCGGTTGTATCGACGTCCTCTTGCATACGATCGGGACGCCTTACGGTGACGTCGCTCAGTTCCAACAGACTCATTTGAACGATGAACCGATTCTTTGGTATTTCGAGAACGCCGAGATGGATGTACCGGCACTCAAACGGACCCTGCTTCAAATGAAGTGGGCCGGTTGGTTTGATCATACGACAGGCATCTTGTTCGGCCGTAGCGATGCCCAACCACCGGTACAAGGTTATACGGCAGAAGACGTCTACGCTGAACTACAGGAACTACTCAACGTTCCCATCATTTATGACATCGACTGCGGGCACGTGCCACCACAACTGACACTCATTAACGGTGCCCATGCCTCGATTCAAGTCGAGGACGGGAAAGGCACGCTCATTCAAACGTTCAAGGACTGAGAATTCAGCCCTTGATTTTTTTTATCATGGAAGTCAGATGGCTTCGAAAACGCCCTTCTGGGAACAACTCGACCTCTCGTTCAATCAACGGGACCCATTCATCGCCACATCCATAACTCGTTCCAATTAATAACCCTTCAAAGTAAATCGCTTGATCGACAAACCCGTGCTTCGCCCACTGATCGTGATGCTCCAACAGCTTCAAAAATGATTTCCGGCCTGTCTCGACTTCACCAGTCAGGGCAAAATAGACACCTTTACTCATCTCAAATGCCGCGATGAATTCTGTATTGCTTTCTAACAACTGATCCATGACAGCAATCTGTTGTTGTAAAAGGTCTATTTTCCGATACTCAATCGCATATAGCGCTTCTGTCATCGCTAGACGAATTTGCATCGTCACGTCTCCAGTGAAGTCAGTATATTGTTTTGCTTTTTTCAACGCATCGATAATCACCGCTTCGTCTTTCAAATAAAGCGCACAAATCGCAATCGTGCGGTACACATCATCGACGCGATAATATATTTTCGTCCGTTTCATATAATCAAGTGTATCTTCGAGACGACGAACCGCACCTGGCAAATCATCGTCATACAACATATTTCGAAACACCATGAGCATACTAAACTCGACGCGAGTTTTCGTTTTCATACTTCTCGAATCAATCAATTCAATCGTGTCGATGCGTTCAATCGCATCGTCAAAACGATTCCACATGAGTAAATAAAAGGCTTGGCTAATGCGAGCCATGATCAGCTCTTCTTTCTCCTCGACCCGTTCGAACACCGTAATCGCTCGATCATACAACTCCAGAAGTTTTTGTTGATTTCCACTATAAAACATACTGTCCGCAAGTAATGTGTAAGCCTTCCCTTGCCATACCGAGTTCATCTCTAAGTCTAAGTAGGGTGAGAGAGCCTTTTGAACAGCTTCATCTTCCCATGAGTTAAGACTTCCTTGCATATATTCAATCTCTTCGACGATTTTTTGTAAGCCCGCCTCACGAGGATCGACAAGTAACGACTGCACCGACACGTCCAACCGCTTGGCAATCTCGCGCAGACTGCGCATCGACGTTTCGGCTTTCCCGTTCTCAATCATACTGAGCATCGATTTCGTGATGATGCCGTCTGCGAGTTGACTTTGCGTCAACTTTTTTTCTTTTCGTAACGTCTTAATCCGCTGTCCAATCATAGAGCACCTCTTAAAAGTTAAATTTAATTGAACTTATTGTTTACAAATCTCTTTTCGTCGTCTATTATAATGTTAAATCACATTGAACTTAATTGCAAAGGAGACTATGTATGACTACTTCTACCTCGAACTTGCACGTGTTGTTGCTCGGGAAATTCATGTCGTTATTCGCTTCCAGTCTATTCACGTTCGTCGCCGGATTGACGGTGCTGACAACTTCCGGTTCCGGGCTCCAGTTCGCCCTCGTCTTACTGGCCGGGACGTTGCCTCGTGTTCTATTATCACCGTTTGCCGGTGCATATGCTGACAAATTGAACCGAAAACGCGTCATCATCACGATGGAATCGGTCAACGGGCTATTGTTCTTCTTGGCCGGGGCCGCGAGCCTCATTTGGACGTTCGGCGTTCCTGCTTTCTTGATTATTACATGTCTGCTTTCTATCGTCTCCACTTTCTTGTCTGTCACGTTGACGAGTTCGATTCCACTCCTGTTCGACGAAGACGGGCTTCAACGCGCCAATTCGCTCATCCAAAGTATCATTTCCGTCTCAAGTATTGGTACGCCACTTTTAGCCGGGGCGCTGTTCAAGCTATTACCGATTTCAGCGTTCTTGTTCAGCTCATCCCTCTTGTTCCTCATTGCCGCCCTGTTCGCCTCACGTCTCACATTCCAAGCGTATGAACATGCTTCCACCGATCAATCGACGTGGGACGACGTCCGCTCCGGTTTCCGCTATTTGAAACGCCAACGCGTGCTATGGACGCTGACGATTCTTGCGGCGTTCCTCAACTTCTTCTTCGTGGCTTCGGAAGTACTGTTCCCGATTGCCGCCTTGCAACAGATCGGGGTCAGCCCGCTCCAGTTCGGCTTTTTAGAAAGTATGTTCGCAGTCGGATTTTTAGTCGCCTCTCTTGCCCACGCGCTGCCGTTCTTTAAGATCAAGTATCGTCTAGCGACGGTCCGCACATCGCTTATCGTCATGAGTTGCCTCTTTATCGGCCCGGCCGTTCCGCTCTATTTTGACTTCTCGGTCACACCCGCCATCGTCTTCCTCACCGGATTCGCTTTGTTGAGCGGTTTCTTCATCATCCGCGTCAATATTCCCATCCAACTGTTTTTGCAGACGAACACGGAACCAAGCTACCTCGGTCGTGTCATGGGTGTCCTCGAATCACTCGCCATGGGGATCACCCCGCTCGGTTTCGTGTCGTTCGGGTTATTGAGCGAATGGATGTCGGTCACGTCACTTTATACAATTTGCATGGTATGCCTGCTTTCGATCACGCTGTTCGCGATGCATCGCATCCGTCACGATATCGCGGTTGAAAAAGCGACGGTACTGGCTGAAGTCGAAAGCGCGCCGACGCGTCAATGAACGAAAAAAAGACATCGAACGTTTTTCAGTTCGATGTCTTCTCTGTTGATGGAAGGACTCGTTTCTCTAACAAGAACGGTCCGAACGGGATGACCGAAGCCATGACCGCGAGGACTAACACTTTGAAGCCCCAGTTGAAGCGCCACGCCATGTAAACCGCTGCCGCCACGTAAGCGACGAACAGGAAACCATGGGCCGCACCGACGATGCTGACGGCTAGCGGCATGCCAGCCAAATACTTGAGCGGCATTGCGATCAACAATAAGAGCAGGAATGACATCCCCTCTGTATAACCGAGCCATTTGAATCGAGTTGCGTTCATATCCGTTCTCCTTTTTAATCGATGCTACGTTCATCGTAGCCGATAGAGGTGAAGTTTGTCACAGGAGAACGTTAGAAAGTCGTTAGGCTATTTGACGATTTGGTGAACGATGCGAAATTTTTGTTTCGACGAAGCGGCGAAGGAACAAACCGTCGACGCCGATTTTGCCTGCGTTGTAGCCCGCGACGAGAATCAAGACCGATACGATCAACATCGTCGGGTTCGTGCTGACCGTTCCTGACAATAAGAATGCCATGTTCATGACGAGTCCGAAGAAAGCCGCACTGCGTGTGAGGGCACCAAGCAAGAGACCGAGACCAACCAAGAACTCACCGTATGGAATTAAGATATCGAAAAGTGCTGCGTTTGGGATCGCGAAGTTTTCAAGGAATGTTGCCCACCAGCCGGCGACCGCCGGGTGATCTCCCGTCGCAAGCGTGAGCGCATTATTCAGAAAGCCTTCTGATCCGAACCCGCCTGTGATTTTACCCCATCCGGCTGTGAGCCATTGATAGCCGAGCCAGATCCGTAACACCGTCAAGATGCCGGTTGCGATGTTGTGGTTTTGCCAAAACTTTGTGAACATGATAATTCCTCCTTTTGAATGGGTGAATGATTGCTTATATGTGATTACATTCACAATATATCACCCATGTTCATGTTTTCACATAGCTTGAGACAATAGTTCACGTTTCGTTCATATGTGTGTCACAGGTCAGTCACTTTTTGGAAATTGCACCAAAAAAAGCAACGTCTGCTCGAGACATTGCTTCCACTGATTTAAAGATCAACTTGTTGTGGCGGTTGGCCTTTTTTATTCATCACACGCATCGATTGCGGTGAGATTTTTAAAATGACGAGTTTTGGATCATCCGGGCCGTCGAACCAGCCCTCAAGCTTTTCGTTCCACACTTTTTCTTTCATCGACTCGTCATCAGACACCGACGTCTCTCCTAAAATCTCTAGATACGTGTCGCCGACCCCGTCCCCGTCGTAGCCGATCAAGACGTGCGTATACGGATTGTTCTTCAACTCATCGACTTTATCCGTATCTTTCGAGGTTGCCGTATAGAGTGTCAGACCGTCATGGAAAAACGTCATGTATCGGCTGTGCGGCTTCCCTTTATATACCGTGGCCATCGTTCCCACGTTGCTTGCATCTAGAATTTGTTGTGCCGTTGTTTTAGCATCCATTTTTAAAGCCCCCTTATCATAGTCACTCGTATAATCATTCCCTTGCGGCACTTGATTAAACACGAAGACACGAAAAAACCTGCTCGCCGAAGCGAGCAGGTTATAAAATTCCTTAGAAAGGAAGATTAGATTTTTTCAACGTTAGAAGCTTGTGGGCCACGAGCTCCGTCAGTGATTTCGAAAGTTACTGCTTGGCCTTCTTCAAGTGTCTTGAAGCCGTCGCCTTGGATTGCTGAGAAGTGTACGAATACGTCGTCTCCGCCTTCCATTTCGATGAAGCCGTAACCTTTTTCTGAGTTAAACCATTTTACTTTACCTGTGTTCATAATGAACCCTCCTGAAATAAACGCTGTGCGTTCTAGTAGTGCCTTACTAGAAAAAACTGACCAAAAAAAAGCACAAAACTTGTTGGATTATCTTTCATGAAAAATAATCCCAAGCGATTGTGAATTATGTTTCCAGCTATTCTTAATTAAGCACATATGTAATATACCATGGATAAATGCTTCTGTCTACTAAATACTTCGGTTTGCTAAAAATAATTTCAAAACGGGTACATCACATGTAGTGAACGTTAGGAGGACGACTCATATGATGAATCAAATTGACCGCACGCATATCGCTGCCACCATCGCCCGTCACGCGGCCTGGTCGACAGACGAGCTATTGACGGAGACGCTCGCTTGGCATCAAGCGACGCGACACGATCATTATCCTGACCAATCCAATTCGTACCGCTCCCACTTGCCGATGACGGAACGAATTACACCGGTGACGAGTGCACTCCCGCTCGAGGTCGTCGACGATCTCATCCGGCCGGTCTGGATGCGTCGTCTCGACGCGGAACATTTGAATTTACTGCAGACGACACGCTATCACGTCGCCGTGACCGATTACGGGGCCGTCGGGGACGGCAAGACGGACTGCACGCTCGCATTCCGGCTCGCGCTTCGGTCGAACCGCCACGTCCACGTGCCGGCCGGTGTCTATATCGTCCGTGGCGTCCGGATCCCCTCGAACTGCGTGCTCGAAGGTGCGGGACAACTGGACACGGTATTACGCTTGGCCGACGGTACACCGAAGCATCGCCGTCTGCTGCGAAATGCGACACCGTTTTATGGGAATCATCACATTGAGGTCGCCCATCTGACGCTCGACTGGAACGTCGAGCGCCTTGGCGACGTCGATCGGACGTCGAGTGGAGACACGGCTTCGAGCGCGTTGACGTTCGCCCACGTCAAATTCGCCTGGGTCCATCACGTCACCGCCAAAGGTGCCGGGCTGCACGCGTTCGATATCACCGCCCCTCACTACCATTACCTCGGGGACGGGTTGCGTGCCAAAAAAGGCAGCCGCTACATCTGGCTCGACCGCTGCGAGGCGACGAACTATGGGGACGACGGCATCACGACGCATCATAGCGACGCCATCTACATCACGAACTGCTATTGTCATCACCCGCACGGACGTACGCACGCCCACGGCTTCTCCAATTCAAACGGCATCGAGATAGATGACGGTTCGCGTCACGTCGTGCTCGTCAACAATATGACGGAAGGTTGTTTTGGAGGCGTCGAGGTGAAAGCCCACGGTACGTCCTCGGCCGCCCATGACGTTCATATTTTTGGGCACGTCTCGTATCGTGATAACCGGTCCTTCAATTTTCGCCACATCGGGCACCACTTGGCCGACGATCCCGAGTCGAAGACGGCGCGGTTCATCTCAGGGACGAATTTACTATCGATTGAACCGGTACGCTCGAAGCTATACGCCAAGTCGTCGCCCCGTAGCCTCGTCATATCGGCGTACCAAGACGTATTGATCCATGGCTTTACGGCTATCGGTGACCCGTCCTATGATTATACAGGACATCCAGCGCTCGCCGTCCAGTATAAGTCTCGGAACGTTCAATTAAAACGAATTGCCACAAGCGGGTTCGTTTCTAGCCGTGCCGACATCGAACTTTTCGGCGGCGACAATCGGACCGATCACGTCACAATCGAAGATGTCACGTGCCGGAATTCGGCCCCGATCTCAGTTAAGATCGGCGGACAGCTAGCTAACGTCGTGCTAAAACACATCGAAGGCGAACAAAAAAGTGGAGATGTCCTCATCTCCACGAGTAGCCCGGTCGAAGCGCACGACTTATTCGCTTATGGTTTCTCAGATCGGGTGCGAAGTGACGCTTGAGCCGACTCGACGAGCTCATTCAACCGGGCTTCGTCCAAATTGAGCGAACTGACCGTCTGTTTGGCCATCATCCGGACGATGGCTTTGTCGAGGAAGCCCATCCGCTCAAAGTCATAGCCGCTGCCGACGACTTCGACGAAGTAGGCGTGTGCTCGTAAATGTTCCCCGTACGCGCCTTCGAGCTCACGTTGCCGCTCCGCAACGGTCGGCGTGCCTGCGCACAAGTACAATCCGAGCGGACGTTCGAGCAATTGGACTTCGTTTTGCTTCAACCAGTCGGTCAGCTCGTCTTGAACTTTCCCCATCCGGATCGATCCCCCGACGATGACGTGGTCGACCGTTGCCCAATCGACGTCTGGCTCATCGACCAAGTTTTGAACGTGGACGTTTCCGGACAACCGTGCGGCCAAAAGATGGGCGACTTTCTCGCTCGTACCATATCGTGACGTATACGCAATCAACGTCTTCATCTCGTTTCCCCCTTATTAAGTCAGAGTCTACTCTTCCTATTCCCGAATGGTTTGGAGAATACTATACGCTTGAAAAAAACTCGCCGCTTGGGCGAGTTTTTTGTCATAGTTTGTACACTTGTGCCTCGTACGGACGAAGCGTGAACGGTTCGATCGGCTCCATATTGCCGATGACACGGTCTTTGACGTCATACGGCAACGTCCGTTCTTGTGTTTCAGCAGAGAAGTTGCACATCACGAGCCACGTCTCTCCTTCGAGCGTTCGCGTGAACGCGTAGACGGCTTCGTCTTCCGGGAGCAACAGCTCATACTTCCCGTAGACGACGACCGGATTCTGTTTCCGCAGCGCGATCAACTGACGGTAGTAATGGAAGAGTGAATTCGGATCAAGACGTGCCGCTTCCGCGTTCACGTCGACATAGTTCGGATTGACATCGATCCACGGCGTACCGGTCGTGAACCCACCTTGCGCGTCAGCCGACCACTGGACCGGCGTCCGCGAATTGTCGCGTCCTCGGGCGTGGATGCCGCGGAAGATCTCCTCGTGCGTCAACAAATCGTTCGATGTGTAATCGCGATACGCGTTGAGCGTCTCGATGTCACGGTACTTGTCGATCGAGTCGAACGCGACGTTCGTCATGCCGAACTCTTCGCCTTGATAAATGTACGGCGTCCCTTTCAACATGTGCAGGAGTGTCGCAAGCATCTTGCCAGAGACGACCCGGTACTCGTCCGAATCGTTGCCGAATCGCGAGATCGCCCGCGGTTGGTCGTGGTTGCTCCAATATAGGCTGTTCCAGCCCTCTTCCTCGAGTCCTTCTTGCCAACGCGAGAAGATAGTCTTCAACTCCGTCAGCTTCCAGTCAGTCGGATTCCACTTCCCAAAGCTGCCGTTGCCGACGTCGACGTGCTCGAAATGGAACACCATGTTGAGCTCGTCACGGTCTTCACCGGTGTAAAGCTTCGCCTCGTCGACGCTGACACCCGGCATCTCCCCGACCGTGATCGTATCGTACTTCGACAACACTTCACGATTCATCTCTTGCATGAACTCATGGATGCGCGGCCCGTTGAAGAAGAACGGCGTTCCGTCTCCGTAGCCCGTCCCGCGCGTCTCCCCGTTTGGATAGCTTTGGTCTTTCGAGATCATGTTGATGACGTCCATCCGGAAACCGTCGACGCCTTTGTCGAGCCAGTAGGCCATCAAATCGTACACTTCGCGGCGCAGCGCCTCCGACTCCCAGTTCAAGTCGGGCTGTTTCTTACTGAACAAGTGCAGATAATATTCGTCGCTCGCTTCATCGTACGCCCACGCGCTGCCGCCAAAGAACGCGCCCCAGTTCGTCGGCGGCTGACCGTTCTCGCCTTTTTTCCAAATGTAGTAGTCACGGTACGGGCTGTCTTTCGAAGACCGAGACTCCATGAACCATTGGTGCTCATCGGAAGAATGGTTGACGACGAGGTCCATCATGATCTTGATGCCGTGACGGTGCGCCTCTTCGAGCATCGCATCGAAATCGTCCATCGTCCCGAACTCATCCATAATCGCACGGTAGTCGCGGATGTCATAGCCGTTGTCATCGTTCGGCGAATCGTACACCGGTGACAACCAGATGACGTCGATCCCGAGTTCAGCCAAATAGGACATCTTTTCCGTGATGCCCGGGATGTCCCCGATTCCGTCCCCGTTCGAGTCGTTAAAGCTGCGCGGATAAATCTGATAGACGACCGCTTCTTTCCACCATTGTTTCATAAAAGTCTCCTCCTCATCATCGGTTCAGATCTGACGTCATCATCGTACCTTGTCCCGCCGCCTGTGCCTATCCATGATATGATTAAGATATACACAATCTTGCTATTATAAAGGAGTAATTCGATGGAAATCGGCTTTTGTGGCTATTCGTATCACACAGCAGCATATACTTTTCCGTTCGCCAACCGGTTGGACACGTACTTGATCCGCTTGCAGACTGAAGGGTCGGCCCGAATCCTCGTCAACGGGGAGACGTACGTCGCGCACCCCGGCGATCTGTTGCTCGTCAAACCGGGTGACTACTATGAGTTGAATATCGATACCCCGGCGAGTGGCGACTATCATTTGTTCTGCACTGGTCCGACGCTCGACGCGTGGTGGTCGGCAGGCAACCGCTCACGGCTCACTACGATCTCGATTGACCCTCGCCTCCTGTCGCTTTGGCAACACGTCACGGAAGAGGCACGACGACCGACCGATGAACAGAGCACTGCGTTGATCGAGAAGTTGATTGAGGCGCTTCTGCTCATGCTCGACCGATCGATGCGAGACGTCCGGACGAATGTACGTCCCCCGGTCGTGTCTCGCATGATGCGTTATATAGAAGGAAACGTCACCGCCGACTTCAAAATTGCCGACGTCGCTGATACTGTCGGTTTGAGCGTATCGCGGACCGTGCACCTCTTTAAGGAAGTGACCGGGATGACGATCATCGAGTACGCGCACACGATCCGACTTCAGCTCGCCGAAGAGCAAATGCGGTATACGCAACATTCGCTCGAACGGATTGCCGAGCTGTCCGGGTTTCGAACGTATCCTTATTTCCACCGGATTTTTAAACGGAAATATGGCGTCGCACCAGGGGTTTACCGCACACTTCAACAAAAAAACGAAAAAAAATAATCAAAAAGTGATCCATTTTTTGAACCGCTCCGTTAGATGGGTGTAAACAACGACAACCACTCACAAAAAAGGAGCGATTGAACATGAAGAAAAAAACAATGAACAAATTTGTAGCACCGGCACTGGCACTAGGGTTACTCGTACCATTGAACGCCCAAGCAGCAGAGGCGCCAACGGTGAGCACGCCAGCTGGAGACCTTCGTGCCACGCTCGACCAATTACTATCTGAGCATTATGTCTTAGCCGTCACATCGATGATGAAAGCTTACGACGGGGCACCGGATGCCGAAGTCGCAATGAAAGCACTCGATCAAAATGCGCTCGACATGACGCCAGCCATCGCCTCAATCTACGGTGACGAAGGCGCGGCTCAGTTCGAAGACATCTTCGCCGGCCATAATAGCTACTCGGCTGACTTCGTCGAAGCTGCCAAGTCAGACGACAAAGAACTTCGTGCCGAGGCTGAAGCCGAAGTCGATGAGTTCGTCGAAGAATTCTCGACATTCCTCGACGCTGCGACAGAAGGCAACTTACCGAAAGAAGCAGCCGCTGACGTCCTTGAACTTCACGAAGACCAAGTTCTCTCGGTGTTTGATAACTACGTCGCTGGTGACTACAAGTCGGCTTACATGACATACCGTGAAGGCTACAAACTCATGTTCGACATCAGTAAAGCCCTCTCAGGAGCGGTCGTCACACAAATGCCTGACAAATTCCCGACGCCTGCTGACACACCAGCTGTAGAACTTCGTTCGACATTGAATAGCCTCGCTGGTGAACACTTCGCCCTCGCAGCGATCGGCATGCAAAAAGGCTACGACAAAGCGGAAGATTTCGACTACGTCAGCTGGGCCGAAGATCAAAACACGCTCGACTTTAAAGCAGCCATCGGTTCGGTCTACGGTGACGAAGGTGCGGCTCAGTTTGAAAAAGTATGGAACGGTAACCACATCACAGCACAAGGTGACATCGTCGCAGCAACACTTGAAGGCGACGAAGCTAAAATCGAAGAAGCACGCATGAAACTCGATCAGTTCGCTGTCGACTTCAGTACGTTCCTCGATGCGGCGACAGAAGGCAACTTGCCACAAGCGGCCGGTCAAGAAGCGATCATGCAACATGAGGCACTCGTGCTCCAAACGTTTGATCAATATGTAGCCGGTGACGCAGATGCAGCTTGGATGTCATTCCGTGAAGGATACGCGTTCATGTTCGGTGTTGGTGAAACACTCGGTAACGCGATCGTGACACAAATGCCTGACAAGTTCGCTGAAACAGCAATGCCGGAAGCGATGCCTGAAACAGGTCTCGGTGGTGCACAAGCACAATCAATGAATACCCTTTACGCTGGCCTAGCCATACTTGGCGGAATCATGCTCGCCTTTGTTACGCTTCGCAACCGTAAAGTATCAGAACAATAAACTAAAGGAGAGAGCCCAATGAACAAGCGCCATTTGTTTTTGGCGCTCTCTCTATTTTGTTTTGGCTTCTGGTCGTGGACGAGCGCTCAAGAATCGTCATCACCACCTGTAGAAGAAAAACAAATAGAGGAGAGCCCAGATTTATCGGCTGAATTCTCACTTCTACAGGAAGAGGTGAAGAAACTTCGTTTAGCCGAGGAAGAGGAAAGCACTAAAGCCGTGTCACCTGTCCAGATTCAAATCCCGAGCATCAATGTCGACACCGCGATCGAACAGGTCGGCGTGCTCGATAACGGACAGATGGGCGTACCCGTTGACGAGAATCAAGTCGGCTGGTTCGAACCCGGTGTCAAACCAGGCAGTAAAGGCAACGCCGTCGTCGCCGGACACGTTGATAGTAAGACGGGGCCCGCCGTCTTTTATGAACTCGATCAACTGAAGACAGGCGATGACGTGACGATTATCGACGAGAACGGCAACACGCTGCGATTTCGTGTCACAAAAACAGAGAGTTATGACACGAAAAATGCCCCGATCGACGAGATTTTTGGCACCACGTCAAATCGCAACTTGAACTTGATCACGTGTTCCGGTACGTTCGGGGACGGCGGTTATGACCAACGTTTCGTCGTTTACACGGAGCTTGTCGATAGCGAGATCAAGTCGACAGTGGAACTCGACGCCCCGACGAACGTCACGTTAAGCGGTAACTTGCTCACATGGCACGCGGTCCGTGACGATGCCGTCATCGGCTACCGTGTCTATGAAGTCAACGACGGGAACGCGACACGTATCGAGAGCGTCCCGTCACACGCCCGGAAGAGTGTTGAAGTCACGAACGAGCAGGCAACGTATTACGTGACGGCGATCGACCGGCTTGGAAATGAGTCGAAGCCGTCTCAGACAGCGAAGTAGACACGAAACGCCCTTGGATAAAAAATCTAAGGGCATTTTTTCTGTTTTCCATATATAGTGAATGTAGCAAAAAATACATAGATTTAGGATAAGGAGTTTCAAGTCATGAGGACTCGACTTTCACAACCATTCGCAAATCAGTTAAAGAGAAGAATTCGCACCATTTGGGGTGTGAACGATTCGTATTATTGGTACCCTCTTTCCACTTCTCCTCGACTCGATGTGATTGCATTCGACAGCGATTATATTGAAGATGTTGATCAAAAAATCGAAGAAATCCGCCAATGGGTATGGGTCCAAGGGACGGAGCTTATATTTGAACTGCATGAGGACCGTACACTATGGCAAATCGACACCGCTTCATTAGATCCTTGTTATGAAGGTCGTTATTTAGAACGCTATTGGTTTGACCAAAAAATGAACTGGATCATTTATGCGTCCCACGAAAGTACAATTAGCTTTGGTGGGCATGGATTGATCACATCACTCCAGTCCTACTGGTCGGATTGGCAGGAGCATCTGTCCGATTTAGACAATCGATTTTTTGAGTAATGAACTTCACAAAAAAAGACGCACCCATTTTTGATCAATGAGTGCGCCGTACTTACACAAAGCAAGGAATCTGCGGGTTGAACGTCTTGTTGTTCTCCGTCATGATCTGCTTTTTAATTTTGCCTTCTCCGAGATAGACGATGCGGTCAGCGAGCGCTTCCGCGTCTTCTTCGTCGTGCGTGACAAAGATCGTCGTCGTCCCCGTCTGTTTGAGGAGACGGCGCAGATCGTCGCGGATCCGGTGTTGGAGCGACGTGTCCAAGTTACTGAACGGCTCGTCTAAGATCAAGAGGGACGGCTTCGGTGCGAGCGCACGCGCGAGCGCGACACGCTGTTGCTGACCACCGCTGAGCTCATACGGATAGCGATGCCGGAACTCAGATAAGTTCACGAGCGTGAGCATCTCCTCGACCCGCTCGTTCCGCTCTTTACGGCTGAGCTTATGGAGGCCGAAGCGGATGTTCTTCTCAACGGTCATGTGCGGGAAGAGCGCATAGTCTTGAAACACCATACCGACGCCGCGTTGTTCGGGCGGCATGAACTGGCAGTCGTCACAACAGACGCAATCGTTGACGACGACGACGCCTTGATTTGGCATCTCGAGACCGGCGATGAGGCGCAAGATCGTACTTTTCCCCGAACCGCTGTCGCCGAGGAGGGATACGATCTCGCCTTTCGTGATCGAGAGCGAGAATCCTTTGATCGTCTCTGCTTGCGCACCTTTATAGCTGAAGTGTAAATCGTTGATTTGAACAAACATTAGTCGGCCTCCTTATCAAGCACCTTATGGAACACAAAGATTAACAATCCGCTCATGAGAACGATGACGATCGACGCGAGCGCCGCTTCGTGAATCTTCTCATCACTGACATATTTGAACGCCTGCGTCGCAAGCGTCGAGAAGTTGAACGGCTGCAAGAACAGCGTCAGCGGCAACTCTTTCATAATATCGATGAAGACGAGGATGAACGCGCTCATGATCGCCCCTTTGATCATCGGGATATCGACCCGGAAGAACGTCTGCACCGTGCCCCAACCGAGCATGCGTGACGCTTCCGTGAACGACTTCCCGACTTTCTCAAATCCGCTCTCGATCGAGTTGTAACCGATGGCGAGGAAACGGATGACGTAGGCGAAGATGAGCATGATGAGCGTCGTCCGGAACACGAACGTCTGTCCGAGATCAAGCGCGAGCGCTGCTTTTAGCACCCATTCGTCTAATAGTAAAAATAACGTGATGACAGCGATGGCGATGGCCGCTCCTGGAATCGAGTAGCCGAGCGTCGTCACTTTCGAGATGACGCGCGTCATGTTCGATGGGAACAACCGCGTATAGTTGGCGATGATGAGTGCGAATACGAGAATGATGATCGTCGCGATAAAGGCGACGCTCACCGTGTTCCAGACGAGGCGGAAAAATTCAGCCGTGAACACTTGCTCGAACGTCAAGAACGTCCAAGCGACGAGTTGGATGAACGGGATCGCGAAAGCGATGCCGAAGATCGTCGCCACGTAACCGAACACGGCGTAACGATGCCAGCCGTTCAATGGTCTTGGCTTGAGCGGCTTCACTTTTGTCGTCGCATAGCTGAACTGCTTGCGGCCCCGGACGAGTCGTTCCCCCATCAAGATGGCGATGACGATGATCATGAGCGTGCCGGCAAGTTTTAACGCTGAAGACGTGTCCTTCATACCGAACCACGTGCTGAAGATGGCCGTACTGAACGTCTGGATCCCGAAGTATTTGACGACGCCGTAGTCGTTTAACACTTCCATCAAGACGAGACTGACGCCACCGATGATGGCGACGCGTGAGATCGGGATGACGACGGTGAAGAAGATATCCCACGACCCGCGTCCGAGGATGCGGGCGTTCTCGATCATCGACGATGACTGGTTGTGTAGGAACGCGCGTGTGATTGTATAAATGTACGGATACAAGAACAACGTGAAGATGAAGATCGTCCCTTGGATCGTCATGATGTTGAAGTACGTCTGATCCACGGTGATGCCAAACTCGTTGCGCAGCGTCGTCTGGATGACGCCGGTGTAGTTCAAGATGCCATGATACGTGTAAGCACCGATATACGGCGGGATTGCGAGCGGCAAGATGAGCGCCCATTTGAAGAATCGCCGTAACGGGAAGTCATACACCGTGACGAACCAAGCGAGGCTCGTTCCGATGATGGTCGTCAAGAAACCGGTCACGAGCATGATGAACAACGTGTTCCTCACATACGTCGGCAGCAGGTATTCGCGGATGTGTTGCCAATTGTCATTGACCGGTGCGAACAGTTCTACTAAGACGACGATTCCTGGCAGGACGATAAACGACAACGCGATAAAGCTCAGGATGGACCATCCATTCAGTTGTCGTTTGATTGCATACCAGTTCATGTCTTACAGCTCCCGTTTCTTTCATTTACTTCCTGTCCCATCATATCAGTTTCATCGTCCCGGTCATACCTTTAGACTGTCAGGAAACGCAAAAACCTTCGGCCTGAACGTATGTTCAAGCCGAAGTCGTCTTATTTCCAACCGGCTTCGTTGAAGATGCGGATGGCTTCTTGCTGATTTTCACCGAGAACAGATAGGTTGATATCTTGTTCTTTGAACTCACCCCATGATTTGAGGAGCTCGTTCGGCTCGACCGATTCGTTGACCGGGTACTCGTAGTTGGCGCTTGCGAACTGCTCTTGCGCTGACGGGTCAGACATGAACTCCATGAGTTTCTTCGCGTTGTCAGAGTTCTTCGCCGCTTTCGTCATCGCGATTCCAGAGATGTTGACGTGCGTACCTGTCGTGTCTTGGTTCGGGAAGAAGACACCGAGCGCTTCAGCGACTTTCTTCTCTTCCGCGTCTTCTGAGTTCAGCATGAGACCCATGTAGTAGGTGTTCATGATGGCCACATCCCCTTCACCGGCGACGACGGCTTTCGCTTGGTCACGGTCGTTCCCTTGTGGGTCACGTGCCATGTTGTTGACCATGCCTTCTGCCCATTCTTTCGCTTGGTCGACGCCGTTCACTTCGATGAATGACGCGAGAAGCGAGATGTTGTACATGTTTTCAGATGGACGAACGAGTACTTTCCCATTCCACTGTTCTTCCGTGAGCGCTTCGTACGTCGACAAGTCTTCCGGCTTCACGCGATCTTTCGCGTAGACGATGACACGTGCACGCTTCGTGAGACCAAACCATTCGTTGTCCGTGTCACGGTATTTTTCTGGGATGTTCGACTCAAGCACATCGCTATCGACCGCTTGAAGATGCCCTGCTTCTTTTGCCTGGTGCAAGTTCCCGGCGTCAGCAGTAATGAAGAGATCCGCTTCTGTGTTCTCACCTTCTGTGTTCAAACGTTCAAGAAGTTCATCACCTTTTCCTTCAACGACGTTGACTTTCACGCCCGTCTCTTCTTCGAACTGTTTGTAGAGTTCTTTGTCGACATCGTAATGACGGCTCGAGTAGACGTTGACGACTTTTGATTCTTCTGCCGTCTCATTGTCCCCCGTAGTAGTCGTCTCTTCCGTGCTCGCGCAAGCCGCGAGCAGTGATGTCGTAAGTGCTGCCGAAAGTCCAAGTGCCATGTACTTTTTGTTCATTTATATTTCCCCCACGTTTTAGTCTCTTTGTTGGTAATGATAATTACTCTCAATCATTATAATCGATGATAATCATTCTCATGTCAACCTTTTTTTGAAAACGTTACCAGTAGTTATATATTTATAACTTAACAGTTTTGACGATATCATTTCTTGACTTCAAAATGATGAGGCGCCTATAGTTGAAATGAAAAGACCGTCTGGTCGGTACAGAAAGGAGTGACGAAATGACAAACCGATCAACTATCACGAAACAAAAACTGTTAGATGCCGCGACCGAGATCATCATGGAGCACGGAGTGCACCAACTGACATTAGATGAAGTCGCAAAGACCGCTGGTGTCTCAAAAGGCGGCCTGTTGTATCATTATCCGTCGAAAGAAGCGCTTTTGACCGCCATCGTCGAACGGCTTCAAACCGAACAAAACGATTTATACGAATCACTTCAGGCTGACGGCCACGGTCCCGTCGAGGCGTTCGTCCGCTTATTTGATGAGACGAAACTCTACCCGGAACGCTCACCGATTCATATTGATGCCGAGAAGATGATTGCCTTCTTGACGTTATTCGCCGTCGATCAAGCGTACGCCGACCGTTGGAAGCATGACCTCGACACGTTCTTCGCCGAATTTCAACAGACGAGCGATCCCGTCGAGACGATGATCATCCGCTATGCCCTTGAAGGGATGATGATGTCCGAACACTTCAATGTCGGCGTCCCCCCTACCGCTTTAAAACAAGCCATTATTGCTCGACTCATCGAGCGCGCCCGACATATCGATTCGGGAAACTAGACTAATTTATTAGAGGAGAAATGAACCCCATGCAAAAGATCACAACCTTCTCCGTCAACAACAAGTTTGCCGTTTGGTTGATGACGATCATCTTAACGGCCGCCGGAATCTTTGCCGGCCTGACGATGAAACTAGAGACACTGCCTGACATCACGACACCGACCGTCTCGGTAACGACGATTTATCCCGGTGCTTCCCCTGAACAAGTGCTCGACGAAGTGAGCACCGTGCTCGAAGATCGCTTGAAGAGTTTGAACGGTGTCGAACAAGTTCGTTCGTCTTCGTTCCAAAACGCTTCGAACATTCAAATCGATTATGATTTCAGCACGGATATGGAAGCAGCCGAACAACAGGTCAAAGATGCACTCAGCAACGTCGAGCTGCCAGAGTCCGTCCAAGACCCGCAAGTGTCACGCCTCAGCTTCGACGCTTTCCCGGTCGTCGGTGCAGCCGTTTCAGATGAAAGCCTCGATTTAGCTGAGTTGACAAAACTTGTCGAAGACGAACTCCAACCGGCCCTTGAAGGTGTCGAAGGTGCCCAGCTCGTCCAAATCGCCGGTCAAGAAGTCCGTCGCGTCGAGCTTCGCTTCGACGAGGCCGCACTTGCCGAATACAACTTGACAGAAGATACGGTCAAACAGTTGATTCAAGCAAACGATGCCCGCATCGCGCTCGGTTTGTACGAGCTCGGGGATACGGAACAGGCCGTTGTCATCGACGGGAAGTCGGAGACGCTCGAAGCGTTCCGCGACCTGCAAATCCCGTACTCACCAGCCCCAGCTGAACCGACCGCCCCAGGGACGCCAAGTGGATTCCCGACTGGCGAGACACCTGAGTTGCCAAGCGAAGTCCCTGGCACAGTCCCACCTGCGAATGTGCCGACAACAGTCCCGACCGTCGCTTTAAGCGAACTCGCGACAATCGAAGACCGCGGCATCGAAGAATCAATCTCGCGGTCGAACGGAGAACGTTCGATCGGAATTCAAGTGACGAAGACACAAGACGCGAACACCGTCGACGTCGTCAACGCCGTCAAAACGATTTTAGACGACTTTGAGGCCGAATATGATACGGCGAACGTCTCAATCACACTCGACCAAGGTCAGCCGATTGAAGAATCGGTCGAGACGATGGTATCGAAGGCGTTACTCGGTGGTCTATTCGCTATTTTGATCATCTTAGTGTTCCTTCGTAACTTCCGTTCGACGATCATTGCTGTCATCTCGATTCCGCTATCGCTCTTGATGGCGCTCATCGTCTTGAAGCAACTCGATATCACGCTCAACATCATGACGCTCGGGGCGATGACCGTCGCGATTGGACGCGTCGTCGATGACTCAATCGTCGTCATCGAAAATATTTATCGTCGACTCACTCGTCCGAACGAACCGTTACGCGGCAAAGCGTTGATCATCGCCGCGACGAAAGAAGTGTTCGTCCCGATCGCGTCATCGACAATCGTGACGATCGCCGTCTTCTTACCGCTCGGTTTCGTGACCGGCTTCGTCGGCGAACTGTTCTTGCCGTTCGCCTTGACCGTCGTCTTCGCCTTGCTCGCTTCGCTCCTCGTCGCGATCACGGTCGTACCGATGATGGCCGATTCGTTCTTTAAAAACCGTGACAAGCTGAAGCCAGAAGAAGGACCCGGTAAACTTGCCGAATGGTACCGCGGTGTGCTCAACTGGTCGCTCAATCACAAGCTCGTCGTCTTCGGACTCGCGACACTTCTCTTGATCGGCAGTTTTGCCCTCGTACCAGCCATCGGGGTCAACTTCTTGAACCAAGATTCGGAGAAAACGCTGTTCGTCACGTTCGACCCGGAACCGGGACAGACGCTTGACGACTCGATCGCGGCTGCTGAGATCGCCGAGACGTACTTTATGGAAGACCAGCCGAACGCGACCGACGTCCAGTTCACGGTCGGTGGCGAAAACCCGCTCAACCCGGGGAATAACAAGCAAGGGATCTTCATCGTCCAGTACGACCCGGACACAGAAGACTTTGCCGACGTCAAATTGGCAGACATCGAACAATTGAACGAACTTGCCTCAGGCGGAGAATGGAAAGAACAAAACTTCGCCGGCGGTGCCGGAACGAGCGGTGTGACGTATAACGTCTACGCAAACTCGCTCGAAGATCTTGAAGCGATTGTCCCGACATTCATCGAGACGATCGAAGAAGAGACGGACTACGTCCGCCAAGCGACGTCTGATCTTCGTGAGTCATACGTCCAGTACACGTTCAACGTCGATCAACAAGCAGCAGCTGAAGCTGGCGTCTCGGCCGCTCAACTCGCTCAAACGATCGGTCAGTTCCAAGCACAGGCCAGTCCGCTCGCCAGTGTGACGATCGATGACAAACAGCTCGACGTCATCATCCCGACGGAACAAGTCACGTATGACAGCATTGAAGACTTGCAAGCGCAAGAAGTGACGACGCCGTTCGGGCCGCGCCCAATCTCAGACTTCATCGAAGTCGAAGAAGGCACGACGCCGGACACGCTCGTCCAGCGCGACGGCAAGCTCCTTGCTACCGTCAGCGTCGAACTTAGCACGGACAAGGCGACGGAAGCGTCGGCCGCCATCGAAGAACGTGTCTCTGACATCGATCTCCCGACTGGCGTCTCGTATGACGTCGGCGGCGTGACAGAACAGATTCAAGAATCGTTCACGCAGCTCGGCCTCGCGATGCTCGCAGCCATCGCCATCGTCTACTTGGTGCTCGTCGTCACGTTCGGCGGTGCCGTCACCCCGTTCGTCGTATTGTTCTCGCTCCCTTATGCGATCATCGGCGGACTCGTCGCCCTCTTGATCACGGGAGAAACGATTTCCGTATCTGCTTTGATTGGTGCGCTCATGTTGATCGGGATCGTCGTCACAAATGCGATCGTCTTGATTGACCGCGTTATTCATAAAGAAGAAGCCGGTCTATCGACGCGTGAAGCGTTGCTCGAAGCAGCCGGTACGCGACTCCGTCCGATTCTCATGACGGCGCTCGCGACGATCGGTGCCTTATCACCACTTGCCCTCGGACTCGAAGGCGGCGCACTCATCTCGAAAGGACTCGGTGTCACCGTCATCGGAGGACTCACAAGTTCGACGTTACTGACGTTACTCATCGTCCCAATCGTCTATGAGTTCTTCGCCCGGTTCCGCAAGAAACAACAAGCATAATTAAAAAAAGAGATTTGACCGGCTCTCGGTCAAATCTCTTTTTTTGTTCAATAGCATTGCATAATCATTTCGGTCTCCTCGAATCGTTTGGCCTGAAGCGCCTCTGTCGGAATCAAAAAGTAAAGAATCCCGACATCGCCGAACATGATATCGAGCTCTTCTGACGAATCCATTTGGAAGAGCAGGAACGGCCGCTTGAAGCGGTCACCATATGTGTCCTGAACCTCTTCGAACACATCATTTTGAATAGCGCTCGGATGACCGCCGATTGCGTGAAATTCCTCATCGTCAATCAGTTCTTCGAACGCCTCGAACTGGTCGTCATTCAATAGATGGGCGAGCATATCAACGTTGGGTGCGTACGATTCATCAAACGAGACTGCCCGTTCGTTCAGCGCCTCCCCAACTTTGACACGTTCAAGGTCTGTGTCTTCCGTGTACACAACACGCCAAAGATGACGTTCGTCCTTGTCGCCCCACGGTTGTTCTTCGAGATTATAAAAGAAAGACAGCAGCCCGTCCTTCGGTAAAGCGGTAACAGATTCGTACCCCACGAAGTCGCTGAGACGGAATTGGGCCAAAAAAGTCAAATCCTCACCCGGATGGTCGGCCGCGTTCGACAAGTCAGGATACCCACCAAATTTCGAATGGCCAATCGCCACCTCTTGTCGTGTCGTTCGAGGCACCATACTCAAATTGATTCGTTGTTGGAACGCGTTCAAGACGTCTGCCTCATTTTTGAGTTGCTGTTCTTGAATAAACCGTTTGACTGCTGTCTGTTCCATAAATACACCTCATTTGTTAGTAGTGAGCTCATTATAACACCCCGAACATATGTACCCATCATCTTTTTTGTCATAGCCTCCATCTTGACCTAGATGATAAAGTTTGAGAGAATCCATACGTTTTGAACGTATATGCGAAAGGATGAATCACATGCAACGTCTTATCAAATGGATCATCGGCCTTTCGCTCTTATTTGGCTTGAGCGCGCTCGGGAATTGGATCGTCGCCGTGCTCGATTTAAAAGTGCCAGGGAGCGTCATCGGCATGGTCCTGTTACTGCTCTTATTGATGACCAAAATCATCCGCGTCGAATGGATCGAAGATAGCGCCGGCTTCTTGACGAAGCACCTCGCTTTTTTCTTCATCCCGATCGCGGTCGGGCTCATGTCTTATAGCTCTCTCTTAAAGGAGGAAGGCGTTCCGCTCTTCCTCGCCTTGATCATCAGCATGACGATCGGTCTCGTCGTGACGGCGCTCGTTTCCGGAAGACACGGTGAGGCGTCATGACCGTCCTGTGGATATTGATCACGATTACCGTCTACATGTTGAGTCGGAAGCTGTCATTCAAATGGGCGTCCCCGTTCACGAACGTTGTCTTTTTGAGCACGCTCACGCTCATCTTGTTATTGCTCGTCTCTGGACAGACGTACGACACGTATGCGCCGGCGAAAGATGCGATCACGACACTGCTCGGGCCGGCGACAGTGGCGCTCGGCTTGCCGCTCTATCGCAACTTGCCGATCCTGCTCGCTCGGGCTAAACGAGCGCTCGGTGCCATCGTGCTCGGGACGTTATCAACGATTTTCGTCGCTGTCGGTCTCGGAACTGCCCTCAAGTTGACGGATCACGTCTTGCTCGCCTTGTCCGTCAAATCGGTGACCTCGCCAATCGCGCTCGAACTGGCACGACAGTTGCAAGGTGACGCCGCGCTCGCCGCTTCGGTCGCCGTCGCCTGCGGCATCCTTGGCGCCATGCTCGGCCCAGTGATTCTATCTATGTTCAACGTGACCGACCCGTTCACGCGCGGACTCGCCCTCGGGACGATCAGCCACGGCATCGGGACGGCCCAAGCCGCGACCGAACATCCGCTCTCAGGCGCGACGGGTGGCGCCGCGATGGGATTGACCGCCATTCTCACGTCGTTCTTGTTGCCGCTCCTATTACCTTTCCTATTTTAGTTGCAAGACAGGGAGACGCCCCGGCGTCTCCCTGTTTGTTGTCAAACAATTTTGATACTTTTCAAAACAGCTCTCATGCTACACTAAATAAGTAATGATTCGTTAGAGGAGGTCTACCATGCAAGCAAAATTGATTGAACGATTAATGACCTACGCAAAGATTGATACCCAATCTGACTTCACGAGTGAGACGACGCCGTCGACGGCGAAACAATGGGATTTGATCCGCCATCTCGAGGCCGAACTGAAGGCGATTGGGCTCGAGGACGTCGAGACCGACGAATACGGCTACTTGTTCGCGACGTTGCCGAGTAACGTCGACCATGACGTGCCGACGATCGGGCTGCTTGCTCACGTCGATACGGCGACCGATTTTACAGGCACCAACGTCAATCCGCAACTCGTTGAACACTATGCGGGTGGCGATATCGTCTTGAACGAGGCACTCAATGTTATCTTGTCACCGCGTGACTTCCCCGAACTTGATGATTACGTCGGCCATACGCTCATGACGACGGACGGGACGACGTTGCTCGGTGCCGATGATAAGGCCGGCATGGCGGAAATCGTCACGGCGGTCGAACACTTACTGGCGCATCCGGAAATCCCACACGGACCGGTCCGGATTGCGTTCACACCGGACGAAGAGATCGGGCGCGGCCCCCATAAGTTCGACGTCGCCCGCTTCAACGCCGACTTCGCCTACACGATGGACGGCGGTCCGCTTGGCGAACTTCAGTATGAGAGTTTCAACGCCGCCGGAGCGACCGTCACGTTCCACGGCACGAACGTCCACCCGGGCAGCGCCAAGAACAAGATGGTCAACTCGATGAAACTGGCGATGGCGTTCCATAACCGCCTTCCGGCCGACGAGGCACCGGAGCATACGAGCCATTACGAAGGATTCTTCCACTTGAACGGATTCTCGGGTGATGTCGAGACGACCGTTCTCCAATACATCATACGAGACCACGACCGGACGAAGTTCGAGGCCCGGAAAGTCTTGCTCGAGAAGCTTGTCGCCGAATGGAAACAAAAATACGGCGAGACACGCATCGACTTGAAGATGGACGACCAGTACTACAACATGGCCGAGAAGATCGAGCCGGTCAAACACATCGTCGACACCGTCGCCGACGTCATGCGCGAGCTCGGGATCGAACCGGTAATCGAACCGATCCGCGGCGGGACCGATGGCTCACAACTGTCGTATATGGGTCTCCCGACGCCAAACATCTTCACTGGCGGCGAGAACTATCACGGCAAGTTCGAGTACGTCTCCGTCAACAACATGGAAAAAGCGACACACGTCATTATCCAGACGCTCCGCACGTTCGCCGAACGCGCGCGAGCATAATCTATGCGCCTCCAATCATTCTCTTCTACACTAGAGACATTGGAGGCGATTTTTATGAAGCATACGTTTCACATGAACCTTGACTGGACCGGCGGACGTAACGACGTCGGCACGATCGAGGCCGAACGGTTGAAGACGCAAATTTCGATTCCCCCGGAAATGGACGGCCCTGGTATCGGGACGAATCCCGATGAGATGCTCCTCGGAGCTGCGGCGACGTGCTATATCATCACGCTTGCGGCCATGCTCGGACGGAGCGATCTTTCCCATCAAGGTATCACAATTGACGCCGAAGGCATCGTCGACGTGACGAACCGCGTGTTCACGTACGAGACGATCCGCTATAAAACGGTGATCAACGTAAAGGCCGACGCCACCGACCGGGATATCACGCTCGTCGAACGAATCGCCAAGAAAGCGAAAGACGGCTGTATGATCTCACGCGCCTTGGCCGGCAACGTGACGTTCGAGCTCGACACGACGGTCACTCGCGTCGACTGACGATGTATCGGTTTGAACGACCGTTAAAAGAAGGGGTGATCGTCAAGCGGCGCAACCGCTTCGTCATGGACGTGTTGCTCGATGACGAAATCGTCGCGTGCCACTGTCCGGTCACGGGACGGATTGGTGATATCATCTTCGACGGTGTTCCTTGCCTCGTCTCGGCGGCAAACAATTCGCGACGCCTCACTTCTTTCACGGTGGAAGCCATCTCGATTGACCGGGACAAGCGCTGGATCGGCATCCATCAAGGGCGTGCCAACGACTACGTCGAACATCTCTTGAAAGCGGACGCTTTGCCGGTCTTTCCGTCTCTAGAACGTGTCGAACGTGAAATCGTGTCAGGTGGTTCACGCCTCGATTTCAAAGTCGATGCAGTCTATATGGAAGTGAAAACACCGCTGACGGAACTGTTCGTGACGCCGCTCCCTCGCTTTGAAGGAAACGCAAGGCAAACCCCTGTCGAGACGAAACGGTTCATCCGTCATCTTGAAACACTGATCGCGACGTTGCCACAAGCAGGACGGGCCGTTTTATTGTATGTCTTTTTATATGATGCGCCTGTCTTCACCGGCAATCCGAATCGGAGACACGACGCTTTGATTCGCCAACGGATTCGTGACGCGATCGCGGACGGGTTCGAAGTCTGGCAGTTGAACTGCGAAGTCACCATAGAAGGCATTACCCAGCTGCGCTGTCTCGAGACGACACATTACTTCAATTAAAAAAAGCCATCCTGTGATGACTTTTACTGTAGCAAGAGCGGCGTGACGTACGCCTCGATGACAGCAGAGACAGCGAGGAGCGGGACCGCGATGAACAGGAACGTCTTGAATCCTGCGAACAATAGCGCTTTGAACGTGACGTCTGTCTCTTTCCCTCGTAACTTCTTCCATACATGACGGTTGAGCGACAGACCCATCGCCGCCCCGAGCAGGATCGCCGAGATCTCGGTGACGCCATGCGGTAAAATTCCGAGAACGAGCACTTTAATGACCGACTCGCCCGTGAAACCGACGAGCATGGCGACGAGGCCGATGACGGCGGCGTTGATGACGACGAACACATAGGGGATGAAGAGTGGGATCACTCCGAGCAAGAAGGCGAGCAACGTGACACGTGTATTGTTCACGAACAAGGCGATCATCGTGTCGCGTGCGCTCGAGTCGAACGTCAGCCCGCTCGCTTCAAACGATTCGCCGAGTTGGGCTAAAATTTCGTCGACTTGTTCGGCCGCGACGAACGTGCGGAATAACCAATACGAGACGACGCCTGTCACGAAGAACACGAGCAACAGTCGGACGAAATCTTTGCGGTAGTAGTCGTTCCACGCCTCACGGATCGATAGTGATGTTTTCATGAGCGATTCCCCCTTATCCATTCATACGAATCTGTTCCACATTTGTTTCATATTTACCCGCGACTGCGCGTTTTTAAAAAACGTGATACAATACACGTCGTAAACAAATCAGAAAAACGAGGTATTCTATACATGATTACAGTAAATAACGTAAGTCTTCAATTCGGTGGCCGTAAGTTGTTCGAAGACGTGAACATCAAGTTCACACCAGGCAACTGTTACGGCTTGATCGGCGCGAACGGTGCCGGTAAATCAACATTCTTGAAAATTCTTGCCGGTGAGCAAGAGACGTCAACGGGTGACGTCAGCTTCTCACCTGGCGAACGTCTCGCTGTCCTTAAACAGGACCATTATGCGTACGAAGACCAGGCTGTGCTTGAAACAGTCATCAAAGGCCATGAGCGCTTGTATCAAGTCATGAAAGAAAAAGATGCAATCTATATGAAAGAAGATTTCTCTGACGAAGACGGCATGCGTGCCGCTGAACTCGAAGGTGAATTCGCTGAGATGAACGGTTGGGAAGCCGAGTCGGAAGCCGCAACGGTGCTTCAAGGTCTTGGAATCACTGACGCGTCGCACCATAAACTCATGAGCGAGCTCACGGGTGGCGAGAAGGTCAAGGTACTCCTTGCCCAAGCGTTGTTCGGTAAGCCAGACATCTTGCTCCTCGATGAGCCGACGAACGGACTTGACATCAAAGCGATTCAATGGCTCGAAGAGTTCTTGATCAACTTCGAGAACACAGTCATCGTCGTTTCCCACGACCGTCACTTCTTGAACAAAGTTTGTACACATATGGCTGACCTCGACTTCGGTAAAATTCAGCTGTACGTCGGGAACTACGACTTCTGGTACGAGTCGAGCCAACTCGCATCGCGCATGGCCAACGACCAGAACAAGAAAAAAGAAGAGAAGATCAAAGAGCTCCAAAACTTTATCGCTCGTTTCAGCTCGAACGCCTCGAAGGCGCGTCAAGCGACGTCGCGTAAAAAGTTGCTCGATAAGATCACACTGGATGACATCCGTCCGTCATCACGCCGTTATCCGTTCGTCGGTTTCTCGATGGAACGTGAAATCGGAAATGACGTCTTGTACGTCGACAACGTCTCGAAGACGATCGACGGTGTCAAAGTACTCGACAACGTCACGTTCTCATTGAACAAGATGGACAAAGTCGCTTTCGTCGGTCGCAACGACGTCGCCATCACGACGCTCTTCAAGATCCTCATGGGTGAGATGGAGCCAGACACGGGTACGGTCAAATGGGGCGTGACGACGATCCAGTCGTACTTCCCGAAAGACAACTCGGAATACTTCGAAGGCTCAGATAAGAGCATCTTGGACTGGTTACGCCAGTTCTCGCCAGCTGACGAGTCAGATACGTTCCTCCGTGGTTTCCTCGGCCGTATGCTCTTCTCTGGCGAAGAAGTCATGAAGAAAGCGTCTGTCCTCTCAGGGGGAGAGAAAGTTCGTTGCATGCTCTCGAAGATGATGCTCTCGAATTCGAACGTGCTCGTCCTTGACGATCCGACGAACCACTTGGACCTCGAATCAATCACAGCGCTCAATAACGGCCTCGAGACGTTCAAAGGCGTACTCCTCTTCAGTTCACATGACCATCAGCTCATCTCGACGATTGCGACACGCATCATCGAAGTGACGCCGAACGGGATTGTCGACAAAGAAGCGACGTACGACCAGTTCCTCGAGAACGAATCGCTTCAACAACAAGTCGAATCACTTTACCAAAACGCATAATAAAAATCGATCGGCGCACGTAATCTGTACCCAATGTAAAGGACATATGAAAAAAAACTTATGCGACTTGAAGAAGATGATTCCTGTACTGTACAGGAGTCATCTTTTTCATGTTCCATTGGTAACGATGGTGATTGTAGTAGCTAA
>NZ_SJUY01000012.1:0-52217 GCF_004337175.1 Exiguobacterium sp. SH1S21 | reverse complement strand
CCGTCGACTTCCCCCCGAAGGGTTCCGTCGATTTCCTGCGCTCGACTTGCATGTATTAGGCACGCCGCCAGCGTTCGTCCTGAGCCAGGATCAAACTCTCCAAAGAATTTGATATAGCTCTTGAAAATGACGAAGCTTGCGCTTCAATCAAAACTTGTAAAACTTTTTTTGCCTCATCGTTCAGTTTTCAAAGTTCGTCAGTTAAGATGGTGGGCCTAAGTGGACTCGAACCACCGACCTCACGCTTATCAGGCGTGCGCTCTAACCGGCTGAGCTATAGGCCCATAATAAAAATGGTGCACCCTGAGAGATTCGAACTCCCGGCCTTTAGATTCGTAGTCTAACGCTCTATCCAGCTGAGCTAAGGGTGCATGGTGCGGTCGAGAGGACTTGAACCTCCACGGTGTTAACCACCACTAGGCCCTCAACCTAGCGCGTCTACCGATTCCGCCACGACCGCAGCGTAATTAAATGTTACGAGGAATAAAAATGGTGAGCCATGCAGGGCTCGAACCTGCGACCCTCTGATTAAAAGTCAGATGCTCTACCAACTGAGCTAATGGCTCAAATATAAGCTGGGCTGGAAGGGATCGAACCTTCGCATGTTGGAATCAAAATCCAATGCCTTACCACTTGGCTACAGCCCAACGTAAATGGCGGTCTTGACGGGATTTGAACCCGCGATCTCCTGCGTGACAGGCAGGCATGTTAACCCCTACACCACAAGACCAGTATACGCGCTTAAATTTGAAATGGTGGAGGATGACGGGATCGAACCGCCGACCCCCTGCTTGTAAGGCAGGTGCTCTCCCAGCTGAGCTAATCCTCCGAAATGGTGACCCGTACGGGAATCGAACCCGTGTTACCGCCGTGAAAGGGCGGTGTCTTAACCGCTTGACCAACGGGCCATTTGTTTGATTGATGTTTTCTAAAAAGTAAGTGGCGGAGACGGAGGGATTCGAACCCTCGCACCGGTTTCCCAGCCTACTCCCTTAGCAGGGGAGCCCCTTATAGCCGCTTGGGTACGTCTCCAAAATAAAATGGCTCCGCAAGTAGGATTTGAACCTACGACCTACCGGTTAACAGCCGGTTGCTCTACCACTGAGCTATTGCGGAACGTTGCTTGAATTTTTCAAAGTAACGATTTAAATTGTAACCGCAAACCCGAAACGTGTCAATCACTTTTTTAGAAAAGCTTTAATTTTTCATGCCGCGCTCTTGGCGACCTCTATAAGATATCACGGTCAAAAACGACCGTCAACACTTTTTAATAAAAAAGTTGAGCAAAATGAAACCACTTTGCTCAACTCCGACTTTCTTCTTACTAAATATCGATTTATTGTTTTTTAGGCTCTAGCATCGTCAGGCTGATCCGACCCCGGTTGGCATCGACTTGCTCGATCCAGACGGTGACGATGTCCCCGACCGCGACGACGTCGAGCGGATGTTTGACGTAACGGTTCGACAACTTCGAGATGTGGACGAGCCCGTCCTGTTTGACCCCGATGTCGACGAATGCCCCGAAGTCGATGACGTTGCGGACCGTCCCTTGGAACTCCATCCCGACCTGCAAGTCTTCTAAGTTCATGACATCCGTCCGTAAAAGCGGCTTTTGAATATCCTCACGTGGATCACGGCCCGGTTTGGCGAGCGACTTCAAGATGTCTTCGACCGTCGGCAATCCCGCCTCAAGCGTTTCGCTGAGCACTCGGGCATCTACCGACTTCAACCGATCTCGCAACTCGGCCGTGCCGACCGCTGTTTTCGAGACACCGAGTTCCTTCAATATAGATAACGTCAACTTGTAACTCTCTGGGTGGATCTCTGTTTGGTCGAGCACGTCGCTCCCGTTCGTGATGCGAAGGAAGCCAGCTGCCTGCTCATACGCCTTCGCCCCAAGACGCGGCACTTTCTTGATTTCTTTGCGGGTATTGAAGCGCCCGAACTCATCACGATACGCGACGATGTTTTTTGCCGTCGTCTTATTGAGGCCCGATACGTACGTGAGCAACGACTCGGAAGCTCGGTTCACATCGACACCGACCATGTTGACGACGCTCTCGACGACGAACTCGAGTGAGCCTTTCAATTTGTTTTGACTGACATCATGCTGGTACTGTCCGACCCCGACCGATTGCGGGTCGACTTTCACAAGCTCGGCCATCGCATCTTGGATCCGACGGGCGATCGATACAGCCGAACGTTCTTCGACTTTCAACTCCGGGAACTCAGATCGCGCAATCTCGGAAGCCGAGTACACGCTGGCACCGGCTTCATTGACGATCGCGTACGCGATCTCACGCTCGGCCGTCTTCAGCCAGTTCGAGACAAATTGCTCGGTCTCACGCGAAGCGGTCCCGTTGCCAATGACGATGACGGAGATCGGATAGCGTTTCACGAGAGATGAGAGCACTTTTTCTGAACCGGCCACGTCATGCTTCGGCGCCGTCGGATAGAACACGCCGACTTCTTCGACTTTCCCGGTCTCGTTGACGACGGCCCACTTACAGCCGGTCCGGTAGGCCGGGTCGATGCCGAGCACGACAACTTCACGGAGCGGTGGCTGCATATAGAGCTGCTTCAAGTTCTTAGAGAAGACGTCGATCGCTTGTTCTTCAGCCATCTCGGTCAACGAACTACGGATTTCACGTTCGATGGCCGGGAAGACCGATTTCTTGAACGCGTCCTTTATAGCGAGCGTCACGACATCCCGTTTCTCGGTCGGAAGACGATCGAACTTACTGAGTGCTCGTTTCAAGAACAACGTCTCGTCAAAGACGAGCTTCACTTGGAGCACGTCGGTCCGCTCACCCCGGTTCAACGCGAGGATGCGGTGCGGCACGATACCGACCACTTTCTCCTCGTAGTCGTAATACTGGGCGAACACTTCTTTCTCATCTTCTGCCGCCTTTTTCTTTTGGGACCGGAGGAGCGCCTCGTTCCGCACTTTCGTCCGCAGCGTCTGGCGGAGCGCTGCCTCTTCCCCCCACTCTTCCCCGATGATCGCTTGTACGAACGGAAGCGCCTCTTCTAGCGCCAGTTCACCCGTGAGTCCCTCCGCTTGTTGCACCGAATAAGCAGATGCTTCCCGGAACCAGTCGGCGAGCGGCTGTAACCCCTTCTCTCGTCCTTGCTCGGCTTTCGTTCGGCGCTTCGGACGATACGGCAAGTAGATGTCCTCGACTTGTTGGAGACTCGTCGCGACCTCGATGGCCCGTGTCAGTTCCGGCGTCGCCTTCTCGAGTTCTTCGAGTTTTGCGAGGACGTCTGTTTTCCGTTTTTGGAGACTCTCTTCATATTGGAGCGAGTCGAGGATCGCTTTGATTTCGACTTCGTCCAAATTCCCCGTCATCTCTTTTCGATAGCGGGCCATGAACGGGATCGTCGCTCCATCCGACGCAAGTTGTTGTACCGTCTCGATTTGACTCGTATTCAGCTTTAATTCGTTCGCAATCTTCGTAATCACTCGAATCACTTCCTTTTCTCTTCTCTATTGAAGTGTAGCAAACTCTGTAGAAGACGACAAAAAAACGATGACCGTTTAGTCATCGTTTGAGAATACTTCGTTGAGTGGGACTTTGATGGCCTCACGCAATTTCTCGAGCGCGCGTCGTTGTAGACGTGACACGTGCATCTGGGAAATACCGAGGAGTTCGCCCGTCTCTTTTTGACTCATGTTTTTATAGTAAGCACATTCCAAAATCGCTTGTTCCCGCTCGTTCAAGACGCTGAACGCCTTTTCGAGAATGAGGCGTTGGTCGACTGACTCATACCCACGCTCTTGGCTGCCGACGAGGTCGAGCAGTGTGACCGTGCTACCTTCATTGTCCGCTTCAATTGAACTGTCGACCGAGAGCGCTTGATAGCTCTTGCCCATCTCGAGCGTTTCGAGAATTTCTTCATCGGAAACGCCAAGGTAGTCGGCGATCTCATCGATGCGCGGTGACCGTTGCAGTTCTGTCGTCAGCTCTTCGACCGTCTTCTTGATTTTCGGTCCAAGCTCCTTGATCCGACGCGGCACGTGAACGCTCCACGTCTTGTCACGGATGAAACGCTTGATTTCACCGATGATCGTTGGAACAGCGAATGATTCGAAGCTGCGTCCGAACTCCGGGTCGAAACGGCGAAGTGCGGCGAGCAACCCGATCATCCCGACCTGCACGAGGTCATCATGGATGGCCCGGCCACGCGAGAATTTTCGAGCGAGCGCTTCAACAAGGTCTGAGTATCGGTTGATGAGGAGCATCTGGACTTCTTCGTTTTGATCGTCCTGTTGATAGCGCTCAATCCACTCTAATACTTCATCATCACTGTGATGGCGTTGTTGAGATTTTGCTGGCACTCTGATCCACCTCGTCCCTGTTAAGGAGTTTCGTCATCGTCACTTTGACACCGTTGTCCTTGTTGATCGAGACGTTATCCATTAACGCTTCAATGAGGAAAAGACCGAGTCCCCCTTCGTGAAGCGATTCGATTTCCGCCGTCTCCTCGACCGGAGCCGCTTGGCGTTTCACGTCGTCCGCGAACGTCTTGCCCGAGTCTTCGATCGTCATCTCGAGGCGGTCGTCGTGGACGCCGCACGTGAGCTTCACTTCACCCTCTTGGTCTTCATAAGCGTGCTGAACAGCGTTGCCACACGCTTCCGAGACCGCGATTTTAATATCCTCGATCTCGTCGTACGTATATCCCATACGGTTAGCGATTCCTGAGACGACTAAACGGACCACGCCGACATATTCCGGTTTGGCCGGGAACGTCATCACCGTCTGTTCGATGTTACTCATTTCGTGCCACCTCTTACGTTTGTATTGATCGACAGTAACTTGTCTAAGCCTGTCAATTCAAAGAGACGGTTGACGCGATCGGTAACGCCGACGAGCGACAACTCTTTCTCGTTACGTTTGGCAATTTTAAGTGCGCCGACGAAGACGCCGAGACCTGTTGAGTCCATATAGTCGACTTCGTCCAAATGAACGATGACATCTTGTTCCGTAATCGCCGGGTGCAAGACCTCTTTCAATTTTGGTGCCGTATATGTGTCTACCTCTCCAGAAACGTAAAGGTGTAATTGTTCTCCAATGACTTGCTCGCGAATCGCTAAATCCATTGTATATTCCCTCCTAATGTTACGCATAGAAAAATTGAGTACGATTAATCATATTTCCCTTGTTTCAGGATTTGAAACCACTTTTATCGATCTTTTTGAAAAAAAACCGATACCCATGTACCGGTTTAGTTATATGTAAGCTAGAGCGGGATTAATCCCATACTGATCTCTAGCGCTCGGTCAACTTTGTGCATCGTCTCATCATCGAGATGAGTGACTTTATCCGTCAGACGACGCTTATCAATCGTTCGAATCTGTTCAAGCAAAATCACGGAGTCTCGTTCGAGGCCGTGTTTGACTTGATATACTTCCACATGAGTCGGCAGTTTTGCTTTCTGGATCTGAGCCGTAATCGCAGCGACAATGACGGTCGGGCTAAAGCGATTGCCGATATCGTTTTGAATGACGAGAACCGGACGAACTCCACCTTGCTCTGAACCGACTACGGGCGACAGATTCGCATAAAACACGTCACCACGCTTTACGATCACTCCGCTCACACCCCGCTTACTTGACGTAAGAGAGCATGTTCGGCTTCCGTCTCAATCATCAGCATCTCTTCTGCCATATTCAAATTAAACGCGGCCATCTCTTGATAGCCTTTCGCCAATTCTTCACGCAGTGCTTGTTGTCGATCAGCAATTTCCTTAGACAAGTACGTCACTACATCGTTCAATGACAGTGATTCACGATCTTTCATCGAAATCGGACTCACATGCTGCGAGAACCGATCTGGAACGGACACTAGAGCACCCGCAGTTCGCTGTTTCAACATCTTGCACCTCCAGAATCGTTTCGGTGATTGGCGGAATTTTTCCCGCGTTCTTTATCAATATAACACGCAAGAATGGGAAAATATAGAGGATTCGCGAAAGAATTCAGATAATTTCACACGTTTATGATTTACACGTAGCGCCGTGGCAATCGACTCGTCAATTGACAAACGACCTCGTAATTGATGGTCCCGAGGTGTGTCGCGAGTTCATCGATGGCGACCGGCCCGCCGATCAACGTGACGACGGTGCCGACCGGGAACTCGTGCGGGAGGCGGATCATGAAGCGGTCCATGCACACCCGGCCGACGATCGGACAGCGAACGCCTGCGACGTCGACTTCGAAGCCGCTCGCCTTGCGGATCCAGCCGTCGGCATAACCGACCGGTACCGTCCCGATCCATTCATCGGCCGTCGTCGTGTATGTCGCACCGTAGCTGACCGTCTGCCCGGCTTCAAGCGTCTTCACTTGCATGAGTCGGCTCTTCAATGTGAACGCCGGTTTCAAGAACGCATACGACGACGCCATCTCGCTCGATGGGTATAACCCGTACAGCGCGATGCCGACACGGACAAGGTTATAGGGAACATCTTCTCCGGCCATCCGGATCGCCCCGGCCGAGTTCGATGTATGAATGTAGCGGAAGCGCGGGATGAGTCCGTCGATCAACTGACTGAACCGCTTTTGTTGCTCGTAATAGAGCGGACTGTCCGGTTCGTCAGCCGTCGCGAAGTGTGTATAAACCCCTTCGACGTCAAAGTGGTCGTCGGCTGCGTCGAGAAGTGCGTCAAGTTCGGCCCGTGTCCGCAAGCCGAGACGTCCCATCCCTGTGTCGACTTTGACGTGGACGGTGAGCGGACGCTCGGTCACATAAGCTTTCGCCTCACGTAACCAGTCGGCCGAGAACACAGAGAGCGTCACATCATGCTCAGCCGCGACTCCAGCGTATTGCGGGAACTGCGCTTCCATGACAAGGATCGGGGCGGTGATACCGGCGTCTCGAAGCTCGATTGCTTCTTCAAGTAAGGCCACGCCGAGCATCGTCGCTCCGTTCGCGAGCGCGATGTTCGCGACCTCGACGGCCCCGTGCCCGTAGGCGTTCGCTTTCACGACCGCCATGAGCGCTTGTGGGATACGTTTTTTGATTTCGATGATGTTGTGGGCGATCGCCGCCCGGTCGATTTCAATCCAACTTGGACGAAACATGGTGATCCCCCTCTTCAATGATGACTTGTGCGACGGCGTACCGTTCGCTATGGCTGATACTGACATGAATCCGGCCTGGGTGAGGTGCCGTCATATGCGGGCGTCCCGTCTCGTCCGGCAATACTTCGATCTGCTGCCACGACAAACCGCGGGCGATGCCTGTCCCGGCCGCTTTGGCGTAGGCTTCTTTCGCCGCGAACCGACCGGCGACGAACTCGATCCGACGTTCGTCTGAATACTTGAGGGCGAGCCCGCACTCTGCCTCCGTCAGCAACCGGTTCATAAAGCGAGGTTGTTCGATCGAGCGAGCGATTCGTTCTAGCTCGACGATATCGATTCCGATTCCCGCAATCATAGGACACTCGCTCCTTTCCTTTTTCACTCGTTTCCTTATACAATTAAGAAAAGAGGTGATGCTATGTTTAGTCGTACTGAGAATGTTCAAACGTTCGTACGGGCATATCCGCTCGTAACGCTGTTCATTGTAATCCAACTGCTCGTGTTTGTCATCGGTTCTTTGGTGCCCGATCTCCGCATCGTAGCGCTAGGAGGCTCGTTCCATCTCGCGCTCGCCCAAGGCGAATGGTACCGTCTCGTGACAGCAAACTTCATTCATTTAGATCTTGGTCATTTGCTGTTCAACTCGTTCGCGTTGATCATTTTCGGCCCCGCCATGGAACGCATGGTCGGTCATGTGAAGTTCGCCGTGTTTTACATTGTAGCTGGGGCACTCGCCAACTTGTTGACGTTCTTCACGGTGAGCGAACTGTTCTATTTGCAAGCTGGTGCTTCGGGTGCGATTTTAGCGATTCTCGGCTTCTACGTGTTCATCGGCCGTTTCCGTCGTACGCTCATCAACAGTCAAGATGCGCGACTCGTCTTCATCTTCGTTGCGATCAGCGCCGTCTTCACGCTCATCGGGGCGAACGTGTCGCTGTGGGGACATGTCTACGGCTTCTTGGGCGGGTTCTTGCTCGCGATCCCGCTGTCTCGTTTCACGGTGCCTTACTCGCGTCCGCTCCGTTACGGGAAGTACAAGCCGCGGAAGTACGCTCCGCCTGTCGTCCACTCGAGCGATAGCAAATGGATTTTCTACGTCATTATCGGGCTCGCCGTTTTCGGCTTGTTCGCGCAGTTCTTATGAAAAAATGGCCAAGCGCTCAGCGCTTGGCCATTTGAATTAAATCTGATTTTTATGACGTGCGTCTTGGAGCGCGTCGACCAAGTCTTTGACGTCTTCGACGAGGTTTTGAATCGTGTCTTGGTTTTCTTCGTACAACGCCTTCAAGTCCATGACGCGGTCTTTCAAGCTGCTTTTCGATGAGGCTTGGAGCCCGACCGAATGTGATTGCGTCGATGTGTCCGTCGACTTGAGTCGTGACTTCATCCCTTTGAGCTGTCTGATCTGCTGATCGCGTGTCTCTTTGTGGAGTAGCGATGCGCTGGCACCGATAATGGCACCTGCCGCCAAACCCATCCAGAAGTAGTTCTTGTTCATAAAAAAATCCTCCCCTAACGTGACGTTATGTTTATTATAGGTTATCCGGTTCACTGACGACATAGTGTTTTATGATCGGACCGGCCCCTTTTTGTTCGACGGCTTCTTTCAACCGTTCTTGAAACAGTAAGTAGTCGGTCGAATCACGGAACCGATTTCCTTCTTCAGTGAATTGAATGATGACAATCCCGTGGTTGTCGTCCGGGTCAACGCCGAGCCGATACGCGGCAAATCCGTTGTGCCCAGACCCGAGACGGGACTTTTCTTTCAGCAATCGGTGGAACAAGAGCGATCGGGCGTTCGAGTCGACCGGGATGTTCGCATAGATGATATTCCCTGTCGCCGCGAATTGTCCTGCCGCTTCTTCGATCTGGAACGTCTTCCCACTCTGGAACGGGGACTTGTCCCCTTCGGCAAGCAAGATTGTCTCGTTGCCGCTCGCGACGATGACGCCCGGTTCCTTGCGCAACCGATCGGCGACACTGCCTGAGGCGAACGTCATAAACAGTTTAGACAAGTTCCTCACAGCCTTTCGCGAGCATGATGTCCTTCTCTGTGATGCCTCCTTCGTCGTGTGTCGACACGGTGAGCGTGACGTTGCGATACTCGATCAATATGTTCGGATGATGGTTGAGCGTCTCGGCCATATCGGCGACGAGATGAACGAATTGGATCGCCTCCGGAAACGTCTCAAGGCGATACGTTTTTTGTAGCTCCCCTTTGACGACTTCCCAGCCCGGTAATCGTGACAACTGTTCAGACAGTTCGGTCGATGACAAAATCATCAGCTGATTCCCCTTTCGATTGCAGTTCCTCTTACACTTACTACCCGACCAAGCGCGAAAATAATCTTTTTCGCATGCCGCAAAATGATTTAGAATAAGAAAGATAGCCAAATCATTCTTCACAAGAGAGAGGAGACTTCCCATGCGGGCATTGATCGTCATTGATTATACGTTTGATTTTATCGCAGACACGGGTCGTTTGACTTGCGGGAAACCCGGGCAAGACATAGAAGAACGAATCGTCCAGTTGATTGAGGAATTTTCAACAGAGGACTACGTCGTCGTCGCGAACGACGTCCATGACGCCGGCGACACGTATCACCCTGAAACGACGTTGTTCCCACCCCACAACATTCGGGGCACGGAAGGTCGCGAGTTGTACGGCGCCGTCAAAACCGCCGCCGAACGCGCCGATCATTGGATCGACAAGACGCGTTACAGCGCCTTCGCAGGCACAGACCTTGACCTTCGCCTACGTGAGCGCGGCATCCATGAAGTCCATCTCGTCGGTGTATGCACCGACATCTGTGTGCTCCATACGGCCGTCGATGCGTACAACCTTGGATACAAGATCGTCGTCCATGCGGATGCGGTTCAAAGCTTTAACCCGGTCGGACACGACTGGGCGCTCGAACATTTTGTCACGACCCTCGGAGCTACTGTGACCGGGAAGTGACGCCAAACAGAAAGGAAACTACAATGTTACATCGCAACTTAGCGCTTCATACCGACCTTTATCTCCCACGCTGGATGTATATTTATTGGAAACAAGGCCGTCATAACGAAAAAGTCGTCTTCGACCTTTACTACCGCTCGAACCCGTTCAGCGGCGGTTACGTCGTCTTCGCCGGCTTGCAAAATATCGTGCACTATTTAGAGAACGTCTCGTTCACGGAAGCCGATATCGCTTATTTGAAAGAACAGCTCGGGTTCGAGGACGAGTTCGGTGACGTCCTCCGCAACTTCAAGTTCACCGGTTCTCTCTATAGTGTGCGCGAAGGTGAAATCATCTTCCCGCACGAACAAGTCGTCCGGATCGAGTCGACGATCTTCGAGGCGAAGCTGTTCCAAACGGCGCTCCTCAACATCGCTAACCATGAGTCACTCATTGCCTCGAAGTACGCCCGAATCCGTCAAGCCGCGCCGAATGAGACGTTGCTTGAAGGCGGGGCCCGCCGTGCCCAAGGCGTCGACGCCGCCTACTATGGGACGCGCGCCGCTTACATCGCCGGCTTTGACGTGACGAGCCTCGTTTCGGCAGGACGTGATTTCAATGTCCCGACCGGAGGGACGATGGAGCACGCCGACATCCAGTTCCATGATGACGAACTCGAGGCGTTCCGTTCGTTCGCCGAGATGTATCCGGACAACACGAGCCTGTTGATCGACACATACGACACGCTCAAATCGGGGCTCCCGAACGCCATCACGGTCGCAAAAGAGCTCGAGGCGAAAGGATACCGCTTGAAATCGGTCCGTCTCGATTCGGGCGACCTTGCCTACTTGTCAAAACGGGCTCGAAAAGCATTGAACGCGGCCGGTCTCGACTACGTTAAAATTGTCGTCTCAGGTGACCTCGACGAGTACGTCATCCAAGACTTGCGGATGCAAGGCGCTGAAGCCGACACGTTCCTCGTCGGGACGCGCGGGATCACGGCTTACGAACAGCCGGCCCTCGGGATGGTGTACAAGCTCGTCGCCCGTGAAGGGGCCGACGGCGAGTTGAAACCGGTCATCAAAGTGTCGTCCTCGAAAGTGAAGACGACCACCCCGCACAAGAAAGAACTTTACCGGATCATCGATAACGAGACGGGCAAGTTCAAAGGGGATTACATCGCGCTCGCCGACGAACCAGTCGAGACGTATACGGAGATCGACTTGATCGACGTGCGTGACCCGGCGTTCCGGATCAAGACGCGCAACTTCACCGTCAAACGTTTGCTCGAACCGATCTTCCTAGATGGGAAGCGCGTGTACGACTTACCGAGTGCGACAGACATCCGCCAGTATCACCATGAGCAGATGAACGGCCTATGGGAAGAGTACAAGCGACTCCGGTTGCCGGAAGTGTATGCGGTCACGTTCAGCAAGCCACTGTGGGATTTGAAGCTCGAAATGATCCGTCAAACACGGATTCCAAAATAAAGAAAAGGTTACGGGGCGTCCCCGTAACCTTTTCTTTATGCGGTCGTCATTTCGTGCGCATGGAGTTTATCTTCTTTTCTCCGAAAGTAAAGTGCGATCGAAAGGGAAATCAAAATCAAGATGAAATAGATTGTCCGCTGCCAAAACGTCGCCTCCGTGTCCCCTTGGAACAAGGCGATGATATAGTCACTCCCACTCACGAAGAACAGTCCCGCGAGTAAAAGAAAGATGCGATACCCGGCTCGACTCCGTTCTTGCTTTACTTTGAAGAAAAGGACACCGTAATAACCGATTGCTAGGATCGTGATATATCCGATTATGCCAACAATCCAACTCATGGTGATGCCTCCTTATCCTCTGATATTCAAGTCGCTTCCCCGTTATCGTAACACAATCTTCGAATCAGACTATGTTAAGATGAGTTAAAGAAAACGTGGAAGGGATCGATACGATGAAAACGTTCCGTCTGGTCCAAGTCCGCCTCGTCCAAGACGAGTACGGCAACGAGTTAAACCTCCCGATCGAGCTGCTCGACGGGTTGATCATCTCGAAAGAACACGATAATGAATGGCTCCTTGAAATGCTCGTCCCGACCGAATTTGCCGTCATGCTCCACCACTATTTGAATAAACGGATCCTTCTTTTAGCAGAGGCGGTCATCACCTCGGCCAATAACCGTCCCGCGGCCATCGCGATGACGTTCACGAGCGAGCGTTCGCTGTCGAACCATCACACGTTCGTCGCTGAAGGGTTGATGCTCCTGCCAAAACAAGATCCGACGAAACAAGTTCTCGACTCCTTGATCTCAGAAGGGGTGGCCGACGCCAATCTCAAACCATCGTTCTTCGAAAAACAAGTCGAGCAGCAACAGTCGTTCAGCCGCTCCGCCTTCACCCAGCTCGTCAAGACAGGATCGTTCGAATAAGCGAACGGTCTTGTTTTTCTTTCCCCGTTTTTGGAAACGGCTCAACCAAAAAAGGCGAAGAAGTTTCTCCGCCTTTAGATATACATGAAAAACAAGATGACCATCATCGTCATCCCGATGACTTTGAGCACGGTGCTACCAAGGAATGCGAGCACCGTCCCGACGCCGATACTCCACGCCTCGCGCGTCGTTTTCCCGAGCGTGAGCTCCGCTAAAAACGCAAAGATGAACGGGAAGATGAGTACACCGACGAGCGGGAAGATGAACGGTCCGGCGATCAAACCGATGGTCGCACCCCACTTCGCCCGTTCCGAGCCGCCGCGCTTGTCGACTGTCGCCCGTGTGACGATATAGTCGACCGCAAACAAGAAAATCAAGAACAGGATTTGCCAGAGCCAAAACGTCCATGTGAGCGGTTCAAATGAGAATCCGAATCCGTAAATCACATAACCGATGAATAAGAACAGCACGCTCGGGATGACCGGATAGATCAAACCCGCGAACGCGACAACAAATGATGCGATGATGAAAATCCAGAGCAATGTCGTCATGAGCTTCTCCTCACTTCGTGACAATCTCGTTCGTAATATGATCGGCAACGTTCACGGCCTTTACGACGAACTGATCTTCACGATGTTCGATATAGTTCGAGCAGGCGTTCCGCATGGCGTGGCGGAACGTGTACGTGTCATCAATCGCCGATAGGGCAGCTTTGATCGCATGCGAATGGCAGACGACGATGATTCGCTTCCCTTTATGCGCCTCGACGAGATGTTCCATCCCTTCAAGCACCCGGGCCCGCATCTCGTCTTCCGACTCAAGACCCGGAACCTGTTCCTGATCGTCCGCTTGAACGGCCTCGTAAATGCCCGGCACCGGTTTGCCTGACGCATAGCCGAACTCACGCTCGATGAACCGCTCGTCTTGAATAATCTCGCCCGGACCGATGCCGCACGCCTCCGCGATGTAATGGGCCGTGTCAACCGCTCGCGTGAGCGGACTCGAGACGATCACGTCCCAGTTCTCTTGACTTAAAAAAGCCGCGCTCTCTTCGGCTTGGCGATGCCCAAGCGCATTGAGGGGGATATCTTCCCGTCCTTGAATGATTTCTTGAAAATTCCAATCTGTCTGACCATGTCGGACTAAACAAAGTTCCGTCACACTCTTCACTCCTTCGTAATCGTTAAATCTTTTCCAATCGTAACATCTTTCTAAAAAATCGCAACGTCACGTCAAGGCATCGTCGATGAAACGATCGATGCGGGCCATGAGCTGTGTTTCTTTAATCGGATTATCAGATTGGAGAAAACTTGCAAGCGAGTGGGTACCGTTTGGGAACGAGATGAGCTGGACGTTCGCCCCGACCTCACTGGCGTGCTCGACGAAATGGAGCGCTTGCCCGAATGGGACGATCGGGTCTTTTTTACCGTGCAAGATGAGGATCGGCGGCGCGTCGTCATACAGATGTGTGACCGGTGAACATTTCACCATCAATTCACGCCACGCCTCGCGACTGCCCTCGTAAAACTTCAAGTGCGCGAGCCATGTCTGGATGAACTTGAACAAGAGGAAATTCGTCGGCGGATACAGCGCGATGACACCTTTCATCGACGGCACGTCGTCACCGAGTTCACCTGTAAACTGTTTATCCCGGTCGAGCGCCGTCGCGAGGACGAGCGCCGCACCCGCCGAGTCGCCCCAGCCGATCAATTGATCGATGTCGAGATTGAGAAGCCCGCCATGTTGTTTCAAATAACAGAGCGCGTCAGACACGTCGATGATGTTGTCCGGGAAGTAGACCCCGTCCTCGAACAGTCGATAGTCGATGCTGACGATGGCGAACCCTTTCCCCAAGAAATGATCAAGAAGGGGATGGAACAACGTCACCATGCCTCGGCCTCCGCGGACGAACGCGCCACCGTGCGCGTAGACGGCGACCGGGAACGGTCCATCGCCCGGCGGGTAGTATATATCGAATTGGAGCGGTTGGTCGTTGACGACCTTGTACGTGTGGGTTCGTCGTTTGCGTATAGACGGGCGAACCGTCATCTCTGGTTCTTGCCATCTAACGAGCGAACCGTACTGATTCCAAACGCTCGCCCCGGCTGCGGTCGCCGCCGCTAACGCAGCGCCCCCGACAAACCAGGCGGTCTCCTTTCTCATACAAATCCACTCCTCGCTCTTTTTTTAATCATATTCCCTTTTTCTTTAAAAACCATCCATCGGAAGTCGGACTTGACGTGCGCTCGACTGCCCCCTATAATATTAGACGCAGTCACAGAACGTAACCGTTACGGTTTAATAATTGATTTAGAGAATTGAGAGGCGGAATAATACATGAACAAGAAATTAATGAGCGTCGCCGCGGCCGGGACACTTTTACTCGGTGGTTGCGCCAACAACGAAGAGAGCAATGCTACAAATGCTACAGACGAATCGAGCGATCAGTTGACGGTATACGCGTCGACATTCGCCTTAAAATCGATTGCCGAAGAAATCGGGGGCGACCGTGTCCGTGTTGAAATGGTGATCCCACCCGGTGCCGACCCCCACACATACGAGCCGACTTCAAAACAGATGACACAGATCGCGGAAGCTGATCTATTCCTCACGATCGGTCATGACCTTGAGCCGTACGTCGAGTCGATGGAACAGAGTCTCGCGAGCGAGGACGTCACGTTCGTGAAGACCGCGGAAGACATCGCTCTGCTCTCGGCTGACGATACCGTCCACGTTCACGGTGAGGATGAGCACGGCCACGAGGAAGATGGGCATACGGAAGAAGAAGCAGGCCACAGCGAGGACGACGGTCACGATCACGGCCAATACGACCCGCACGTCTGGCTCGATCCGATGAACGCCGTCTCGATGGCAGAAGCGGTTGAGGCGTCGTTCGTCGAGCAAGCGCCTGACTATAAAGACGAATTCGCAGATCGATTGAGCGCATTCAAAGAAGAAGCCGACACGCTCGATGCCGAGCTGCAAGCGGCTGTCGACGCCGGTTCGAAGTCAGAGCTCCTCGTGACGCACGCGGCTTATGGCTACTTGGCGGAACGATACGGTTTCGACCAGCTTCCGATCACTGGTCTCACGCCATCTGAAGAACCGTCACAGCAAGCGCTCAAGCGGGTCATCGAAGAGGCAGAGCTCCATGACTTGAAGTACATCGCGTTCGAGGACACGGTGACACCGAAAGTGGCCGAAGTCGTCAAAAATGAAATCGGTGCCGAAGCAGTGACGATTTACAACCTTGAATCGGTCACGAAAGAACAGATGGACCAAAGCTATTTCGACTTGATGCGCGAGAACGTCAAAGCGCTTGAAATCGCATTGAAATAAGACAGAACAAAAGCTCGGCGCCGCGGCGTCGAGCTTTTTATAATTCCGGTTCTCGGTCGATTTGCCTCAACCTTGCCCAAATGATACTAGTTACGAAAATCGGAACAGCCGTCATCGTCGCTTGCAACAAAGTGTCTGAGATTACGTTTGTCGGATGTAAATCCTCAACGAAAAACACACAAACTCCAATCAACAAAGTTCCGACTGCAAGCAGTTTAAGAAGGGATGCTCGTGGACGCCGAGTCTTCATGAATAGAGCACTATTAATTGCAGCGAAACATAAATTGATATAAAACAAAGCGTAGAAAGCGATCGAAGCCAGACTATTATACGAAGCCCCAGTCAAAAGTACATATCCCCAAAACAGTAAGAATAGCAGCACCGTAACTAGATTGAGACGTCCGATTCGTTCGAGACCCGCTCGATAGGCAAACACCGGACTAAGTATGCAAAAAACAAGTGCCGCACTTGCGAAAAAACCATTCACCAACATACACCGCCTATTTTTTTCAATATTATACCATTCGAACGGTATCATTCATAATAAATCAACACAAGCTCATCCCGCTCGCTCGCCTCGTCACAGAAGCGCTTCAACAGCGTCCATTTGAGCCAAATGTCATCGAGACTGTCACGATTCACTAGCGCCATCTCTCCGACATCTTCTTTTTTGAAGGCGTTCATCGCGTCTTTGACGATATGAAGCAGCTGCGGCGTCAAAATCCCGACGACGACCGCCTGCTTCTCATTGACGACCAACTCTTCCCCGATGACGGCCATCTCCAAGTTATACGTGTCATTCCCGTCGATATATACCTCGATTTGACCGAGTATTTGTTGAAACCGTTCAATATTTGGAAGCGTCAACGTCTCGTACGTGTCACGGTGTTGCTCATGCACGTGAAGCAACCAGTCTAGAATCATCTCCGGGTCTTGACCGAACGAGACCCATACTTCCGGGGAAATGCGTATATAATGTGTCGTCTCCATGAGTGAACGCCCCCCTTTTCTTCACTTTACCCTTCTTTCAGACGCAAAAAAACCGCCTACGTGTATTCGTAGACGGTTTGTTGCTTATGAACGGAATGTACCCGTTTTGACTTCTTCTTCCTCGTTATCCCAAGCCTCTAAATATTCACGACCAGGCAGGTCTTCGATCGAGTCGGCATAAAATACCGGATCGTCTCCTTGACGGCGTTGCTCCAAATAATCGTCGAGCACGAGCCGCGCGACTTTCGCAAGACGGAAAATCGCATACAAGTTGACGAGCGCCATGAGTCCCATGAACACGTCGGCGATCGACCAGACGAGACCGGCCGAACGGATCGCTCCGAAGAGGACCATCCCGACGACACCGATGCGGTAGAGCGTGACATAAATCTTTTTATTCGAGATGAACTGAATGTTCGTCTCACCGTAGTAGTAGTTTCCTAGGATCGAGCTGAACGCGAACAAGAAGATCGCAATCGTCAGGAACGAAGTCGCCATCGGACCAATCTCAGCCGTGAGTGCCGCTTGTGTCAATTCGACACCTGCGAACGCTTCCGAACCAGCCACGCCTGACAACAAGATGATCATCGCTGTCGACGTACAGATGAGAAGTGTATCGACGAAGACGCTGAACGATTGGATCAAGCCTTGTTTGACAGGGTGTGATACTTCAGCAGTCGCCGCCGCGTTCGGAGCCGACCCCATACCTGCTTCGTTCGAGAACAGACCGCGGCGAATCCCTTGAAGGACCATCGCCCCGATTGCCCCGCCGAACAGTTGCTCGAGCCCGAGCACACCTTCAGAGAAGATGAGACCGAACACGCTCGGCAATAGCGAAGCGTTTGAAATCATGATCCATAAAGCTAGCAAGATGTAACCGCCGGCCATAATTGGAACGATGATACTGGAAAGTACGGCGATCGATTGAATTCCACCGAAGATGACGATTGCTGTGACGACTGCCAATACGATACCGACCGTCGTCGTACTAATTCCAAATTGGTTGCTCACAGACAACGAAATCGTGTTCGACTGTACCGAGTTAAAAGCAAAACCGAACGAGAACGTGATGAGGATGGCGAACAAGATGCCGAGCCACCGTTGCCCGAGGGCGCGCTCCATATAGTAGGCCGGCCCCCCGCGCCACGTACGTCCGTCACGGACTTTATACACTTGAGCGAGCGTGCTCTCGACGAACGCCGAGGCGGAACCGACTAAAGCGATGATCCACATCCAGAAGACAGCTCCCGGACCACCGAGCGCGATCGCTGTCGCGACACCGGCGATGTTTCCTGTTCCAACACGCGCTGCCGTCCCGATGGCGAACGCTTGGAACGAAGACACTTGTCCTTTTTCACGCTTCATGCCGTCTTTGAACAAGAGGCGGAACATTTCAGGAAGCATACGGAACTGAACGAACCCCATGCGAATCGTGAAGTAAAGGCCTAACGCGACAAGAACGACGATGAGCACCGACGACCAGAGCAGGTCGTTCGCTTGTCCAACAAACTTTTCGATCATATTCTCCATCTTCAATCCTCCAAAATGTATGTTTAGTTATAAGTAAAAGTTATGTCAACTTTCTTAACATGATTAGAATTATAGAAAAAGTATGTGGAGAATGCAATCTTTTTCAGCAATTTTCAAGTTTCACACCCAAACAATAGAAAAAGCGACCGGCACATGGCCAGTCGCTCTGATTACTTGATTCACTTAGATGAACAGGTTCAAGTTGCCGCCTTCAGCTGCCCCGAGGTATGCTGCCACACCGCCGAGATTGATGCCGTCGATCAACTCTTCTTCTTTGATTCCCATGACATCCATCGACATCGTACAAGCGACCATCTTGACGCCTGCTTCTTGTGCCGATTTAATCATTTGGTCAAGTGAAGGCACGTTCTTGTCGCTCATCACTTTTTTCATCATTTTCTGGCCAACCCCACCGAAGTTCATGTTCGAGAGCGGAAGTTCTCCAGCATGCGAAGGCATCATCATGCCGAACATCTTCTCGAGACCTTGCTTCTTCACGTCAGGTGCGTCTGGTTTACGAATGACGTTCAATCCCCAGAATGTGAAGAACATTGTCACTTCTTTGCCCATTGCCGCTGCGCCTTGAGCGATGATGAACGAGGCGAGGGCACGGTCGAGGTCTCCGCTGAAGACGACCATTGAAGCGCCGTCGCCGGCTGGTGCTCCTGCTTGAGCGGCCACAGGGCCGTTGCCTTTTTGAAGGATCGCTTCGACGCGACCGTTCACGAACTGTTTCGAGACGAGTTTATTGCCCGTCTTTTTCGCCCATGCTTCGATGTCTGCGAAGAAACCAGGATCGCTTGCGAGGACGCGGAGCGTCTCGCCTTCGCCGAGCTCTGCTACTTTTTTATTTACTTCTAAGATTGGGCCCGGGCATTGCAGACCACATGTATCAAGGAAAATCGGTTCTCCGACTGGTTCATTCGTCATTGCGGGTGGTGCCTCCTTCGTTGCTGTCGCAGCAGTTTCATCTGCCGTTTTAACTGTCTCGAGCGCGTCAAAATCACGTCGTACTTGTGACCACGTCTTGTAGCCACCGCTCAAGTTTTTCACTTTGAAGCCATTTTGGCGCAAGATGCGTGAAGCCAGGTAGCCACGAAGGCCGACTTGACACGTCACGTAGATCGTCTCGTCTTTACTATAGCTGTCCAAGTTGTCACGGAGCGAGTTGAGCGGGATGTTGATCGATCCAGGAATTTTCCCGAGCTCATGCTCAGACTCGTCACGGACGTCAAGCAGTGTCGCACCGTTCTCGACCAATGCGTCAATCTCGTCCCAATGCACGACTTCGTTGTCACCGAGGATGACGTTCGAGGCGACGTAACCGATCATGTTGACCGGATCTTTCGCCGAGCTGAACGGCGGTGCGTAGCTAAGTTCGAGGTCTGGCAGGTCGAGGACCGTCAAACCACCTTTGATTGCTGTCGCGATGACGTCGATCCGTTTATCGACACCGTTCATCCCGACACCTTGAGCACCGTAGATTTCACCCGTTGTCGGATGGAACAACAGTTTGAGTGAAACCGGAGTCGATCCTGGGTAGTAGCCTGCGTGTGAACCTGGGTGCACGTGGACGGCTTCAAACTCTTTGCCGGCTGCTTTCAAACGTTTCTCGTTCCATCCTGTCGAAGCGACAGTCATGTCGAACACTTTTGCGATCCCGGTACCCATCGTCCCGTTGTACTTCACGTCGCGGCCGTTAATGATGTCGGCAACGAGGCGTCCTTGACGGTTGGCTGGCCATGCGAGCGGAACGACCGTTGGCTCTTTGAAGATATAGTCGAGCACTTCGACCGCGTCCCCGATCGCATAGATGTTCGGATCCGACGTGAGCATCTTCTCGTTGACACGGATAGCGCCACGTGTTCCTGTCTCAAGACCGGCTTCTCGGGCGATTGTCGATTCAGGAATGACCCCGATCGACATGACAACCATGTCCGTTTCAATGACACGGCCGCTCGTCAAATGAATCTTCTTCCCATGATCAGAGAACGACGACACGCCGTCTGACAATTGGAGGTCCACGCCATGGAGACGCATATGTTCATGGATTGGTGCGACCATCTCACGGTCGAGCGGTGTCATGACTTGATCCGCCATTTCGACGAGCGTCACGTCAACGCCGCGTTCACGTAAGTTTTCAGCCATCTCGATTCCGATGAAGCCGCCTCCGATGACCGTCGCGTGTTTCGGTGCCTTGTCATCGACGTAGCTACGGATTTTATCTGTATCTGGAATATTTCGGAGCGTGAAGATATCTTCCGCTTCTTCGATCCCAGGAATGTTCGGACGAATCGGTTTCGCTCCAGGCGACAAGACGAGGACGTCGTATGACTCATCGTACGTTTCACCCGTTTGGACGTGTTTCACCGTCACTGTCTTCTCGGCGCGGTTGATTTTTGTCACTTCTGTCAAATTGCGGATATCGAGTTGGAACCGTTGATGCATGCCCTCGACTGTTTGGACGAGCAGTTTTTGACGGTCTTGAATCACGTCACCGATGTAGTATGGGAGACCACAGTTGGCAAATGAGATATATTCGCCACGGTCGAACATGACGATTTGATTTTCTTCATTTAAACGACGGAGACGTGCGGCTGCCGAAGCACCACCTGCTACCCCACCGACAATTACGATTTTTTTACTCATTGCTCGTTTCCTCCTTTGACGACTTCACCAGGCCAGCTCATCAAGCCGTCTTCTATATTGACCACTTTATAACCTTTTGCTTCCATTTGCCAAGTAGCTTGCGTGCTGCGAGCGCCCGAACGACAGAGCACGATGTACTCTTGGTCTGTGTCGAGCGTATCAATCCACTCCGTTATTTCAGAGAGCGGGTAATTCGCCGCCCCCGCGATGTGTGCTTCTTGAAACTCGTCGCGTTCGCGCACGTCGACGATGTTTACAGGGACTTCAAAGTCCATTTGACGTTTTAAAGCCGATGCTTTCATCTTTGTTTACCCATCCTTTTTATCTATAGTCATTTCACGTATTCATGATCAGTTTGGTAGCGGGCGTCCGATAAACTTTGTGATTCATTGAACAATTCGCTTCCACGTCATTAATATACCCCCTATGGTATGTGATTGCAAGGGAAAAGTTTGACGAATCGGCAAACAGTCGATTTTTTCCGGCTTAAACGTTGTTGCTCGACACATACTCCCCCACGTATTAAGATGAGACTACACAATACTAGTTGGGTTACTGAACGATTTGAATATAGAGGTGAAACTTATGGAACAGTATCAATACGACACGAAAGTGTTGAACCGGATGAAACGGGTCGAAGGCCAGATCCGGGCCATCATCCGCATGATGGAAGAAGGCAAGGAGTGTCGCGACGTCGTGACACAACTGAGCGCGGCTCGATCGGCACTTGACCGCGCCTCGACGATCATCGTCGCCAAGAACTTGGAGCAGTGCATTATCACGGCGCAACAAGATGGCGAAGATACGTCAGAAACGGTCGAAGAAGCCATCAAAATGTTGATGAAACGCTAGTTCTCCTTGCTTTCCCCTCTCAAATGGGAGAAAGTTAGAGTAACGACTTTTAAGGGGGATTTCTTTGTGAACTTTGAAGAAAAAGTAGAATCATTCAAAGCGCTCGTCGCAGAACGCAACATGACGTTCAAAGAGAGCGAGACTGAAACGCACGTCACGTTTTTAACGCGTGAAACGACTAAATCTGGGGCCCAGCCCGTTATGATTATCGCCTTCAACAAAAAGACGACTGACGCCGAGCTATACGCCGCGACAGTGACGCACGTGCCGGACTACGTCGAAGACCTACCGATCCTCAACGCATTGAACGAGTTCAACCAAGAGTTCAAGTACTTCCGTTGCGTGCTCGACAGCGACCGTGACGTCACGCTCGCTTCAACGCTCGACCTCGATCTCGGCTTCTCACCGGAAATCATCTTGCAACATTCGTTCATGATGTTCCAAGCAGCCGACGAAGTGAACGAGTACATGCAAAAACTGTACACGCAAGTTCAATAATTGTAGACCGCCAGACAGAAAAGACGATCATCCCGTACGCATCGGGACGATCGTCTTTTCTTGTGTACTCATACGTTATCTCTCGTAGCTAGGGCACGGGGAGAAGTTGCAATATACCACTGGTAACAAAGAATGATGATTAATAGAAGATCAACCAAATCCCCACCGTAATACATCCACATGGCTCCTGCCTCTGCCTCTCCTGTTGGCACCCCATTTGGTGGGCTCACATAAATTATTTTTGCCAATATCTTATGTCCGGCCAATGCTGCAATCAATACAAGTGATCGGTATATGTAGCTGTATCGGTGTGACGTGACGTCCACATAAATCAAAGAAATGGTAAACAAATACCCTGCTAAAAATACATGCAGATGAATTAACACATATAAAAGAATTGATTGATGCATCAGTGAATACAAATCCGTCATGTAGAGCAGATATAGTCCTCCAATGTTGAGAACGGAAGCCGTGACCGGATTCGTGAAGAATTGGAGCGGCCGACTTTTTAATACGCGTGTCACTCTTCTCGCGACGTGTACATCAAGCGTCCGTAACAGTAAAGTCATCGGGGCGGACAAGGCGAGACACAACGGCGCCAACATACCTAGAAACAGATGACTAATCATATGCCCGACAAAATTGGTGTGGGCAAAAGTCGCTAACGGTCCAACCAAAGTAAGGCCTACACAAACAATACCTATCATCCATAACCCGTAGCGATATAGCGGCCACGGTTTATAAGCGCGACTCGTAAAAATTCCGGCGAACGAATAAGCAAGGAGAGCCATAAACAACAAAATCACGACCGCCGCCTCATAACCGCCACTTATGGTCTGGACATGGGAATGCATCCTCATTTATCCTCCTTCTTTCACAAGTAGCTTCCGTTTCTGCGTTTGGTTAAAGAGCACTAAACCACCTATGAGGATGACAAGGGCCGTAACATTCCAAACGAGGTCATATGGAAGAATCTCAACGCCATAACGAATCTGATGAATTTTCAGTAGCTTGTGATGAATAATCCCATCGTAGAGTTGAAAAAAACCAACGCCGATCAGGACGCCACTGATCCATCGCTTCATCCAAAATGACTTTCTTCTCCGTAGGTCTGCCAGGAGGAACAAGGAAGCTACGGTCGCAAACCAACTGAACGCATGAAACAACCCGTCTGAGAATAAGCCGACGGCAGACGTCGATTTATCGTAGAAATGATGCCACGCCAACAATTGATGAAATACCGTCTCATCCACAAATGCAATCAGGCCCAATCCGAACAGAAATCCCGAACCAAGGTTTCGGAACGCGTATGCATACGGATTACCTTCCATGTTTCGGCACCTCCAAATTAATAACAAAGTTTTCGGACATATTTCGATTCCCTTTTGTTTACTAATTAAACGCCGTCCTAATTTAAGAACAGAAACGATATCACTTTTATGAAACGTTTAGCCCGATTTTTCCGTACGAATAGAAAAAGGAGGAAATGCTAATGATGACGCGTTATATTCGTTACCTAGATTCGCTCGAAGCCATCAAAACGGCGACCAAGTGGGCACTCACTGACGACTTCCGGCGTTTGATGGCCGTCAACTACGCCATCCATGACACCCCGTTCGACCCAAATCGGTTTGAACAGGCGCAGGCGGCCGTCAAACAGAAGACCGGTTTGTTCTCCAAATTTCGCGGTAGCAACAACCTCGTCTGGTTATCGTTTCTCGACGCCAAGTATGAAGACGTCGGCCCCGCGATTGACGAAGCACTTAGTCTCGACACGCTGCTCGACCGAAAACATTTCCGTTTCAGTGCGCTGCGGCCATTCCTCGCGAGCCAGTTGATTAACGTCGACGAGCCGGAACGCAGGCTCGATGAGGCAAGCGCCCTCTATCAAGCATTTAAACGCCAGCATCCGTGGCTCACGAGTGAAGAGGATCTGCTGTCGGCACTCGTCCTCGTGCAAGCGTTCGACGACCACACTGAACTGAACGAGCGCATCGAATCGTATTACGAGGCGTTAAAAGTCCACTTACCACGCTCGAACGAACTGCAACTCGTATCGCATTTGCTCATGTTCAGCAAGTTGGACCGAGATGACGCCGTCGCTCGCTTCTTAGACTGGCGCACCCGCCTTGAAAACCAACAGCTTGCCGTCAAGAGTGAGCAGCTGCCATCGCTCGCCTTGCTCTCAATCGTCTCGGCACCAAACGACCAAGACGAACAAGCGATCCTCGACATCACGAACGCTGAAAAAGAGCAGCAGCGCTGGTTCAACACGCACGGACTAAACGTCGCCATCCAACTCGTCGCCGCGGAACATATAACCGAAGATGCGAGCGACCTGCTACTGAACGGGACGTTCGCTCATTTGCTGGCGATGCAACAAGCGGCCTCGGCGGCAGCAAGCGTCGCCATCATCGCGAGCACCTCGTCAAGCGACTAAAAAAAGAAGGGTTGCCCCTTCTACGTGTAAAGATATACGCTCAAACAGATTAAAACGAACACCGAGTTCATAATCTCAAAGATCCCGATTTTCATAATTGGGATCTTTTTGCCGTAGAAAACGATCGCCCGGACGAGGCTCGGCGCGTATGCGAGCGCCAAGACCGGATAGCCGAACGCGATGAACAATACGACGAGCATGAGGTGATACCCCCACGAGATGTTCCGGTACAACGCGCTCTTCTTCTCCCGAATCATCGTCTTGACGTAAAAGATACTGCCGAGGAAATACAAGTACGGCAAGATGAACAGCCAGACGATCGTCGCGCCCAACGTCTGCGCACCCAAGTAATAGCTCGCCATCCCACCGATACAAAATGACGTGACGGCACTGACGTCGTTCCAGACGTTGCGCTCGTCTTTGATTTTGGCGAAATAGGCGTTGACGAGACCGAAAGGGATCATCGCGAGGACGAACCAGACGAGACGCCACTCGGTGATGAACACAGGAATGGCAGCGACTGTCGCAATCACAAGATACGTCACGACCGTCCGCAACAGCTCAGCCGACTTCTTCCGTAGCTTCACGTATTGGAACAAGAAAAACGTGCCCATGTAGACGAACAACCAGGCGATAGCGAACGGGACATGAACGAGCGTCCATCCTCCGACGATGCCGCCGAGTAAGAACGGTAAAATAAGCATCGACCAGGCGCCGTGCTGTTTTGGAATCATCCATTTCATGTGACTCACTCCTTCTATAATCAGTTTAGAAGAACGGCGTGGGGAAAACTGTGACAAATTTTACAAAACAAAAAACGATCTCAGGCGAGATCGTTTTTTGGTGTTAGTTTGGTCACACTTGGTATGGCTACTTCGACAGCGTCTTCCGTCAACATCTTCGTGACGACACGACCAGCGATCGAGACCGCGATGAGCGTGTAGAGCGCGTTCGAGAGCGGCAAGTAGATGAGCGAGATCGCAAGAACAACCACATCGAAGGCGATGAGAATCGTTCCGACCGATACGCCGGACCACTTTGACAGACCGAGTGCGAATAAATCGTCACCTCCGGTCGCTCCACCTGACTTCAAGACGAGACCGAGACCGTAGCCGGTCACAATCCCGCTCGCAATCGCAGCGAACAGTGTCGCCGGCCAGACCTGGATGTCAAACGTCAACAGGTCGAGTCGATCCCACATCGCATAGCTGAGCGAAAGTGACGCCGCGGCAAGCACGGCTTGTCCGACGAAGCGCCAGCCTTTCCACCAAAGAGCGATTAAAAAGAAGGGGATGTCGAGTACGATCATCGAGAACGCCGGATCGATATCAAATAAATAGCGGCCGAGTAATGCTAACCCGACAAAGCCCCCTTCTGCCAAACCAAACTGTTCATTCAAATAATAATAACCGAACGCCATGATCAGCGTTCCGAGCACTATGGTAGCAACTCGTTTCATTCCGATTGTCCTCCCCGTTTTCAACGGAGAGGAGGATCCTCAGTCGTAGCCGCGGTTCCATCTGTTCCATCTGTTCCATCTCCGATCTTCCGTTTGTTGATTTTTTACATCGATGTTCGTCTGTAAAAACTCAACGCTAGAAGTCCGGCAATTGAAACAGAGGCCATGTCCTCTCGGTGTCCATAAAGACCTTCCTTTCACAAATTGCGCGTAATCATGAGACTATTTTAACATACTCTCGCGACTATTTCATTAAATGTACATTTAGTGTAGATTACGTTTCGGTAAATCCTTCTTCCCGAACCACCACCAGTTCCAGTCGCCGAACAGTTTCATCAAGGACGGGACGAGCAACATCCGGATGATCGTCGCATCGATGAAGATTGCGAGCGCGATACCGACCCCGAGCTGTTTGATCGGGCTGACACCGGTGAAAGCGAACGCGCCCGTGACGACGATCATGATAACCGCGGCCGACGTGATAATCTTGCTCGTCTTCGCAAGCCCCATCTCGGTCGCATAGTCGTTATCCCCGGTCTCGCGGTAATACTCCTCGATCCGTGAGACGAGGAACACCTCGTAGTCCATCGACAAACCGAATACGAGCGAGAAGATGAACACCGGCGTCAAAATACTGATCGTCTCGGCGTCGTAGACGTAGCCCGACTCAAAGATGATGACCAACAACCCAAACGTCGCCCCGAGTCCGAGCACGTTCATGATGATCGCCTTGATTGGAATCAAGATCGAGCGGAACGCCCACATGAGGATGACCATCGTCGCTAAAATCACGGTCACGACCGCATAGGGGATGCTGTCGTAAATCTCTTCATAGATTTCTTCGTTGAAGGCGGCCGGCCCGCCGACGTCGAAACCTTGGTCGCGCCAATCGCGGACGAACGCCTGCGCCGCTTTATCGCTCGGCGGCACGTCGAAGCTGACGTTGACGAGCGCGAGGTCGGTATTCCCTTCGAGCGTGACGAGACGTTCAAACGCCTCGAGCTGTTCCGGGGCGACTTGAACGAGCTGTTGGAATTCCGCAGCTGTCAGATTTGATGCGGTCAAGAACGTCGTGACGTTGTCGACGATCGGGTCTTCATTCAACTCGTCTGTGAGGGTTGTCAACTCGTCAAGAATCATCGAGTCGGTCAAATCGTTCGTCTCAAACAACAGCACCGCATCGGTCGACGTCTCGCCGAACACATCGTCCCACCGCTCGAGGGCGGCCCGTGATTCGTACGACGTCGGGAGCGCATCGGCGTCCGGGATGTTCAGTTCTAAGTCGCGGACGAACCAAAGGCTCGGCAACAAAAGGAGCAACGCGACGAGCGTCATCACGACCGGACGCTTCATGACGAACCGGGCCAACTTTTGCCAGCGCACTTCAGAGCGCGTCTCGTTCGTTCTGATGAGACGTCCTTTATTGATGGCATCGCCGACGATATAGAGCGCCGACGGCAAGAGCGTGAGCGCCGACAAGACGGCACCCGCGACTGCAATCAAGGCACCGAGCGCGATCGCTTGAAACACATCGACTTGAATGAACAACAGTCCGGCGAGCCCGACGAAGACGCACAGTCCTGAGAACAGGATCGAGCGACCAGCCGTCGCGACCGTCCGGACGATGGCCGCTTCTCGTGACAGTCCTTTGGCGAGCTCTTCACGGTAACGGTTGACGAGCAGGAGCGAGAAGTCGATTCCGAGCGCAATCGCAATCATCGCGACGGCGTTCAATACGAAAATCGATAGCTCCATCGTCTGCGTGAAGAAGAAGAGCGATCCCGCCGCGACGATGAACGTGATCAGTCCAACGAATAAGGGCATGAAAGCGGCAAGCGGTGTCCCGAAGACGAGCAGGAGGACGACGAGCGCGACCGGGATCCCGATCAATTCGGCCCGGATCAAGTCATTTTTCGATGCCTCGTTCAAATCTTGGGCAAAGACCGGCTCCCCGGTCAAACGGACTTCCGTGTCCGTATCTCGAATCAATTCAGCGCGAACGTCGGCGATTGCCGACTCGGCCGCTTCCTGGTCCTCGAACTCGAGCACGAAGTACGCGGCGTCACCCGAGCGCGCGTCCGGGTTCTCTGCTGGCGTGATGACGCCGTCGACGCCCGTCACAGATTCGAGTCGTGTTTTTTGTTCGGCCATGACCGTCTCTAAGTCACCGCCTTCAAGCAAGACGATCATCGAAGCGCCGGCCCGGTCGAACCGATCGTTCAACGTGTCCTCCACTTGCGCGAAGCGGCCATCTTGAACCGCAAACCCGTTTCCTCGCAATTCCCCAGGCAACTGCAATCCGAAGTAAATCGAGACCGCTAATAACACAGTCCACACGGCGACCACCCAAAAGCGCCACCGCACCAAATTTTTACCTAACCGTTCCATCCAAGTCCACCCCTCTCCATCTAAGAAGACTGTTCCCGTTTCGCACGAGTTTCATCAAGTCTTCGCAAAAAAATCCTGAACCGTGAGTCCGGTCCAGGAACGTCAACGCTCGAACACTTGTAGCCAACTATGGCAAAATCGTTGAGGCGTCGATAATACGACGAGGCGGTCTCCCGACTCATCAAGCAACATCACTTTCAATAATTCACTTTCGGCACATACTTCAGAAGCAAACAGTTGACGGTCACGCTTGAACAGTTGGAACGACGTCGTCGACGTGATTGCTGTCGTCGCACCGATCTGGTCGACGATGACCGTATCACGGTCGCCGCCGTAAGGAATCGTCCATCGTTCACCCGCTTCGACCTGCTCGACCATGAATTGCTGATTCAATTCATCGTAAAGCGTGACGAGGCCTGGGGCCGTGAACCGCTCAAAATCATAAATCGGATGATAGGCTAACTCGATGATGGCGCCAAACTCCGGCGTCTCCTCATAGCGGCTATAGCGGAACGTGTGGTCGGTCATGTTTAACGCCACGATGTCAGATTCCGCCGAGTAGAGAAATAAATCGTCTCCTCGCCAATGACATAAATTGCTGAACCAATCGTCATGAAACGTTTTTGGGATTGGGTGACACTCCATCATGCCTTGCTTTAAATCAATGACTCCATACGTTTGCATGTCTCGGAACAGCGCGACGGCTTTTTTTCCATGTGGTTCAATATATAGTGCGCACGGTGCCCATTTCCACTCGAGTTCCCATCTGATTTGGAACGTTTCGTCGAAAAAGACAAATCCAGTTTGCGCCAAATACAACATCCATCCTCCACCGACGCGCTCTAACCATTCAACCGTCTGATGAAACTGATAGTCTGCTACTTGTTTGTACATTTGATCACTTCCTAGTTTCAGCTTAGCAACGACCGAACGGTTTATCGATTTTGAATGTGTTCACACGACACATTCTCGCTCGGTCCGTTTTTGCTGTATACTGGCTGTAGCAAACCTGAATTTAGAAAGGAGAAACCACATGCGCCCACTACAACTGTCTCCCGAGACGGCGGTCGAGCTTGCCAAAAAGTTGAACGTACCGCTTGAAGAACTCATGCATATGCCAAAACATATCCTCGTTCGGAAGATGATGGAGCTTGAAGCATCCAAGACCGAACCGAATGAAGAAAAGGAGACGGAATGACGTCTCCTTTTTTTGTTACCCTTGTTTATTCTTCCGCTTTTTCGCGACGTACCAAAGTCCAAGGATGGCAAGCGCAGCTCCACCGGCGACGGCGTACTTGCTGTAATCCGGACGGCGTTCTGTCACGACGAGCGTCGACAGCGGCGCGACGGTGAGGTGCCGGTCTTCGACGAGGCGTGGCGCCGTCAAGTTGACGGTATGGTCCTCGACATGAACTTCGAACTTGCCTGCTGGCAGCTTCACGTCGACCGGTACTTCGAGTCCGTTATGGTAGACGAGATGACGCTCGACATAACCTTCGACGTGACGATGAAGTTCGTAGGCGATTATCCCTTCTTCTTCGTCAAAGAAACGTAAGTGCTTTCGAATCTGTTCGGTGTTCTCGAGACGGAACAACGGATACTGTTTGCGTAAGTTGATCAAGCCTTTCACATATTCGACGCTCGGCGTCTCTTGCTCGGCCCGGGTCCAGTCCAATCGGTTGATGACCTCGCCCGATTTGAAACTGTTCTCATCCCCGTCTTTCGTGCGGAAAAACTCTTGCCCGCTATGAAGGAACGGAATGCCTTGGCTGAGCAGGACGATCGTCGTCGCAAGACGATGACGGCGGCGGCGCGTCGTCTCATCGTCGTCAGGACTAGCGGCGGCAAGTTTGTCCCAAAGCGTCAAGTTGTCATGGCATTCGACGTAGTTGACGACTTGGTTCGGCTCATCGGCGAAACTTTGACTCGTGACCGCACCGGCGATCCCGCGCTTCACGTCAGCCGTCAGCTCGGCGTTGCCGCTGATCCAGCCCGGCAAGTCTTCGATGAATACGTCACCACGGATTCCGTCCCGGATCGCATCGTTGAACTGAGCGATACGTGGCATTTTACGGGCGTTGTGTTGGTTTGCCTTCTTACGAACTGCCAGTGGTGTATCGAGATCCCAGCCTTCTCCGGTGATGAGGATCGATGGATCAATCCGATCGAGTGCTTTGCGGACCTGGTTCATCGTCTTGACGTCATGCAGCCCCATCAAATCAAAGCGGAAGCCGTCGATCATGAACTCTTTGGCCCAATACGAGACACATTCGACGATCAGTTTGCGCATCATCAACCGCTCCGACGCTGTATCGTTGCCGCACGCCGAGCCGTCGGCAAGCGTCCCGTCCTCGTTCAATCGATAATAGTAGTCCGGCACAAACTGGCCGAGCGGTGTCGTCAAGGCGTCATACGTATGGTTGAACACGACGTCCATGATGACGCGGATGCCGCGGTCATGGAGCGCTTGGATCATCGCCTTCAACTCGAGGATCCGGGCGGCCGGGTCATCCGCTGTCGAGGCGTACGAACCTTCGACCGCGAAATAATGGACCGGGTCATAGCCCCAGTTATAGTTCGACTCGCTTTCCCGCGACTCGTTGACCGAACCGTAGTCAAAGAACGGCATGAGTTGAAGGTGGGTCACGCCGAGCGCTGTGATGTAGTCGAGCGCTGTCGGGTATCCGTTTTTCGTCTTCGTGCCGGCCTCGGTCATCCCGAGGAATTTACCTCGGTGCATGACACCGCTGTCCGGATGGCTCGTCAAATCTCTCACATGTGCTTCATAAATGACCGCTTCTTGCGAAGAGTGGAAGAGCGGACGTTCTTTGACCCAATGGTCCGGGTTGATTGAAGACGGGTCGAGCAGGCAGCCCCGCTTCCCGTTGACGCCGACGACTTTCGCATACGGATCGAGGGATTCGATGCGCTTACCATCAACGATTGCCTCGAACACATAAAACTGACCTTCGAATTGCGCCCGGTCAAGCTCGACCATCCATGTCCCTTTTTCAGCCCGTTCGAGCTCGATGCGGTCAAATTTACGCGCCCGCGCCGTACGATAAAGCTTCACTGTCATTTGCTCGGCTACCGGCGACCACACCCGCAGACGGATGAGTTCACTTTTAAACGTCACCCCAAGGTCTTTTCCATGATACGCAACGTGATCCAAGTCTACATTTGTCTGTCTATCGATTGTATGTTCCATCGTTTCACTCCTTCACTGCTTCAAATCTGCTATCATTATAACAAAACCCATACAAAGGATGGATGAAACATGGCAAAAGACAATTCTTTTGATATCGTGTCAGAAATGAATCTAGAAGAAGTGAAAAACGCGATCCAAATCGCCGAAAAAGAAATTTTGAACCGTTACGACTTTAAAGGGTCGAAGAGTGAGATGTCACTCGATAACGGTGACCTCGTCCTCATCTCAGATGACGATTACAAACTCGAACAGTTAAAAGACGTCATGATCTCGAAGTTGATCAAGCGCGGCGTGCCGACGAAAAACCTCGACCACCAAAAAATCGAACGCGCACTCGGCGGTACCGTCCGTCAACGTGTCAAGTTGAAGAGCGGAATCGATAAAGACGATGCCAAGAAAATCAACAACGCCATCAAAGAGTCGAAGTTGAAAGTGAAATCACAAATTCAAGACGACCAAATTCGTGTGACGGCCAAGTCACGGGATGACCTACAAGCGGTCATGCAACTCGTCCGTGAGCTCGAGTTATCGGTCGATGCCCAGTTCACGAACTACCGATGAAACTCGCCATCATCAGTGACCCGCACGGTTCGTTTGATGATTTGAAAGCCGTTCTCAAGGCGGTCAGGCGCGAGACCGAGCACATCCTCTGCCTCGGCGACTTGTACGAGTGCCATATCGGCAAAAAACGGCGCAACGAACGGTTTCATGACGTCTCCGACGTCATGACGTTTGACGAGCAGTATGAGGCGCTCTTGACGTTCCCGAGCCTGCGCGGCAATCAAGAAGAACGGATTGACGAAGTGCTCATCGTGTCGCACCCTGTCAAGACCCGCATCTCATTATTGCCTGAACAGACGACGCTCGATGAGGCGCTGTTCTTACATGGTCACCAAATCGATTGGAGCGCCGACTGGGAGCCGATCGTCGAGAAAGGCAAGTATCCGCTCGTCTTCATCGGGCATAGTCATATTCCCGGTATTTACCGGAAAGGACGCTCGATCCCATGGGAAATCGGGACACCGTTCAAGTTGAAGAAGAAGCGCTACGTCATCAACGTCGGCGCCGTCATCTTCGACCGGGAATGGTGTCTGTATGATACGAAGACGCGAACAGTCACGCGGATGAAGGCATAAAAACACTCCGAACGCATGCGAACTGCACCTTCGATTGTTAGACACATCTAACAATCGAAGGTGCAGTTCATTTTAAGGATGATTTATTTTACTTGTACATTTTCCCAACCCTCTTGAGTATGTGCTCGGATAATCTTACCTTCATTAGAAATAAAAGTTACATTCTTTCCATCAATTTCATATGTCGTTTTAGGATATGTTATTTTTAATTTGTCATACTCAGGGTGATCGTACATAAAATCGTAGCCAAACTCTATAAGTGGTGCTACGTCTTTTATTTCATCGTACAACCACTCATGATTTTCTTCATATTGATTTGCTAGTTCTCTCTGTTGACGTTCCAATTTGTATATTTCATCTTTGGTCATCGTCATAGATTCAGTTGACACTTGTTTTGTATGTTGAATTTTCATTTCACTATACTCATTGATCAGGGTCGGAACGATTGCAACTACAAGTACAATAAATATCAATAAACCTGTGTATGTCGCCTCCTTACTCTTTTTTTGAAGTGTTTTTTTCATATGGTTCTCTCCTTGTACGTGCACTTACGAACGAAGTATTTCGTTTCGGGGAAAAGCACTCGGCCAATCGTCAACCGAACCGAACATCGCAATACGAATAGACCCGAAAATGCGTTCCAACTACGTCTTAATATCTTCTCAAGCATTCTTCTATTCCTCTCCTCAATCGAGTTAACTTATCAGTGAATAAATCACGTTAAGAACTGAATCAAAGTAAACCGATACACTAACTTTCGACATTTGGAAAGGATTACCTTTAGAAGAAGTCGTTTATTAACGATGTCGTGCGCCAACTTAGAATGGCACAATATATGCCACTTTTGATGACATCATGAAAACGCTAGGCTTTATCTGGTCTATCATAGAAAGTGATAGCAATTTCACCTTATACTCTTTGAACCTTTATCTCTTCCATACTATTAAAAACAAGATCAAGATGCTTGAAGAAAATCCCATCTCAAAAATAATATGATAACATTTCACACGAAGGATAAAATGGTATTTTTCTACAGGAGGAAATTGATTTGAACATTGAGAAGGAACTTTACGACGCTACTGTAGCATTTATTAAACAACGATACCCTGTCGGTTGGGGCGGTGCTGCAGCTATGTATACGGATCAAGATGATGTGCTAATAAGCGTATCGCCAGAAGTGATTAACGCTTCAACCGAATTATGTATGGAGACTGGGGCAATCCTAGAAGCTCATAAGCTAAACTCTAAAGTGACTCATTCGATATGCGTCGTTCGTGATGATGAAAACGCTAACTTCAAAGTGCTCACACCATGCGGCGTCTGCCAAGAAAGACTTTATTACTGGGGTTCACAAGTAAAGGCGGCAATAACTTCAGACAAGAACGAATTAATCTACAAAAAATTAGAAGAAATCCAGCCTTTCCATTGGACAAAAGCATACCCTGAGATTGGAATGGAAATCGAAAAATGATTATGAAAAAGGGATGAATTCATCCCTTTTCACGTTTATATAGATGATTACAATAATGCAAGATGAATCAAGGCAAAATTAAAACTGAGCCCGGTGTAGTACCGGACCCAGTTCGTTCACGCAGCCTAAATGAAATAACCGTGTCTAACTTTCAGAGGTCACTTCAGCGTTCGGAATATTTTTATTTACATTTCTTCTGGAGCTTGGACACCGATCAAACGGAGTCCTTCCGTCAAGACGATCGTCACGGCTTTGACGAGCGCGAGACGCGATTGTTTGCCCGCATCTTCTTCAAGCACACGGACGTGGCCGTAATACTTGTTGAACGATTGCGCCAAGTCGAGGACGTAACGGCTGATGATCGACGGCTCACGGCGCTCATGGGCACGCGTGATGACGTGTGGGAACGCGTTGAGCATCGTCACGACGCCCCACGTGTGGTCATCGTCCGCACCTGCGAACGTCGAACCGTCGTAGTTGCCTTTACGGAGGAGCGAGTTCGCCCGTGCGTTCGTGTACTGCACGTAAGGTCCCGTCTCCCCTTCGAACTTGAGCATGCTGTCGAGGTCGAACTCGATGTTGTTGATGCGCTCATTCTTCAAATCGTGGAAGATGACGGCGCCGACGCCGACCATACGAGCCACGTTCTCTGCGTTTGGAAGCTCAGGGTTCTTCTGTTCGATGTTAGCTTGCGCTTTCTCGATCGCTTCTTTCAATACTTCTTCAAGCAGGACGATGCGGCCTTTACGTGTCGACATCTTCTTCCCTTCTTGCAAGATCAAGCCGAACGGTACGTGGTGCATGCCGTCGACGAAGTCGTAACCGAGCTTGCGTAGTACCGAGAACAACTGTTTGAAGTGGAGCGCCTGCTCGCCACCGACGACGTAGTTCGCTTGGACGAAGTTGTACGTCTCATGACGATAGACGGCCGCAGCCAAGTCACGTGTCGCGTAAAGCGTCGCGCCGTCTTTCTTTTTGATCAGGCAAGGTGGCAAGTTCTCGTCTTCAAGCGAGACGACCATCGCCCCTTCACTCTCGACGAGCAGGTTCTTCTCTTCGAGCATGGCGACGATCCGGTCCATCTTGTCGTTGTAGAACGCTTCACCGTGGAAGCTGTCGAACTCGACACCGAGGAGATCGTATACTTTTTGGAACTCTTTGAGCGACTCGTCACGGAACCATGTCCACAGTTCGGTCGCTTCAACGTTACCGTCCTCGAGCTTTTTGAACCAAGCACGGCCCTCGTCTTCAAGCTCAGGTTGGGTTTTCGCTTCTTCATGGAAGTGAACGTATAGCTTTAAGAGCTCAGCGATCGGATTTGCCCGGACCGCTTCCTCATCGCCCCACTTCTTATAAGCGACCATGAGTTTCCCGAATTGTGTACCCCAGTCGCCGAGGTGGTTGACACCGACGACGTTATAGCCGTTTTTGCGGGCGATCTGGTTGATGGCGTTACCGATGACCGTCGAGCGCAAGTGCCCCATCGAGAACGGTTTGGCGATGTTCGGTGATGAGAAGTCCGTGACAATCGTCTCGTTGCGTGTTGCATGCGTTGCGTAATCCGCTTGCTCGTCGAGAACCACGTTAATGATTTCCTGCGAGACGACGCCACGGCTCAAGAAGACGTTCACGTATGGACCGGCCGCTTCAACTTTTGTGAACAGTTCGTCGTTCAATTCACCGGCGATGTCAGTCGCAATCATGACCGGCGCTTTCCGGTACGCCTTGGCGAGTTGGAAGCATGGGAACGCGAGATCCCCGTGCGCCTCATGTTTTGGTTTTTCAATCAATGCCTCAATCTGGTCGAGCGTGAGTTCGTCACCGATGACACGTGACAGAGCCTCCGCATACTTGCGTTCATAACTCATGTAAATTTCCTCCTTCAAATCTAGTCATAAAAAAAACGCCCTTTGCACAGATGCAAAGAGACGGGTTGGCCCGCGGTACCACTCTTCTTGCCTGTTTTACACAGACCACTTTAACGGTGATAACGGGGGGCCCCCGGCTACGCCTACTCGCTTCGGATAGCATCTCAAAAGTGCGTTTCGCGATGTTTGTCAGCCTAGGCTCTCACCAATCCCTAGGTCGCTTTGTTGACTAAACGATCGTTACTCTCTTTTTCATCGACTTTCGTCTATGTGGTTGAAAAGCAACTTCATTATAGAGGATATTTGATGTAGACTCAATGCTAGAATTCAGCCATTATGATGAATAGGCAGGACTCGGGCGCAACCGTGCCGAATCTCCTACCATACATATGAGAAGACTTTTCCCACACAGGAGGGAACTATGAATCATTTTCGCAAGATGTCCGTCCTCGGTTGGAGCATTTGGAGTTTGATCGTTTTACTGACCATCACTTTGTTTACAACCGGTGTCCTTGATGTTCCGGCGATCGAGCCGCTTCCGTTCATCTTGATCGCGCTGCTCGTCATCATTTTCCAAATGGACTCGATTGAACGGAAAGGCGTCTATTTCACGTTTTCAGAAAGCATCGTCCTCATCATCTTTTTATTCTTTGATTTTGAGACGGCGCTCCTCGTCAACCAAATTGGACTCCTCGTCTTTCAGTTCGCCAACTTAAAACCGCGCGTCGCGCTCCGCCGCTTCCGGTTCACTTATCCTTGGAACGCGATCACGTCATTTTTAGAAATCGCCATCCCGGCAAGTGTTTACTTGGCACTCGGCGGTGAGACCGGTCTTGGCTTCTATTCGCAGGATTCGTTTGTCCCGCTCCTTGGTCTGATCAGCGCCATCATCTTGAACACGATTGTCCAAAAATATCAAGTCGGCTGGTGGTTCCGCGTTGATATTCCGGTCCGAGATTTTCTGAACATCGCTTTTTACACATATATCGTCAGTTTCGTCTTCATCTTTGCCGCGTCGTTTTTCCGTGAGACAAACTTGCTCGTCGTCAGCAGCATTGCGGCCGCCCTCACGTTCTTTATTAAGCGGTTGATGATTCAAAAAGGGCGCCAAGACGCGTTCAAGTCATTGATCGAACAGTACGATGAAGCGAAAGAGGCCGTCTCCCTATCTCAAAGCGAGGCCCAGGCGATTGAAGTGTTCTTGAGTCAATGTGAACGCCTCAACCAATATGATAAAGGGTTTGTCGAGTTCGTCCTGTTCGACCGAACGCTCTATTTCGATTTGTTGACGCGACAGCCGATCGACCGTCCGCTCGTCTTCGACTTGATGGATGCGCGCCATCCACACGCCAAGTCTGTCGATTATGAGATGCGCTTCGAATGGGACGCAGCGTTGTCAGATGCGTTTCATGACGATTACCACAGCTTCATCTCGGTCCAGTCAGAAGAGATTGACGGGATTCGGACACGTATCGTCATGATCGGTGAACACGTCTATGGCTATCCGCCCATCATTCAAAACGAGATGGTAAAACTGTTGAAATCGTTCAACCGAACGATCAGCCGATGCCACGAACGCGACCGCCTATACACGGAAAGCCGCACCGATAGCTTGACGCTGCTCGCCAACGCGCGCGCGTTCTACGAGTATGGGATTCAACAAATCTCGGACGGCTCGATGTACCCGATCTCGGTCGCGATGCTCGACATCGACTTCTTTAAAAAAATCAATGACACGCACGGTCACCAAGTCGGAGACAACGTGCTCCAAGAGTTCGGGCGGCGAATCCGGCAAGTGCTCCGGACCGATGACTTTGCGGCCCGTTACGGGGGCGAGGAGTTCATCTTGCTGCTCAATCATTGCGACGTCGACCAAGCCGTCGATATCGCCGAACGGATTCGGCAGAAGATTGAAGATAAGCCGTTCCGTGTCGATGGGGTCGATATTCCCGTGACCGCCTCGATCGGTGTCGATACGATTCAAGCGTTCGGCGACAAACGGCTTGACGATACGATCCGTAACGCTGACCGGGCTCTTTACGTCGGCGGCAAGTACGCCGGTCGTAACCGCGTCGCCCATTACAACTTTTTGACGACATGACTTCCCCCCGCGTCCACTGGCGCAGGGGGATTTCTGTTGACAACCCGATTTGAAACAGGTACGTTAGGAAACGTGTCTAACAACTACATCATGACGACTTTTTATCAAGAGAGACGGAGGGACTGGCCCTTAGATGTCTCGGCAGCGGGTAACCTGTGCCAAATCCAGCGAGCGTTCTGCTCGAAAGATGAAAAGGGTGTCTCTTACAGAGAGAGCCTTTTTCGGAAGGCTCTTTTTTTCTATTCTTTGAAATGAGGTGAATCGATTGGAACAACCAACAGCTAACAAATGGGCGCTCTTGCCCTTGCTCGTCTTCCTCGTCTTCTTCATCGGGGCGGGTATTTATTATGGCGACTTTTACAAGTTCCCGGTGCTGATCGCGGCGTTGATCGCTTTAATTGTCGCTGCGATGATGACGAAAGGAAGCGTCACTCAGACCGTTGAGCGCATCGCCCAAGGTGCCGGCAATCCAGGCATCTTGATCATGATATTCATCTTCCTGCTCGCCGGCGCGTTCTCGAGCGTCGCCGGTGCAATCGGTGCGATTGACGCGACGGTCAACGCGGCCTTGACGTTCCTGCCGCCGTCACTCTTACTGAGCGGACTGTTCGTCATCGCTGCTTTCATCTCGATGGCGATGGGCACATCGACCGGTACGATTGCCGCGCTCGCCCCGATCGCGCTCGGCATCCATCAAGAGAGCGGGGTCAATATCGCAATCGCGGCCGCGGCCGTTGTCGGCGGGGCCATGTTCGGAGACAACTTGTCGTTCATCTCGGATACGACAATCGCTGCCGTAAGGACACAACGGACGAACATGCGCGACAAGTTCCGGACCAACTTTTGGATCGTGCTCCCGGCCGCAATCATCACGACCGTCCTGTTAGCCGTTCTCTCAAGCGGAGAATCGACGATTGAAGTGGCCGCGTTCGAATGGTACAAATTGATTCCGTATCTCGCCGTCATCGTCCTCGCCTTGACCGGACTGAACGTCATCCTCGTTTTGCTCGGGGGCATCGCGCTCGCTGGCATCATCGGGCTGATTGACGGAAGCTTGGCCGTCACGTCTTACGTCACGGCGATGGCCGACGGCATGATGGGCATGGCCGAGATCTCGCTCTTGACGTTATTCATGGGCGGACTCGTCGGACTCATCTCGCATAACGGTGGACTCACATATTTACGAGACGCACTCACGTCACGGATTAAACGCCGGGCTGGTGCGGAATGGAGCATCGCCGGGCTCGTCAGTGCGACGAACGTCGCGACGGCGAATAATACAATCTCGATTCTCGTAGCAGGCCCGCTTGCCGCGAATATCGCCGATACGTATGACATCGAACGGAAAAAGTCAGCGAGCGTACTCGACATCTTCTCGTGCGGGGTACAAGGACTTCTGCCTTACGGGGCGCAGCTCCTCATCGCCGCCGAGTTGACGAACACGGCGTCCCCCGCCCTCGTCCCGTATATGTTCTATCCGTTCCTCCTGTTCATTTGCGGAGGCTTGGCGATCGTTTTCAACTTCCCACGTTTCAAAAAAACCAACTAAGCAAAAATCCTCGAAGGCGGTCGCCTTCGAGGATTTTTATGTTCTCGCTTCACGTTTACGTTTGAGCTCTTCGTTCCGTTTTTTGAAGGCGCGCCGTTTGAGAAGTTCTTCGAGCCCCCGGCTGATCGCCCACAACACGAGCAAGAGCAAGCCGAGCATCGACAAGCGGAACGGGCTTTGGATGAACTCTTGCCACTGATCACCGATGACTGAGAAGATGACGACGACGAGCAGTTTCCCGAATCCGGCCGCTAATACGAACGTCCGGAGCGGCATTTGAATCAAGGCGAGTAAGTACGTGATCAAACTGACCGGGATGAACGGCAACGAATATAAGAATCCGAGCGAGATTGGACTCATATGGTTGATGCGATCGAGCCAATAGACACCCTGTTTATGTTTTTCGAGCCAACGCGTCATCGGTTTGCGGAACACGTATCGGACGGCGGCGAACACGAGGAGTGTCCCTGCCAAGCTGCCGATCCACGATAAGAGCACACCGAGCCAGAAGCCATACGTGGCCGCGTTCGCCGAGATGATCAAGACGAGCGGGAGGAACGGGAAAATCGCTTCTAGGAACGGGGCCCCGAGTCCAGCCCAAGGACCTCCCGGCAATCCTTGGAGCCATTCGATGATGTTCAATATATATTGTTGGAGTGATGTGAGCATTTCAGTTTCCACCTTCGGCTTTCGTTACTACCTTTTACCCGAATTCGTTCAAGAGGACTCATCCCCCTGCTCTCCTCAAAAAAAAATAAAAAGTATTTGCGAAATTTCACTGTGATATCTATCATATAATAATGGACTTGTGGTTGCAGGCAAGTTCATTCGTCGAACGACACAACCCAACGTTCGTTTTCCTGCAAAAAACTGAACACAGGGGAGCAATAACATGGAAACAAAACCAATGCGGGTCTTACTGTACTATAAGTACGTCAACATCGAGGACCCAGAAACACTGACACAACAACACCTCAAGTATTGTAAGGATCTCGGGATCAAAGGACGTATCTTGATTTCTTCGGAAGGAATCAACGGGACGTGCTCGGGCACTTGGGAACAAACCGAACAGTACATGAACGACTTGAAAGCTAATCCATACTTCAGTGACATCGAGTTCAAAATCGATGAAGTCGAAGAGCATGCTTTCAAGAAAATCTTTGTCCGTCACAAACAAGAGCTCGTGACGTGGCGCTTTGATGGCGAGTTCGACGTGCCTAAACAACATGGTGCGTATCTCGAACCGGAAGAATGGAAAGAGATGATGAATCGCGATGATGTCGTCATCCTCGACGTTCGTAACAACTACGAGTACGATCTTGGTCACTTCAAAAATGCGATCAAAATCGACGTAGAGGCTTCTCGTTACATGCCAGATTGGCTTGAGGAGAACAAAGACCTCTACGAAGGGAAAACACTTCTCACGTACTGTACCGGAGGCGTCCGTTGCGAGAAATTTACCGCATATATGCGTGACCAAGGTCACGACAACATCTTCCACTTAAAAGGCGGCGTCGCCATGTACGGCAAGGACGAAGCAACACAAGGGGAAAACTGGGACGGCGAGCTTTACGTCTTTGACGAGCGCATCAACGTCCCGGTCAACACGGTCAATCCGTCAGTCGTTTCAACGTGCATGCACTGTGGAACGAAGACGGTCCGTTACGTTAATTGTGCCAACCCGGAGTGCAATGCCCAACACTTCTGCTGTGAAGAGTGTGAGCCGAAACAGATGCGTTCATGCTCGAAAGAGTGTCAGGAGCATCCACGCAACCGCTTTATCATCGAGAACATCGCGGAAAAACTTCAAGAGACTGAAGGCGTCGTCGGGTAACAAAAATCGACCGAATAGCGTCGCGGGCATTTGCCCGCGACGCTATTTTTGACAGAAACTTTACGTCTAGCGCGGCATGGAATCGGGTATAGTGTAGATACTATTGTCAGACAGGAAGTGACTGAATTGCTCTTTAACGAACCGTTACTCGCCGCAATACTGGCCTGGTTTATCGCCCAGGCGGCCAAACTTGTGACCGAACTCATTCGAACACGTGACTTTGAACTTGAAATTATGTTCGCCTCAGGCGGAATGCCAAGCTCCCATACCTCGACCGTCGTCGCGCTCGCGACCGCGATCGGCCGGGCTGAAGGCCTCGACTCAAGCATGTTCGCCCTCGCGCTCACGTTCGCGACGATCGTCATGTACGACGCGACCGGCGTCCGTCAAGCCGTTGGTTTCCAAGCCCGTCTATTGAACGACTATTTTAAAGGGATCAAGCACGACACGCCGATTTTGAACGAACTCGTCGGCCATACACCGTACCAAGTCATCGTCGGCGCATTGCTCGGCCTCGTCGTCGGACTATTTTTCCCAATGTAAACGATACACATGTACAGGCATGTCGGTCCCCTCTCAAAAACTGTCCATCTTTTTGTGAACTTTCACAACAGAGACGGTATAGTGATAGAGAGGAGGAATCGACATGCCTTTTTTACAGAAATCATATGAATCACTCGACACGCTTGCTGAAGCGATCGGGCAAGCGATTCGCGCACCGATCACGATCGAAAATCGCCACCATCAGCTACTCGCCTATAGCACGCATCCCGACTCGACCGACCCGGCTAGGATCGCGACCATCATCGGCCGTCGCGTCCCGGAAGCCGTCATCGAAGATTTGTGGGAAAGCGGTATCCTGCAAGAGCTGATCGACCGAGACGAGCCTGTCGTTATCCCGGCCCGGATGGCCATCGGTCTAGGCGAGCGCGCCGCCGTCGTCATCAAGCAGCAAGAAGACGTGCTCGGCTACATTTGGAGCCTGGCCCGGACGACCCCTTTCTCCGAGCAGGAGCTCACCGTCTTGAAGGAAGGGGCAAGTATCGCCAAGAAACTGCTCATGACGATCGCCATGCACGAACGTCGCATCGATGCCGAACTCGAGCGTTTCTTTTTAGAAGTGCTCGCTTCGCCATACCTCGCTTCCGCACATCGGGAGCGCTTGAACGAACTTGCCCCAATCGCCGTTGCGAGTCGCCTGACAATTATCGACTGCTTGCAGCCGATCACTCCGCAATTCGCTGAGCGGTTATTTTATGCGCTTGCGACACAAGAAGCGATCGAGGTCGTCCTCCACGCTATCGACGGCCAACAACTGCTCGTCTGGCATTATATGAAGTCCGAGCTGTCTGAAGAAGAGGCCGCCCTCCTCCAGTGGGCCGATCGCTTTGAGATCCAACTTCAAGACAAGTTCACTGACGCCGAACCTCGCCTCGGGATTAGCGGGCGTTTCTTCGAAAGCGATACGCTCTATGCCGCGACCGAGGAAGCAAGACGGGTCACATCGCTACGCCGGAAGTTCCCGTTCGAGCTCGCTAGTGCCCGGGCGTTCGAGCAAATTGGCATCTATCAACTCGTCCCCGATTTGTCCCGACGAATCGGCCTGCGCCTCGAGACGCACCCGACGATCGAACGGTTGCAGGCGTATGACCAAGTCCACCGCACCGAACTCGTGACGACGCTTGAATGGTATTTCTATTTTGACGGGAACGTCAAACGAGTCGCCGCCCACCTCCATATCCATCCAAACACGGTCTTGTATCGGATTCGACGGATTGAAGAACTGACGAGCATCACCCAAGTCTCGCTCCCGGAACGGGCCGCTATTTATTTAGCGATCAAGGCCGGACAATATCGTCAAGACGACTGACCCCCACTTTGTGAAAAATCACAAAGTGGGGGTTGTCGCTTTTAGAATCCATGCTAAAGACAGCGATTTCACTTGGGTCTATACTAGAGGTGTGAACAAATTGTGTCAGCAGATAGAAAGGGGAACTACACATGAAAATCGGGGTATTGAAAGAGATTAAAAATAACGAAAACCGCGTCGCGTTGACGCCGATGGGTGCATCAGTCTTGACGGAACTCGGACACGAGGTGCTCGTCGAGACGGGAGCCGGCATCGGGAGCGGCTTCACGAATATGGAGTACATCGACGCTGGGGCAAGCATCGTCGATTCAGCACAGGACGTTTGGGGAGACGTTGAACTCGCCTTGAAAGTAAAAGAGCCACAGCCGTCAGAGTATCAATATTTCCGTTCAGACCTTACGCTCTTCACGTATTTACATTTAGCGGCCGAACCTGAACTCACGAAAGCGCTCGTCGATTCAGGCATGACCGCCATCGCCTACGAGACGGTCGAAGTCGACCGCACGCTTCCGCTGCTCACACCGATGAGCGAAGTCGCAGGTCGGATGGCTGCTCAAATCGGGGCGCAAATTTTAGAAAAACCGCATGGCGGCAAAGGGATCCTCTTATCAGGTCTTCCTGGAGTGCCTCGTGCGAACGTCACCGTCATCGGGGGCGGTGTCGTCGGGATGAACGCGGCTCGCATCGCGATTGGTCTCGGAGCCAACGTGACAATCATGGACATCAGCCCGGCTCGTCTCCGCCAAATCGACGACCAGTTCGGGAACACGATCAACACGCTCATCTCGAACCGCTATAATATCGCGAAGCAAGTCGCCGAAAGCGACCTCGTCATCGGTGCCGTCCTCATCCCGGGCGCGAAAGCACCTAAACTCGTCACGAAAGAGATGGTGCAACAAATGTCACCGGGGTCCGTCATCGTTGATGTCGCCATCGACCAAGGCGGGATCTGTGAGACGATCGATCATATTACGACGCATGACGCACCGACGTACGAACGCTACGGTGTGCAGCACTATGCCGTCGCCAACATGCCAGGGGCGGTCCCGCGCACGTCGACGCTCGGTTTGACGAACGCGACGATGCCTTATATCGTCGAGTGCGCTCAAAAAGGAATCTTCCCGGCGCTTCGCGAAAATGCAGCGCTCCTCAAAGGGTTGAACGTCATCGACGGTACGGTCACATACGAAGCCGTCGCCCGCGACCTCGGCTATACGTTCGTGCCGGCTTCTGAAGCGGTCACGAAGCAGCTCCACGCGTAATCGGACACATCCGAAATATGCGGACAGAAAGACGCCCGAACGGAAAATCCCGTTCGGGCGTCTTTCGTATGTTTATGCGTTTTCAACGGCGATGTCCTCACCGATGATTTTCACTTCAGGTTCAAGTTCGATCTCAAACTTCTGTTTGACTGTCGTTTGGACGTGGCGAATGAGCGAGATGTACTCAGTCGCTGTTGCCTGATTGATATTGACGATGAAACCCGCGTGCTTGAGTGATACTTCCGCCCCGCCGATGCGCTTGCCTTGCAGTCCGCAATCTTGAATCAGTTTGCCGGCAAAGTAACCAGGCGGGCGCTTGAACACACTGCCGCATGACGGATATTCAAGTGGCTGTTTCGATTCACGCTTATGCGTCAAATCGTCCATCACGTCTTTGATCGCTTCATAACCGAGCGGATCGAGTTCGAACGTCGCCTCTAAGACGATCAATCCTTCTTTCGAAACTCGGCTCGTTCGATAATCGAGGTCAAGCTCATCTTTCGAGAGCGTGAGTAGTTCGCCGTCTGGCGTCAAAACGACCGCACTCGCAATCACATCTTTCGTCTCGCCGCCGTAGGCACCCGCGTTCATATAGACAGCGCCTCCGACCGTTCCTGGAATACCGCATGCGAACTCCAGTCCAGACAGCTCTTCAGTGAGCGCCTGGCGCGACACGTCGATGATGGCCGCTCCTGCTTGGGCGATGATTCGATTGCCGTCACGGCGAATCGTGTTCAACTCGTTCAAGTTCAAGACGATGCCACGCAGGCCGCCGTCTCGAACAATCAAGTTGGAACCGAAACCGAGAATCATGAATGGTACGTTTTCGCGATGGGCGAGCTCAAGGACGGCTTGAACTTCTTCATACGTGTGTGGGGCCACGAAATAATCCGCTTTCCCGCCCAGTTTTGTATATGTGTGTGCTGACAGCGGCTCGTCTTGCTTGAAGCGCTCGGCCGGGATGATTGTGAGTAGTTGGTCTAAAAAGCTCATGCGTTGCCTCAATCCTTTACGGTCTATTTTATTAGTGCCGCAAGCGAAAAAGTTCGCCTCGGACACGTTGCTGAATGGTTTCAGTACGAAACACAGTATACAAATGTTTACCGAGAGTGACAAGCAACGTTTTCTTTACAATCTAGCGAATAGTTTACAACAATAATGATGTCGCGACGGCGACGACAATCGGGATTGTGAAATTATCCCAATCTCGATACGAAATCGCTTCTGTTAGCGTCGCTATGATGGAAATGATAAACCCATAAGTTACCACTTGCCACATCGGAATATCTTTCCACAAAAACAATAAAAAGAGTACCGCATACGAACTTAAGAACATGGCCATGCTGCCTTGGAACGATCGCTTTTGCCCATACAGGTCATAGATCACCGTCCCGTATTTGCGTCCAATGAGGGCTGCTAAGCCGTCTCCCCATGCCAATACGAGCGAGCCCGCTAAAAAGGCGAGCGGTTCCGTCTCGAAAAAGAAGAACAAGATGACGAGGAGTGCGATCGGGTAATAGACGGTCCCGAGCGACTTCCGCTCGGTCTGATGGACCGGAGACGGGCTCTTATATAGAAGCCACGCGTTTGCGAACGTAAAGAAAACGAGCGGTATGGCGGCGATGTACCATGTGTCCATCAACCAGACGGCGAGCAATGACCAATGCCCGACCGCAATATGTACGCTCTTTCGAATTGTCTCATCCGTCCAGCCGAGGCGCTTGCCAATCTGTTCGAGACCGACGAGAAACACCAGGACAATGACGATGGACAGAATAGAACTGACCCATTCATTCATCCTTGGACCACCTTTATGTGCGATTTTTATACGTATTCATTATACCTTAATCAGGCCAGAACCTAGCTTCCTTTTCAAACATTTGGTAGAATGAGGTCAAATGACTGTATAGCCCGCGAACGAAGTCGGCTATAGAAAGGATGCCTGTATGCGCGACGCAATTTCGATTCAAACGTTGGCTGATTGCCTTCACTATATGCGGGTTGGTGACGTCGATCGGGCCATCTCACTTTTTCCTGAAGAGGTGCGTGAGCATTTCCCAAAAGAGCTTCGTAAAATCCATTTGTTTCATATTGAAAAGAACGGATTGTCGATTAATCAAATCGTGGCCCTGGCCAACACACTGACCGGAGAACACTTGTCCGCGACGACGATTCAAAACTGGACGAAACGCGAAGTTCGCAAAATCATCGGTGTCCCTCGGGTCGGTAAAAAATATTCGCTACAACAGGCTGCGATCATTTATTTGCTCGACGACTTGAAGCATCTGTTTTCGCTCGAAGAGACGAGCTCGCTACTCGCACTCATCTTCAACAATCCCGACCGCGACGAAGACGATCTCATCTCCCCGATCGACTTCTACCGCTTGTACGCGGAGTATGCCAAGTCGACGAGCCCGATCGAGATGTTAGATACTCGTGCGAAGCGTTCGATCGAGAAGATGGGACACACCCATCCGAACATCATGCACGTTCTGAAGCTATGCTTGTATGCGCACCGCGTGACGACACTCGAGATCGAGGCCAAACACTATTTAAGCCGCTTCATTTGAGCCAATCAAATGAAGCTTTTTTTGTGGAACGCAAAAAAACACCAGTCCCAGTGACTGATGTTCGTCATATTGGTTAGACTGACATGGCGACCGGCATCCGTGATTTGACCGTCAACGTCTTCAAAACTGACAACAACTCGAACATCGAGAGCTGATCCGCCTCTTTCGTCAAACAGAAAGAATCGTCATCTTGTTTGCGAAGTTCCGCCACAAGTTTTCCAGCTTTATCGCGAACACTGAACTTGTAGCGTTCGACGTCGTATTGAATCGTGTAGAGACCGCGTTCATAGACGTTGTATTCACACTTTTTCCCGAATAACGAGAACTTGTCTTTTAATTGACCAATCGCTTGCCCGTCATGGTTCATGACGACCCACTTTTGACAGTTCGGGATGTACTTCCCGTGAGCGATTTGTCGACCGGACAAGTTGTGCACTTGGACATTGCCCTCCGCGTTGCGGTGAACAGATCCGATCGCATCATTTGTTTCGTCATAAATGGTCGCCTCGCCTTGCGTAAAGACACAACCTTTTACATAAATTAATTTGCGCACCGCTTTTTCCTCCTACTACGTTCCAACCTCGATTTTTGTGTTTGTTCGGTTGGTCATTCTGTGAAACCCCAATTTAATTTCTAGTAGTCGTGTTTCTCTGTTCAACTACTACATATTTCATATGACGAAGATGATTATTGCACCGTTTGAGGAAAAAGACAACCCCTTTTTCTTCGACACAATCCGCCAGTCTGTCAAAGCTGTGAACAGGCGCCATTCTAGCGCTTGAATCCTGCCTGTTTGAGCAGCTGTTCGAGCTCTGTTCTTGCAATCAGACGAACTTGATTTGGTTCGGCGAGTTCGTAGGCACTATCCGTATAGGACGAGTTCGTGACGACCCATCCTTCGTTCGCCCCGTAGTATGGAACGGACGCGGCTACTTGCTGGACCGCTTCGAGTCCGACAACTTTTTCATAGCGTTTTGCTTGGACCGCGATCGACCAGCCGTCCGACGTTTCAAGGAGCAAATCCGCCCCGAAATCACGTGACGCCGGCGTGACCGTCACGGTGTACCCGAGCGCTGTGAATACTTCTTCTAAAAACAGCTCAAACTCACGGCCGTCCATTCGATCAATCCGATCGATCGTCGACAGGCGCATCCGCCAGATGAGCCAAGCAATCCCGAGAGCGAGCACCGTGACGACGCTCCACATCGGTGCTTCAAACCACCATAATCCGATGGCGATCAATAGGCTAAGCGCCATTCCTTTCACGTCAATCGTCCTCCCTACCGTTTCTTTTATTTACTTTACCGAATCAATGCAGGAAAACAAAGGGTCTTCTGTCGAATGTATTCCAAATGTACCCGTTTGATATAAAGAAGGAGGGATCAAACGTTAATGGAGAAAAGGATGTATCTCCAAAACGAACTGCTGCACGCTTTACCTTACGGCGTCGCGCTGATTACGAAGGACGGTACGATCGTTCAGGCGAATCGTCCGTTCATGGAGCAGTTTCCTGAAGACTTACAGACGAAAACGAATATTTTCCACATGGTCAACCAGTCACCTCTCACCATGGAATTGTCGCGCCGGATGGAGCAAGGACTTCCTTGGATATACGAGATGCCGACGATTCGCGTCCATGCGATCCCATATGAACATATATATATTCTCTCCATCGAGCCGCTCCCGCTCGACACGCGGGTCACGGTCCAACATAACGCATTTGAGGCGATGATGCATACCGAGCTCGACATGGCGATGATCATGACAGATGCCAATCTGCTCATCAATCGCTTCAATAAAGGAGCGACCGAGCTGTTCGGCTATCAACCTCACGAAGTGCTCTATGAAATGACACCGTTCGCCTTGTTCGAGTCGCGAGAACTGAGTGAGAAGCGGACGCATTATCAGGACGAGACGGAGCGCTTGTTGTCGTTCGAACAGATGCTGCGCGTCGCACTCGATCGTGGAGACCGAGAATGGAAGTTTCAGCGCAAAGACCGCACCCATTTTGTCGGTAAACTGTTCATGCAGCCGGTCTATGAACACAATCAAATCATCGGCTTCTTTTTCTTCGTCTTTGATGTCAGCCCTGAAATCGCGCTCAAAGGCGAACTGCTCCATAAAGAGCAGCGTTACCGCATGTTTGCTGAGTCCGTGATTGAAGCTGTCCTGTTTCATGAAGGTGGAACGATTCTTGACGCGAACAAGGCAGCCGAAACGATCTTCCGTATCCCGGCCGAGGACATGGTCGGACGCCAAACGATCGAATTTATCGCGGAAGGCTACCGGGCCGATGTCCTCAGACGAGTCCGTAATCACATTCAAACCCCGTACGAAGTCATCGGACGGCGCGAGGACGGTACCTTTTTAGAGATGGAAGTCTATCCGAAAGAAGTGACGTTCCAAGGCCAGACGCTCCGCGTCGCCGTCATGCGCGATATTAGTGACCGTAAAAAAGTCGAGCGCATGCTTGAACGAGAGAAAAATGCGATTGCTCGTCAGCGCGACATCATCCAATCGATTCTGCAAGCATCGAACGAGGCGTTCGTCTTGACCGAATCGAACGGTAGTGTCCTGTTCATGAACGTACATGCCCGGCGCTTACTCGACCTGCCTGGCATCGCTCCGAACAAGATGCAGGAACGCATCCCGCTCCTAACGACATTCCGGGGCCGTGATCGCACTGAAATGTTAAAAAAAATCGACCTCTTGCTCGACGGGTCGGCTCGTGAAGTGTCGCTCCGTTTTTCGATTCCGCAACCGAACGATCGCGACGAACAGTATTATGAGATGTACGGAACAGGAATGGACACAAAGCGGCAGATTGGGATGGATAGTGGCTTTTTATTCGTCTTCCGCAACCGGACCGAAGAAGAGCGGATGGACCAAATCAAAAACGAGTTGGTCAGCACCGTCTCACACGAGTTGAGAACACCATTATCTTCTCTATCGGGATACATCGAATTGATGCTGACACGTGACTTGTCGAAGGACAAGCGCGAGCGCTATTTAAAGACGATGGCGAAAGAAGCGAAGCGGTTGACGGACTTGTTGAACGACTTCCTTGATATTCAGCGCATGGAAGATGGCAATCAAGAGTATAAGCAAGACCGCTTCGTCCTGAACGAGCTCGTGCGTGAAGTCGTCGAACGCTTCCGCGAGACGACTGACCACTCGATTCATTTCGATGATGCCGACGAGTTGCTCGTTCTCATCGCCGACAAAGACCGGATCGAGCAAGTCATCATCAACTTGCTTTCAAACGCCATCAAGTACTCACCTCACAGTCATGAGATTGAAGTTCGCGTCCGGAAAGAGCACAAGCAAGCCCACGTGTCCGTCCAAGATTTTGGAATCGGGATTCCCGAGCACGCGTTCGAAGAACTGTTCAAAAAATTCTACCGTGTCGACAATTCAGATACGCGTCAAATCGGAGGCACCGGCCTCGGGTTGTCAATCTGTAAGGAGATCATCGAGTCGCACGGTGGCAGCATCGAAGTCGAGTCGAGCGTAGGCGTTGGCTCGACGTTCACGTTCACGTTAGATGTAGCGGAGGAGACGTCATGAATCAATATGCCTTTACCGGTTTCCCAGGATTTTTAGCAGGAAAGCTGATTACCCATCTCGCAACATTGCCGGATCAGATTGGAACGATCTATGCGCTCCATTTACCGGCACAACGACCAGAAGCTCTCGCTTTGAAACAAGAACTGTTGGCCACGACTTCGCTTCAAGACGAGCAGTTAGTGCTTGTTGAAGCCGATATCACACTCCCGGAAGTCATTCTCGACCCAATCATGCGGTCGGTCATCGAACGGGAAGTGAATTATATCTTCCACTTAGCGGCCGCTTATGACTTGAGCATCCCGTATGACGTCGGCTACCGAGTCAACTTGCTCGGGACGAAGCATATGACGGCGTTCGCCAAACGGGCAAAACAGTTAAAACGATACGTCTACTTTAGTACCGCCTACGTCTCCGGACGCCGCCAAGGGACCGTCTATGAGAACGAGCTATGGCATCGGGTCCAGTTTAAAAACCATTACGAGGCTACGAAGTATGAAGCGGAAGCCATCGTCTCCCGTGAACTCGGTTCGATACCCGCGACGATCATCCGTCCCGGTATCGTCATCGGCCATAGCAAAACCGGAGAGACGAAAAAATTCGATGGCGTCTACTTCGTGTTGAAGTTGATGGACCAGTTGCGTCAAGCGGCGCCGCTCCCGTATATCGGACGGCAAAACATCGAAGTGAACCTCGTGCCGTATGACTACGTGGTCGAAGCGACTGCTTATCTCGCCCACGCCCCAGTCGGTCTAAAGCGCACGTTCCATTTGACCGATCCGTTCCCGCATGGGGCTCGGGAAGTGTACCGCATGATTCATGAAGCGATGTTTGGTCGCTCGCCTCGCGGAACGATTCCCCATTTCGCCGCAGAAACCGGATTTTCCGCTTTGCAGCTATCGGAACGATATGGGGTTCCAAAAGAACTGCTCGCCTATTTTAAGCATCAAGTCCATTTCGACACGACGCAGACGCTCCGGGCGTTAAACGGGACCGGCATCGTTTGCCCGGACTTACAAGACTACTTGCCTGACATCGTCGCCTATTACAACACACACAAAAAGCCCTGACCTGAACTGAACCAAAAAAGTTAGACACTAAATAATTTGTCAGGCGACTTCGAGAACCTGGGTCCGGTATTCCACCGGGCTCAGGTTTTTTAGTCGTTTCTTGATGCGACGATGATTGTAGTACTCGAT
>NZ_SJUY01000011.1:0-53683 GCF_004337175.1 Exiguobacterium sp. SH1S21 | reverse complement strand
CCGTCGACTTCCCCCCGAAGGGTTCCGTCGATTTCCTGCGCTCGACTTGCATGTATTAGGCACGCCGCCAGCGTTCGTCCTGAGCCAGGATCAAACTCTCCAAAGAATTTGATATAGCTCTTGAAAATGACGAAGCTTGCGCTTCAATCAAAACTTGTAAAACTTTTTTTGCCTCATCGTTCAGTTTTCAAAGACCAAATGTTGTCGTGTTAGCGACTTTTTAATAATAGCGAGTTCACTTTTTAAAGTCAACCGTTTTTTATTATTTTTTTCACTTTTTTCTGTTGTTCAAAATTGAACAGCAGCGACGTTTATTAATATATCAATGCCTGCACTATTCGTCAACTGTTTTTCTAAAAAAACTTTGGTTGCTTCAAAAATTATTTCGATACGCTTAAATCGGCCTCGGACTCCTTTCTTAACCAATGGATAAGCTCAGGCGAAATCGCCTGAGCTTATCACTGGTAAGAGAACATTAAGACGATTTGGACGAGACTCGTTTCTTCGTCTTTAATGACTCTTTAGGACCACTATTCGATTTTGATACTGCTTCGCCATGCGCTGGTGCTTGGAAGCGATGAAGCATCAACACTTGATAAGCGTTGGCGAACACGAGCGTCGCAAGTGCCGGCCATAGAAGAGCGATCTCATCTGTCGCTTGCAGTGCCGGAATCCACTCAATCAACGTAATGACGATCATCAAGAAGAGCGCGGGGATAAATGCACTCGCGTTCGTCTGTCTCGCCTTGCTCGTCGCTACGATCCACGACACGACGACTAGGACGAGCATCTCTCCGATATAACGCCACATGTGATCATTTCCAAATGCGAGCATGCGTAGATAGACCGCGTCAAATAACGCGAATACAATCAAGAGCACTTGAACTCGATTCCACAGTTTCGCTCCGCGGAATAAATCCAAGCCGACACGGTGGACGATCAAGTAGGCAAAAAAGCCCATCATACTGATTCCCGTCCACGTGCTCGAGTAACTGAGTGCCGTCACGATCGCTTCCCACGACTGACTGACCAAATAACCCGGATTAGCGAGTATATTCATCAGGAACCCAAATAGCGTCCCGAAAACGAGCGTCGTCCAAAACAAACGTAAAAAACCTTGTACTTTCATCTGCTAACCATTCACCCTTCTATTTGTTGAATGACCGATTGCGCCAATTCATCATATGTTGTCTCAAACGGATGCCCATCCCGGTAGACCGAAGGCGCAAAGTCGTCTTCATTGTCATACGGCTGACCGAGTGGGATTTGCGCGAGCAGTTTACTCTTGAGCGCTTCTGATAATTTTTCGCCGCCGCCGTAACCGAAGACGTATTCTTTCTCGCCCGTTACCTTGCTTTCGAAGTACGCCATATTCTCAATGATTCCGAGCACTTTATGGTTCGTCTTGATTGCCATCGCACCCGCTCGAGCCGCGACGAACGCAGCGGTCGCGTGAGGTGTCGTTACAATCAACTCCTGGCATGACGGGAGCATCGAGTGGATATCAAGCGCGACGTCACCTGTCCCTGGCGGTAAATCGAGCAACAAGTAGTCGAGGTCGCCCCACTCCACATCATTGAAGAAGTTGTTGAGCATCTTCCCGAGCATCGGTCCGCGCCAGATGACCGGCGCATTGTCTTCGACGAAGAAGCCCATCGAGATGACTTTTACCCCGAACCGCTCGACCGGGATGATCTTTTCACCTCGGACGACGGGACGTTCTTCAATCCCGAGCATATCCGGGACACTGAACCCGTAAATATCGGCATCGATCAAGCCGACCTTTTTACCGGCACGTGCCAACGCGACCGCCAAGTTGACCGACACCGTCGACTTCCCGACGCCGCCTTTTCCTGAAGCGATTGCTATGAACGTCGTTCCTGAGTTTTCACGAAGGATAGCCGGTTTTGTCGCTTCTTGTAAACTTTCGTCATTTAGCGCTTCGAAACGAAGGCCGACCGTCTTAAAGCCTTTTCCTTTCAACAATGTGACGATCTCTTGTTGCAACTGAAGCTGTTCCCCGCTCCCGGTCTGACCGAGTGCCACTTTCACGCTGACATAGTCTTCTTTAATTCGGACGTCTTTCACGCCAGCTGTATCTCCAAGCGTACGATTGATCGTCGGATCGACCAACCCTGCTAGTTCTTCACGAACTTGTTCTACTGTAAGCATGTCATTTCCCCCTAATTTCTGTCTCGATAACAGTATATCAAAAAAAGCGTTTTCTTGAGGGAACGAAAACCGACTATTTCTCGAGCAACAAAAAAACTCTCCGCCCATAAAGGCGAAGAGTTTAGACCAAACTGTTCGAAGATTAACGCTTCGAGAACTGTGGTGCGCGACGTGCTGCTTTAAGACCGTATTTTTTACGCTCTTTCATACGTGCGTCACGAGTCAAGAAGCCTTTTTCTTTGAGGCTTGGACGGAATTCTGGGTCCGCTTGAAGAAGCGCACGTGATACGCCGTGGCGAATCGCTCCAGCTTGTCCAGTGAATCCACCACCGTTAACGTTAACGATGATATCGTATTTACCTTCTGTTTCAGTCAATACGAGTGGTGATTTTGCCATCATGATCAAAGTCTCATGACCGAAGTATTCTGAAATATCACGGCCATTTACAACAACTTTGCCGTCACCTGCAACGAGGTGAACACGAGCCACCGAGTGCTTGCGGCGGCCAGTTCCGTAGTAACGTACATCTGCCATCGTTTAGTTCCTCCTTGTGTCCCGATTAACCGCGAAGTTCGTAAACTTCTGGTTTTTGTGCTTCGTGGTTGTGCTCAGCTCCAGCGTAAACGTGGAGTTTAGTGAATTGTTGACGACCGAGTGATCCTTTTGGAAGCATCCCTTTGATCGCGAGTTCAAGCATACGCTCTGGGCGTTTTGCAAGAAGCTCTTTTGCAGTTTGTGATTTCAAGCCGCCTGGATGACCTGAATGACGGTAGTACATCTTGTCGTTCAGTTTGTTACCAGTCAATTTGACTTTCTCAGCGTTGATGATGATGACGTGGTCTCCGCAATCAACGTGTGGTGTGAAAGTTGGCTTGTGCTTACCGCGAAGAAGTGATGCTACTTCACTAGTCATACGACCGAGTGTTTTGCCTTCTGCATCGATAAGGTGCCATTTGCGTTCTACTTCAGATGCTTTAGCCATGAATGTCGTGCGCATGTGGAATACCTCCTAAAATGTCTGTTCATTTGAATTTTTTAATGCTTGTTTGATGCTTTATCATAATCCTAGTTTACGGGGCTAAGATTGTGGTTCATCTCTCAATGTGAAAATGAAATGCCAATGAATATGATACGTTTTTACAAGGGGAATGTCAATCTACTTTTTTATAATTCACATTCCATAAATATAGACCGTGCGGTGGAGCCGTAATCCCAGCACTGCGGCGGTCTTTCGCCGCGAGCATTCGACTCACATCGGCCGGCTCATACTTCCCTCTGCCAACCTCCATTAACGTACCGACCATAATGCGGACTTGGTTGTACAGAAAGCCGGATCCGACGAACCGAAAGTACATTTCGTCTCCCGCCTCAACGAGTTCCGCTTCATAAATCGTGCGGACACGGTCCACCACTTCTGACTTCGTCACCGAAAACGAAGTGAAATCATGTGTCCCGACGAGTGAACGGAGCGCTTGACGCATCCGTTCCCGGTCAAGCGCATACGTCACCGTCACGGCATGATGGCGGCGGAACGGATCAACGTCAGTGCGAATGAAGTAACGATACTCTTTCCGTTTCGCCCCGTAGCGGGCATGGAAAGAAGTATCTACTTCTTCGGCCGAACAAACAAGGATATCATCTGGCAACATCGCGTTCAACGCTTTGACGAAGCGATCTGCCGGCATCGATAAATGCGTATCGAAGTGGATGACCTGACCTTTCGCGTGAACACGGGCATCCGTCCGTCCAGAAGCGACGACTTTCATCGCTTGACCATGCATCTTCGCAAGAACCGTCTCGACTTCGGCCTGAACCGTATTGCCGTTTGGCTGGACTTGATAGCCCGCATAATTCGTCCCATCATAAGCAATCGTCAATTTAACCCGTCTCATCCTATCCCTCGCAATCCAATCAAAATGAGCGTCAAGCAGACAAACACGATCAACAATCCTGTGTCGCGCCGTTCCCACGTCATCTCACGCCACCTCGTCCGCCCTTCACCCCCACGGTACCCGCGGGCTTCCATCGCCGTGGCAAGGTCCTCAGCCCGCTTAAACGCGGACACGAACAATGGGATCATGAGCGGGACGACCGCTTTTAACCGATCTTTAATCGGACCACTCTTTAAATCGACGCCTCGCGCCTGTTGCGCCTTCATGATGCGATCCGTCTCGTCGGCTAGCGTCGGCAAGAAACGAAGCGAGATGGATAACATCAGGGCGATTTCGTGTGCCGGCACTCGTATGCGTTCGAGGGGACGAAGACCGGCTTCAATCGAATCGGTCAGTTCCATCGGCGTCGTCGTCAAGGTGACGAGCGTCGTCAACATGACGAGATAGAAGAAACGGAGCGAGACGATCAAGCCCATTCTCACCCCTTCCGAATAAATCGAGAACGGACCGAGTGAAACGAGCAACGTCCCTTCCCGATTGAAGAACAGTTGCAACAGGAGTGTGAACACGATCAAAAATAAAATCATTTTCAACCCATTCCACAAATAGCGCCATGACAACTGAGACAATTTGACCGCAAATAACGTGAACGCGAGTAAAAACACGTTCGCCCACAAATTGTCGGCCAAGAAGACGATCGGAATAAACCCGAGGATGAACAGCGTTTTGGCCCGAGCGTCAAGTGTGTGCAGCCATGAATGACCGGGAATGTATTGCCCGATGATCATATGGCTCCCCCCTTTCTCAACTCGGCCGCAATCCAGTCCGCCAGTTCGACTTCCGTCCGAAGGGATGGAGGCTCGACCCCGAACGTCGGTGCGAGTTCAAGCGCGAGCCGAAGCACGTTCGGGACGTCGAGTTGCAACGAGCGAACGAGTGACTCGTCCTTGAACAGTTCGAACGGGTCGCCATCGAAGGCGACTTGTCCTTGTTCCATGACGATGACACGCTCCGCATACGTCAACACGTCATCCATGTCATGCGAGACGAGGATGAGCGTCAAGTCGAGTTCTTCTTTTAAACGTTTAAACAGCGCCAGCATATCTTGACGGCCGAGCGGATCGAGTCCCGCCGTCGGTTCATCGACGACTAAGACGTCCGGACGGCTCGCGAGCACGCCCGCAATCGCGACACGTCGCATCTGTCCGCCCGACAAATCGAACGGGGAACGGTCCCATAACGTTTCATCGAGACCGACAAGGCGCAAGGCCGCATGAGCCCGTTCTTTCGACTCGGCCTCCGTCGCACCAAAGTTGCGGGGACCAAACATCACGTCGCGTTCGACCGTCTCTTCAAACAGTTGATGCTCGGGATACTGAAAGACGAGCCCAACGCGGCGCCGAAGCGGAAGCAAACTTTGCTTTTTATCGCGACGCTTCGTAATCGCACGTACTGTAATGTCATCCACGACGACACGACCTTTTGTCGGTCGCAGTAAGCCGTTCATGTGCTGAACGAGTGTCGATTTCCCAGAGCCGGTATGGCCAAGAAACGCAACAAGCGCCCCCGACGGAATAAATACATTCACATCGCGCAGCGCGGTTCGTTCAAACGGAGTATTCAATTGATATTGGTAAGTCACTTCTTCAATGCTAATCGGCATAGATGGTTCACCAACTCCGAATGTTGTAGCATCAGACGATCGAGTGGTATGCCCCGTTCCTTCAGTTCGAGTTGCATCCGTACGATAAACGGCACATCCAATTGGATGGCACGTAACGCTTCCGGATTTCTAAACACGTCTTCTGGTGTACCGGTCATTGCAATTTTCCCTTTAGACAAGGCAATGATACGGTCGGCAAACAACACTTCGTCGAGCTCGTGTGTAATGGCGACAACGGTCATCCCTTCTGAGACGAGCTGTTGTACCGTTTGTAACACCTCTTTACGCCCAATCGGGTCAAGCATCGAGGTAGCTTCATCGAGCACGAGGACATGCGGGCGCATTGCGAGAGCCGAAGCAATCGCAACACGCTGCTTTTGTCCACCGGATAACTGATGCGGTTCACGGTCCGCTAGTTCCGATAATCCAACGCGCGCTAGACTGTCATCAATTCGACGAACCATTTCTTGACGTGGAAGTCCCATGTTTTCGAGAGAGAACGCCACATCATCGCGCACGGTCGCCCCGACAAACTGATTGTCGGGATTTTGGAAGACGACACCGATCCGTTTACGAACGTCCCACACGTCTGTGGCGTCCGTCGGATCGAGCGTCTCAACCCGGACCTCTCCTTCCTGAGGAAGCAAAAGCCCGTTCCACAACTTCGTCAAAGTCGACTTGCCGGAACCATTATGGCCAACGATGGCGAGCCATTCCCCTTTGTATACATCGAGTGACAACCCGTCTAAGGCTGGCTCGGTTTGTCCCGGGTAACGAAACACGACATCGCGTACCATAATTTGAGATTCCATCTGTCGACTCCTTTCCGATGTGGAAACAGGGCAATACGTGACCGCATGCCCTGTTGACTGCCTAATGAATTAGACGAGTTCGATGATTACGACTTCCGCACCGTCACCGCGGCGTGGGCCGACTTTCATGATGCGTGTGTATCCACCTTGACGTTCAGCGTAGCGTGGTGCCACGTCTTCGAACAATTTTTGGATTGCGTTTTTCTCTCCAGCGCTCTCTTTGCGAACGAATGAAGCTACTTGACGACGGGCATGAAGATCGCCACGTTTTCCAAGAGTGATTAATTTTTCAACGACTGGGCGAAGTTCTTTCGCTTTTTGTTCAGTTGTTTGAATGCGCTCGTTGATAATAAGGTCAGTTGCAAGATCACGCAAAAGAGCCTTGCGTTGCGAGCTTGTACGGCCAAGTTTCGAATAAGCCATTACATTTCCCTCCTTCGGTTGAACTTAGTCTTCTTTACGCAAGCCCAAACCGAGCTCGTCCAACTTGAGTTGAACTTCTTCGAGTGATTTACGTCCGAGGTTACGGACTTTCATCATCTCTTCCTCTGATTTGTTTGCGAGTTCTTGAACAGTGTTGATGCCGGCGCGCTTCAAGCAGTTGTACGAACGAACTGAGAGATCGAGTTCTTCGATCGTCATTTCAAGTACTTTTTCTTTTTGGTCTTCTTCTTTCTCGACCATAATTTCTGCGTTGAGAGCTTCGTCAGTCAAACCAACAAAGATATTCAAGTGTTCTGTCAAAATTTTCGCTCCAAGCGATACTGCTTCTTCCGGACGGATTGAACCATCTGTCCACACGTCTAATAGAAGCTTATCGAAGCTAGCATCTTGACCGACACGTGTTTTGTCTACTTCGTAGTTCACGCGTTGAATCGGTGTATAGATCGAATCGATTGGAATGACACCAATCGGCATATCATCACGTTTGTTATCTTCTGCCTGGACGTAACCACGACCACGGCGAGCAGTCAAACGCATGCGAAGCGTCGCATTGTCAGCGAGAGTCGCGATGTGGAGCTCAGGATTCAAGATTTCAACGTCGCTATCATGGGTAATGTCTGCCGCAGTGACAGCACCGGCACTTGAAACGTTAATCTCAAGCGTTTTCTCTTCTTCCGAGTACACTTTGAGCGCTAACTTCTTGAGGTTTAAAACAATTTGGGTGACGTCTTCGACGACTCCGTCAATCGTTGAGAACTCGTGAAGTACGCCATCGATTTGAACCGCCGTAATCGCTGCACCAGGAAGCGATGACAATAAAATTCGACGCAGTGAGTTGCCGAGAGTAGTGCCATATCCACGTTCAAGCGGTTCCACCACGAATTTACCAAACGTAGCATCCTCGCTGATTTCGACCGTTTCGATCTTTGGTTTTTCAATCTCGATCATCTGAACCCCTCCTTGAGTGTATCCTGCCACGCAGCTTGCGCTGCATTGTATATGTTGTTCGTGCTAGGTAAGCCCATCACACGCACAAACGATTATACGCGGCGACGTTTTGGAGGGCGGCAACCGTTGTGCGGAACAGGTGTTACGTCACGGATTGCAGTTACTTCAAGACCAGTAGCTTGGAGGGCACGGATTGCCGCTTCACGTCCAGCACCAGGACCTTTAACGTTAACTTCTACTGTACGCATACCGTTGTCCATTGCAACTTTCGCTGCAGTTTCAGCAGCCAATTGTGCTGCGAACGGTGTCGATTTACGTGATCCTCTAAATCCAAGGTTACCAGAAGTAGCCCATGAGATCGCGTTACCTTGCGTGTCAGTGATTGTGATGATTGTGTTGTTAAATGTAGAACGGATGTGTACCACACCGACTTCAATATGCTTTTTGACTTTACGTTTTGAACGTACATTTTGCTTACGTTTCGCCATTGTTCAATTCCCTCCTTTACTTCTTCTTGTTCGCTACTGTACGGCGTGGGCCTTTACGAGTACGCGAGTTGTTCTTCGTGTTTTGTCCGCGAACAGGGAGACTACGGCGATGACGGACACCGCGGTAGGCGCCGATCTCGATCAAACGCTTAATGTTGAGTGAAACTTCACGACGAAGGTCACCTTCAACTTTAATTCCGTCAATTGCTTCACGGATGCGGTTGATTTCGTCTTCTGTAAGATCACGTGTGCGTGAATCTTCAGATACGTTTGCAGTCTTCAAGATTTCTTGTGCTTTTGTTTTACCAATACCAAAGATGTATGTGAGCGAAATAACGATACGTTTTTCGCGCGGAATATCTACACCAGCAATACGTGCCATGTGTGCACCTCCTCTTAGATTAACCTTGTTTTTGTTTGTGTTTCGGGTTTTCGCAAATTACCATTACTTTTCCTTTACGGCGAATAACTTTACATTTTTCGCAAATCGGTTTTACCGACGGTCTTACTTTCATGATTATACCCTCCTCCTGGAAAAATCGGAGTTACTTATAACGGTACGTGATTCGCCCGCGAGTCAAGTCGTACGGAGACAACTCGACAGTTACGCGGTCGCCTGGAAGGATTCGAATGTAGTGCATCCGAATTTTCCCTGAGACGTGCGCGAGCACCGTGTGGCCGTTTTCTAACTCCACTTTAAACATTGCGTTTGGAAGTGGTTCGATAACAGTGCCTTCCACTTCAATGACATCTTGTTTCGCCATCATTTATTCCCCTTTCTATATGAAGATATTTAGGAGCACAGACGATCTATTGTACAGTACTGTGAGAGAAGGATCCATAACGGATCAGCACACAACAATAGAGCCTCATTCACCGGAATCGAGTTTCGTTAAAATCTCGTATCCATCGTCTGTGATGGCGATGGTGTGCTCAAAGTGGGCGCACATGCTACCGTCCACTGTCACAACTGTCCAGTTGTCAGCCAGCGTTCGAACATAGCGTTGACCAGCGTTGACCATTGGTTCAATGGCTAACGTCATCCCAGTCTTTAGGCGCGGCCCTTTCCCCGGTGGACCATAGTGCGGAATTTGCGGTTCTTCATGCAAATTTTGACCGACACCATGACCGACATACTCACGGACGACAGAAAACTCATGAGATTCAACATACGCTTGAATCGCATGCGAAATGTCTGTCAATCGCAGTCCAGCCTTGGCGTGCTCCAATCCTTTATACAGACTTTCTTCGGTTACGTCAAGCAACCGCTGTGTCTCTTCTGAGATTGTTCCCACTGGATAAGTCCAAGCGGAATCTCCATGGTATCCGTTATAGTGGGCACCGATGTCGATCGAGATGATATCTCCATCGTTCAATACCCGTTCTCCGGGAATTCCATGAACAAGTTCTTCGTTCACTGAAGCGCAAACACTACCGGTAAAACCGTTGTAGCCTTTGAACGACGGTGTCGCACCTTGGCTGCGAATGTAATCTTCCGCAATCCGGTCGAGCTCTAGCGTCGTAATACCTGGTTTGATGTGCTCTTTGAGCACCTGGTGCGTTCGAGCAACAATTTGCCCAGCCTCACGCATAATCGCAATTTCTCGAGGCGTCTTCGTGATGATCATTCAGTATCACCGAGTAACGCTTTAACATCGGCATAAACGACATCGATTGGACGATCTCCATCCAATGTACGAAGATACCCTTTTTCTGCATAAAAGTCAATAAGTGGTTTCGATTGCTCGATGTTGACGTCAAGGCGACGGCGAACCGTTTCCTCTTTATCGTCTTCACGTTGCATGAGTGCCGACCCATCCACATCACAGATGCCTTCCACTTTTGGTGGATTGAAGATCACATGATATGTCGCTCCACACGTCGGGCAGATCCAACGACCTGTCAAACGCGGAACGAGAATTTCCGCAGCCACATCAATGTTGACGACGTGGTCGATCTGTTTCCCCAAATCTTTAAGCAAACTTTCGAGTGCCTCTGCTTGAGCAACAGTACGCGGGAATCCATCAAGTAAAAAGCCGTTTTTCGTATCATCTTGACTCAAGCGTTCACGTACGATTCCGATTGTTACCTCATCCGGTACGAGTTCACCTTTATCCATGAACGATTTAGCTTCTTTACCAAGTGGCGTTCCGCCTTTGATTGCCGCACGAAACATGTCGCCTGTCGAAATGTGTGGGATTTGGTACTCTTCGACGATTTTAGCCGCTTGAGTCCCTTTCCCTGCACCCGGTAAGCCCATGAGTACTAGATTCATCTCAGTTAGCCTCCAGTTTTGATTTTCACAACACATCGTAAACACGACAGGAAGGAAGGGAGAGCCCTTCCTTCCGCTTTAACGGATAAAGCCTTTGTAGTGTCGTTTTACGAGTTGACTTTCGATTTGTTTCATCGTTTCGAGGGCTACCCCGATTACGATCAACAAGCTCGTCCCTCCGATTTGCACCGAAGTTGGGAGACCGGCAAGCTTAATGAAGATTGTCGGCATGATCGCAACGAGAGATAGGAAAATCGCTCCGAAGAAAGTCAATCGATAGAGCAACTTCGTGATGTACTGTTCTGTTTGCGCCCCAGGACGAATCCCAGGAATATAGCCACCTTGCTTCTGCAGATTTTCTGCCATTTGTTCAGGGTTGACCTGAATGAATGTATAGAAGTAAGCGAACGCGATGATGAGCGCTACGTAGATTGACATTCCGATTGGAGATGTCGTATCGAAGTAAGTCTGCAACTTTTGCGTCGTTTCCGGAGAAGCAATGAAGCTTGCAACAGTTGGCGGTGTCACCATGAAGGAAATCGCGAAGATGACCGGGATGACACCAGCAGCGTTTAGCTTGATTGGCAAGTGCGTCGACTGGCCGCCCACAGGGGTACGGTTCGCCGTGCGCTTCGCATATTGGATCGGAATCTTACGTGCTGCTTGTTGAACATAAATGATCCCCATCGTCACTGCAAGAATGACCAACGCCAATACAACCAAGTAAATGATGTTAATGAATAACGCGTCTCCAGCATTTTGGAGCTTCGTCTCGTAAATCTGCGTGAAGATTCTTGGGAACCCGGCAACGATACCAGCGAAGATGATGACGGAAATACCATTCCCGACACCTTTCTCCGTTGTCATCTCACCGAGGAACATCAAGAACGCCGTACCTGCAGTAAGTACAATCGCGATCACGAAATAGGTTGCCGTTCCCCACGTCTCATTAACGAGACCTGGGTAGAGGCGGTTAAACCCGAACGACAATGATGTCGCTTGGATAAATCCTAACATGATCGTCCCATAGCGCGTGACCGTCGCTAGCTTTTTACGCCCGGACTCGCCTTGTTTTGCCCATTCGGCAAACTTCGGAACGACGTCCATTTGTAAAAGTTGTACAACGATCGATGCCGTGATGTACGGCATGATCCCCATTGCGAACAGGGAGAAGTTCTGTAAAGCATTTCCTCCAAACAAGTTCAAGAAGTCGAGTAGACCGCCTGAGTCAAAACGCAACACATCCGTATTCACCATCGGCACCGGGATATGGGCCCCGATGCGGAAAATGATGATGATTGCGAGTGTGAAGAGAATACGCTGTCGAATATCTTTCACGCGCCACATATTGGAGATCGTCTGAAACATCAGATCACCTCAACTGAACCGCCAGCTGCTTCGATCGCTTCTTTCGCTGCACCCGAGAATTTGTTGGCTTTAACAGTTAATTTTGTTTCAAGCTTGCCGTTAGCAAGTACTTTGATTCCGTCTTTAGCAGAGCTGACGTATCCAGTCTCGATTAAGAGTTCTGGAGTTACTTCAGTACCTGCTTCGAAACGGTTAAGCGTGTCTAGGGAAACAACTGCATACTCTTTACGAGTAGGGTTGTTGAAACCGCGTTTTGGAAGACGACGGTAAAGTGGGTTTTGTCCACCTTCGAACCCTGGACGAACGCCACCGCCTGAACGAGCTTTTTGACCTTTATGTCCACGGCCAGAAGTTTTACCGTTACCAGTCGCCATACCGCGACCGACACGGTTGCGTTCGTGACGCGAACCTGGAGTTGGCTTCAATTCATGGAGTTTCATAGTGGCACCTCCTTATTATTAAAATCGATATTATTCGTTAATTTCTTCTACAGTCACAAGGTGCGACACTTTTTTGATCATACCACGCATCGCGACGTTGTCAGGGACAACGACGGTTTGATGCATTTTGCGAAGACCAAGTGTACGTACTGTTACACGCTGATCCTCGGGACGACCGATTGTGCTGCGTGTGAGGGTGATTGCGAGTTTCGCCATGTCTAGTTCCCTCCCTTATTTAAGAAGTTCTTCTACGCTTTTACCGCGTAGTTTAGCAACTTCCTCTGCTTTTTTAAGCTCTGTCAAGCCTTTGACCGTCGCACGGACGATGTTGATCGGTGTGTTTGATCCAAGCGATTTCGAAAGGATGTCACCTACACCTGCAAGTTCGAGCACTGCACGAACTGGACCACCGGCGATAACCCCAGTACCTTCAGAAGCAGGTTTCATGAATACACGACCTGCTCCGTATACTCCTGTGATTTCGTGTGGAATTGTTGTACCAACCATTGGTACTTGAACCATGTTTTTCTTAGCGGCTTCAATAGCCTTGCGGATCGCTTCTGGCACCTCTTGTGCCTTACCTGTACCGAAACCGACGTGACCATTTTTGTCACCTACGACTACGAGAGCGGCGAAACGGAAGCGACGGCCACCTTTCACAACTTTCGCGACGCGGTTTACGGTAACAACGCGTTCTTCAAGTTGTTCCATGTTAACGTCTAACTGGCGCATCGAGTGTCCCCTCCTTTTTGTTAGAATTTAAGACCCGCTTCACGAGCTGCTTCTGCAACAGCTTTGACGCGGCCATGATAGAGGTATCCACCACGGTCGAACACAACAGTGTCGATACCTTTCTCGAGTGCACGTTCAGCTGCAAGTTTACCAACAGCTTTCGCTGCTTCAACGTTGCCGCCGTTTGTAAGATCGAGTGCTTTATCTTTCGAAGATGCTGACACAAGCGTTGTTTGTGACGCGTCATCGATAAGTTGTACGTAGATGTTCTTGCTCGAACGGAATACGTTCAAACGTGGACGAGCTGCCGTCCCGGTGATCGTACGACGTACACGAGCATGACGTTTCTTACGAACTGCATTTTTATCTGCTTTTGTGATCATTTATGCCACTCCTTTCCGTTCATTTCGTGACGAATTACTTACCAGTCTTACCTTCTTTACGGCGAATACGTTCATCAGAGTAACGAACACCTTTACCTTTGTAAGGTTCTGGAGCACGGTACGAGCGGATTTGAGCTGCAACGTGACCGACGCGCTCTTTGCTAATACCTTTTACGATGATTTGCGTGTTTGAAGGAACTTCGATCTCGATACCTTCTTCAGCAACGTACTCGATTGGATGCGAGTAACCGAGGCTGAGGACGAGTTTGTTACCTTGCTTAGCAGCACGGTAACCAACCCCTGAGATCTCAAGTGTTTTCTGGAACCCGTTAGACACACCTTCCACCATGTTGGCGATGAGGGCACGTGTCGTACCGTGGATCGTACGGTTCTCTTTCGAGTCATCCGGACGAACAACAGTTAGTTCGTTTTCTTCAATTTTGACTTCCAAGGCTGGGTTAGCTGAAAGCGAAAGTTCACCTTTAGCACCTTTTACTGTGACAATGTTGCCTTCTGCAACCGTTACAGTAACGCCAGCTGGAATCGTAACTGGTTTTTTACCAATACGTGACATTGATTACACCTCCGTTCTTGTTAGAAAAGTGACTTACCAGATGTAGGCGAGCACTTCGCCGCCGACTTGTTGTTGGCGAGCTTCTTTATCAGTCATAAGACCTTTTGATGTCGAAAGAACTGCGATACCGAGTCCTCCGAGTACTTTTGGTACTTCATCTGCTTTTGCATATACACGAAGACCTGGTTTCGAAATACGTTTGAGACCAGTGATAACACGTTCGTTGCTTGCTCCATATTTAAGGAAAAGACGAAGTGTACCTTGTTTAGCGTCCTCGATATATTCAACATCGCGAATGAAACCTTCACGCTTGAGGATCTCTGCAACCTCACGTTTGATATTAGAAGCTGGAAGCTCCAATTTTTCATGGCGAACCATGTTAGCGTTACGGATACGTGTAAGCATATCTGCAATAGGGTCTGTCATTACCATGCGATGTACCTCCTTTCACACTGTTAGTGGATTACCAACTTGCTTTTTTAACACCAGGGATTTGACCTTTGTATGCAAGATCACGGAACTTGATACGGCTGATCCCGAATTTACCCATGTAACCATGTGGACGACCTGTGATACGGCAACGGTTATGAAGACGTACAGGTGACGAGTTACGTGGCAATTTGCTGAGTCCGATGTAGTCGCCTTCAGCTTTTAATTGCGCGCGCTTCTCAGCGTACTGGGCAACGAGTTTCTCGCGTTTTTGTTCGCGATTCACCATTGACTTTTTAGCCATGTTGTCGACCTCCCTTTATTATTTTTGGAATGGCATTCCGAGAAGTGTGAGCAATTCACGAGCTTCTTCGTCTGTGTTCGCTGTTGTAACAACAACGATATCCATACCGCGTACTTTAGTTACTTTATCGTAATCGATTTCAGGGAAAATAAGTTGCTCTTTCACACCAAGCGTGTAGTTACCGCGTCCGTCGAATGCTTTCTTCGATACACCGCGGAAGTCACGTACACGTGGAAGTGAAACAGTTACTAATTTGTCGAGGAAATCGTACATACGCTCGCCACGAAGTGTTACTTTCGCACCGATTGGCATGCCCTCACGAAGTTTGAAACCAGCGATTGATTTCTTAGCCTTCGTTACGAGTGGTTTTTGACCTGAAAGAATTGATAATTCTTCCACTGCCATGTCAAGAGCCTTCGAGTTCGAAACAGCGTCACCTACACCCATGTTGATAACGATCTTGTCGACTTGTGGCACTTGCATAACCGAGTCATAGTTAAATTTATCCATCATCGCTTTCACGATGTCGCTTTTATACTTCTCTTGCAAACGGTTCATAATCGAATGGACCTCCTTTCGTCACGTTGTTCTTATTTATCGAGTACTTCGCCCGATTTCGCGACACGAACTTTTTTACCATCGACTACTTTGAAACCAACGCGAGTTGGTTTGCCCGTTTTAGGGTCGAGTGGCATGACGTTCGAGACGTGAATTGGTGCTTCGATTTCAAGGATACCGCCTTGTGGATTCGCTTGTGATGGTTTCGAGTGTTTTTTAATCACGTTGATACCTTCTACGACTACGCGGTTCTTGCTTGGCATAGCTTTGAGGATAACCCCTTGCTTGCCTTTATCTTTACCAGACATTACCTGGACTGTATCGCCTTTTTTAACATGCATCGTTTTGCGCACCTCCTTATAGGATTGAAATTGGAAATTAAAGTACTTCCGGTGCCAACGAAACGATCTTCATGAATTCTTTTTCACGAAGTTCACGTGCAACTGGCCCGAAGATCCGAGTGCCGCGTGGGCTCTTATCATCTTTGATGATGACTGCTGCGTTCTCATCGAAACGGATGTACGAACCATCTTTACGACGAGCGCCGCGTTTTGTACGAACGACAACTGCTCTGACAACGTCACCTTTTTTAACAACGCCACCTGGTGTTGCTTGTTTTACCGTCGCGACGATGATGTCACCGATGTTTGCAGTCTTACGACCTGAACCACCGAGGACTTTAATTGTCAACAGTTCACGCGCGCCAGAGTTGTCTGCTACTTTCAAGCGAGATTCTTGTTGAATCATGCGAGTGTACCTCCCTCCGGATGTTTATAGATCCGAACTGTTATTAGATGATTACTGATTCTTCTACTACTGTTACGAGACGGAAACGTTTGTCTTTAGAAAGCGGACGTGTCTCCGCGATGCGGACTACATCGCCTACTTTAGCGACATTGTTCTCATCGTGCGCTTTAAATTTCTTCGTGTAGTTTACACGTTTTCCATAAAGCTTATGACGTACTTTTGTTTCAACTGCAACGACGATCGTTTTGTCCATTTTGTCAGACACGACGCGTCCAGTGAGTACTTTACGCTTATTGCGTTCCATGAGTGTTACCTCCTCTTCAATAATCCGATTAGATTAGCCGTTGTTGATGCCGAGTTCGCGTTCACGAAGAATCGTTTTAGCACGCGCAATCGACTTGCGTACTTCACGGATACGAGCAGGATTCTCAAGCTGACCTGTAGCTAATTGGAAACGAAGGTTAAAGAGTTCTTCTTTCCATTCGCCTACTTTACCGTTGAGCTCTTCATTAGTTGATTGACGGAGATCAGTTGCTTTCATTCGTATCACCACCATTTTCTTCACGTTTCACGAACTTACATTTTACTGGAAGTTTGTGCGCTGCAAGACGAAGTGCCTCACGTGCGACTTCCTCAGATACACCCGCGATTTCGAACATTACTTTACCAGGCTTAACTACAGCTACCCAGCCTTCTGGAGCACCTTTACCCGAACCCATTCGAACTTCGAGAGGCTTTTTAGTGTACGGCTTGTGTGGGAAGATCTTGATCCACACTTTACCGCCACGTTTCATATAACGTGTCATTGCGATACGTGCTGATTCGATTTGACGGTTTGTGATCCAGCTCGCTTCGAGCGATTGGAGACCGAATTCACCGAAATGTACTGTTGTGCCGCGTTTTGCATTTCCGCGCATTTTACCACGGTGTACACGACGATATTTCACGCGTTTAGGTAACAACATAGTGTGTTGCCTCCTTCCTGAAAGAGTGTTTATTATTTAGTGTTTTTTGTTGGAAGAACTTCTCCGTGGTAAAGCCATACTTTAATTCCGATTTTACCATAAGTTGTGTCAGCTTCAGCTGTTCCGTAGTCGATGTCGGCACGGATTGTATGAAGCGGAACTGATCCTTCTGAGTACTTCTCTGAACGAGCGATATCAGCGCCACCAAGACGACCAGAAACTTCTGTTTTGATCCCTTTGATGCCAGTGCGCATCGAACGTTGAATTGACTGTTTCATTGCACGACGGAATGACACACGGCCTTCCAATTGACGAGCGATGTTTTCAGCAACAAGCTTAGCGACTGCATCCGCGTTTTTCACTTCAACAACGTTGATGTGAACACGTTTGCCTTCAGCAAGCTTTGTGATATTTTTACGGAGTGACTCGATTTCCGAACCACCTTTACCGATGACCATACCTGGTTTCGCAGTGTGAAGCGAAATGTTTACGCGGTTTGCAGCGCGTTCGATTTCAACTTTAGCCACACTAGCATCCTTCATTTTGTTTTCGATGTATTCACGAATAACGTAGTCTTCATGAAGGAGATCTGCGTAGTCTTTCTCAGCGTACCAACGCGAATCCCAGTCTTTGATAACACCAACGCGAAAACCGTGCGGATTTACCTTTTGACCCACTACATATCCCTCCTTATTTCTCAGTTACCACGATGTGAATGTGGCTTGTGCGTTTGTTAATACGACTTGCGCGACCCATCGCACGTGGGCGGAAGCGTTTGAGTGTTGGACCTTCGTTGACGAAAATTTCAGATACAACAAGGTTCTCAATGTTCATATCGTAGTTGTGCTCTGCGTTAGCAATCGCTGACTTCAATACTTTTTCAACGATTGGCGACGCTGCCTTGTTCGTGTGAGCAAGGACAGAGAGCGCTTCGCCGACTTGTTTCCCGCGAATTAAGTCTACAACGAGACGTGCTTTGCGAGGAGCAAGACGGACCATATTAGCTGATGCTTTAGCTTGCATGGATTTGACCTCCCCTCAGATTACCGTTTCGTTTTCTTGTCTGATCCGTGACCTTTATACGTGCGTGTTGGAGCGAATTCACCAAGTTTGTGACCGACCATGTCTTCTGTCACGAATACTGGTACGTGTTTACGACCATCGTGTACACCGAACGTGTGACCCATGAATTCTGGGAAGATTGTCGAGCGACGTGACCAAGTTTTGATGACTTGCTTCTCACCAGATTCGTTAAGTTTGTCAACTTTAGCGAGCAAATGGTGATCTGCGAATGGACCTTTTTTCAAGCTGCGACCCATGATAGAACCTCCCTTTGGAATGATTCGGGAACGGCTCTTTCGAACCGCCCAAGAATCATGTGATAATTATTTCTTACGACGACGAAGGATGTACATGTCGCTCGATTTGTTTTTCTTACGAGTTTTGTAACCAAGAGCTGGTTTACCCCAAGGAGTAAGTGGGCCCGAACGACCGATTGGCGCACGACCTTCACCACCACCGTGTGGGTGATCAACTGGGTTCATTACAGAACCACGTACTGTTGGGCGTTTGCCTAACCAACGTGAACGTCCTGCTTTACCGATGTTTACAAGTTCGTGTTCTTCGTTACCAACTGAACCGATTGTAGCGCGGCAAGTGCCGAGGAACAAGCGTGATTCACCTGATTGAAGACGAACGATGACGTACTTGCCGTCACGTCCTTGGATTTGTGCCGATGCACCAGCCGCACGAACAAGCTGACCGCCTTTACCAGGCTTAAGCTCGATGTTGTGGATAGTAGTACCGACAGGGATGTTTACGAGTGGAAGAGCGTTCCCCACTTTGATATCCGCTTCAGGACCAGACATGATTTCCATGCCTACTTTGATGCCCTTAGGAGCGAGGATGTAACGTTTCTCACCATCTGCATAGTTGATGAGGGCGATGTTAGCTGAACGGTTTGGATCGTATTCGATCGTAGCAACGCGTCCGATGATAGCATCTTTGTTACGTTTGAAATCGATGATACGGTATTTACGTTTGTGCCCGCCACCTTGGTGACGTACAGTCAAACGACCTTGGTTGTTACGACCGCCTTTTTTCGAAAGCTTTTCAGTTAACGATTTCTCAGGACGGTTCGTTGTGATCTCTGCAAAGTCGAGAGATGTCATGTTACGGCGACCGTTAGTGGTCGGCTTAAACTTTTTAATCGCCATCGAGGATTCCCTCCTTTTCTTCTAAGGTAGTAAATTAACCGAGGAAGTCGATTGTGTTGCCTTCAGCAAGAGTTACGATCGCTTTTTTACGACGCGATGTGTAACCAGAGTGACGACCGACACGTTTCGCTTTCGGTTTAATGTTCATTGTGTTTACCGAAGCAACTTTCACGTTGAAGATTGTTTCGATAGCGTGCTTCACTTGTGATTTAGTCGCTTTAACGTCGATCTCGAAAACGTATTTGTTAGCTTCCATGAGGCTAACTGAACGCTCAGTGATGATAGGACGTTTGATGATATCGTATGCTTGAGCCATTATGCAAGCACCTCCTCTACCTTCGCAACCGCATCTTTAGTGAAGATGACTTTGTCGTTAGCAACGAGGTCAAGAACGTTAACGCCTGCTGCCTCGATTACAGTCACTCCTGGGATGTTACGAGCTGCGAGAGCGATAGTCTCATTGTAGTCCGCTGTGACTACAAGAGCCTTACGTTCTACTGATAGGCCAAGAAGTACTGCGACCATATCTTTTGTTTTTGGTGCATCGAAAGCAAGGCCTTCGAGGACGATCATTTCGTTGTTTTGTACTTTTGACGACAAAGCCGAGAGAAGTGCAAGACGACGAACTTTTTTAGGAAGCTTGTAAGAGTATGAACGTGGAGTTGGACCGAAGACTGTTCCACCACCAACCCATTGTGGTGAGCGGATCGAACCTTGGCGCGCACGACCAGTTCCCTTTTGTTTCCATGGTTTACGGCCGCCACCGCGTACTTCCGAGCGACCTTTCGTATCGTGAGTACCTTGACGGCGTGATGCTTGTTGCATGACGATCGCGTCATAAAGTACTGATTCGTTTGGCTCGATACCGAAAATGGCTTCAGCCAATTCGATTTCGCCAACTTGTGAACCTGTTTGGTTTAGCAAAGCTACTTTAGGCATTCGTAATTCCTCCTTTCCGTGCAGTTAATTAGTTACCTTTGACAGCTGTCTTGATGATGACGTTCGATTTACGAGCGCCTGGGATTGCGCCTTTAACGAGTACAAGGCCGCGTTCCACGTCAACTTTGACAATTTCAAGGTTTTGAATCGTTTTACGCTCGCCACCCATTTGACCAGGAAGAAGCTTCCCTTTAAATACGCGGTTAGGAGCTACAGGACCCATTGAACCAGGACGACGGTGGTAACGCGAACCGTGGGACATTGGTCCACGTGATTGTCCGTGACGCTTAATCGCACCTTGGAATCCTTTACCTTTTGAAGTACCTGTTACGTCCACTAATTCACCTGCAGCGAAAATGTCCGCCTTGATCTCTTGACCGATTTCGTATCCTTCTACTGAAGTACGAATTTCTTTCATGAAGCGCTTAGGTGTCGCACTTGCTTTCGCAGCGTGACCTTTTGCCGGTTTGTTTTGACGTGATTCTTTGATGTCTCCGAAACCGAGTTGAACTGCTTCGTAACCGTCTGTTTCAAGTGTTTTAACTTGAAGCACGACGTTTCCTTCGACAGCAACTACTGTTACCGGTACGACTTCGCCTGCTTCGTTGAAGATTTGAGTCATACCAAGTTTTGTTCCTAAGATTCCTTTAGCCATGAGATACACCTCCTGTTTAATAATTATTGTCTCTTCTGGCTAGTATCTACTATATGAAGAATTAAAGTTTGATTTCGATGTCAACACCTGATGGTAATTCGAGACGCATAAGCGCATCAACCGTTTTTGGTGTTGGGTTAACGATGTCGATCAAGCGTTTGTGTGTACGCATTTCGAACTGTTCACGAGCATCTTTATACTTGTGGACCGCACGAAGGATCGTGTAGATCGATTTGTCAGTTGGAAGCGGGATTGGACCCGAGACCTTCGCACCTGAACGTTTCGCAGTTTCAACGATTTTCTCAGCTGATTGATCGAGAACGCGATGGTCGTATGCTTTTAAGCGAATACGGATTTTTTCATTTGCCATGTAAGTTTCCCTCCTTTGTCGCCTACTTTTAAAAATAGACAGTTCTCAGCGGAAATTTCCACACCGGCCATGGCAAAGCTGCCTGGCGTGTCATAACCTCCCGCTTCATCGCAGCGTGCTTGTGTCAGCAGAGGCATCCGATCATTGCAAATCAACGATAGGACACATTTTCTGCTGTAAAGTCTCTCACCACTCGCACAAACACTTAATCATTATATCGAATCTGCAAAACAAAAGCAAGATTTGATTTTTTTCGATCGTGCCGGATGTCTGATGAGTTGTTCAACGTTCACTAATGTAACAAGATTCGAACCCTTTTGCAAGTTCTTTTCCTTCTTTTGTTGAACTATTTTTCAAAAGAAGGCCCATGCCAACTCTTCCTAGCGTTTCATACACTCTTTAAACTGCTCAGTCACGGCTTCGACGACCGATGCCGGAGCTCGTTTCAAACATGTTTGCACAATCGAGTTGTTGAACGGGTGCGTCATAAAGTATTCGTGCAGCTTGTCGACTCTCTCTTCCCGCCCCATCACTGAATAGAGGACGACCCACTCTTCAAGATGCATCCAACTCTCGTCCGGTTCAATGTAAGGATGCGTATAAATCCCGTCCGTGCAACGCATCCGAAAACTAGCAATCACGTCGATGTCTTGTCCTTCAAACGTGTATTCGCCAAAGTACGTCGTCATATACTCGTCGTGCGGACCAGACTCTTCTTTTTTTCCGGCACGGCTGAGCACACGGTCAATCGTCTCGAACTGGTCAGGCTCAACGAACAAATCTAAGTCACGCGCCGTCTCGACGATCCCGTGATGCTTGAGTAAACTTGACCCACCAAAGCGGCAGGCAACGCCGTTCAACCGGCAAAGCGTCTCCATTTGCTTTTCCATCATCGATTCTCCTTCCTGCAATCCTATCTCCTATCCTATCACTTCGTTTCAAAAAACAAAAAAGCAGCCCGCAAATGCGGACTGCTTAAGACATCGATTACTCGATGATTTCTGTTACCGAACCAGCACCTACAGTACGGCCACCCTCACGGATTGAGAAACGTGTTCCGTCTTCGATCGCGATTGTAGAAATCAATTCGATCGTCAACTCGATGTTGTCTCCTGGCATTACCATTTCAGTACCTTCTGGAAGGTGAACGATACCTGTTACGTCAGTTGTACGGAAGTAGAACTGCGGACGGTAGTTCGCGAAGAATGGCGTGTGACGGCCACCCTCTTCTTTAGAAAGAACGTAGATTGAAGCTTTGAATTTAGAGTGCGGAGTGATTGTACCTGGTTTAGCAAGTACTTGTCCACGCTCGATGTCTTCACGTGATACACCACGGAGAAGAGCACCGATGTTGTCGCCAGCTTCTGCATAGTCAAGAAGTTTACGGAACATCTCTACACCAGTACATACAGTTTTCTTAGTTTCTTCTGTAAGACCAACGATTTCAACTTCGTCGTTGACGCGGAGAATACCACGCTCAACACGACCAGTCGCTACAGTACCGCGACCAGTGATTGAGAATACGTCCTCAACTGGCATCATGAAGTCTTTGTCCGTGTCACGAACAGGCTCAGGGATGTACTCATCAACTGCGTTCATGAGTTCCATGATTTTTTCTTCCCATTGTGGTTCGCCGTTAAGCGCGCCAAGAGCTGAACCTTTGATTACAGGGAGGTCGTCGCCTGGGAAGTCATATTCAGAAAGAAGTTCACGGATTTCCATCTCAACGAGTTCGAGAAGCTCTTCGTCGTCAACCATGTCAACTTTGTTCATGAATACTACGATGAAAGGAACACCTACTTGACGTGAAAGAAGAATGTGCTCACGTGTTTGTGGCATTGGGCCATCTGTTGCCGAAACAACGAGGATAGCGCCGTCCATTTGTGCAGCACCAGTGATCATGTTTTTAACATAGTCAGCGTGACCTGGGCAGTCAACGTGTGCGTAGTGGCGTTTTTCAGTTTCGTACTCGATGTGAGCTGTTGCGATTGTGATACCGCGCTCGCGCTCTTCTGGAGCACCATCGATTGCGTCAAACTTTGTAGCTGTTTTCCCTTGTGCTTTTGAAAGTACAGCTGAAATCGCTGCAGTCAAAGTTGTTTTACCGTGGTCGACGTGGCCAATTGTACCAACGTTAACGTGCGGTTTAGAACGGTCGAATTTTTCTTTACCCATTCTAGATTCCTCCTCTATAGACAATTAATTTTTATTTAACTAGGAAGACGTAGGCTACTTTTAACATACGTCCTCCTTAGCTTACAACAATCATTTCAGCGTTACAACCGTTATTAGCCGTTCGCTTTTTTGATGATTTCTTCTGCAATTGACTTCGGTACTTCTTCATAGTGGTCGAAGTGCATCGAGTACGTTCCACGTCCTTGCGTACGTGAACGGAGTGACGTTGCATATCCGAACATTTCTGAAAGTGGAACCATTGCTTTAACGACTTGTGCGTTACCGCGAGCTTCCATACCTTCTACGCGTCCACGGCGTGACGTGACGTCACCCATGATGTCTCCCAAGTATTCTTCTGGGATGACAACTTCAACACGCATCATTGGCTCAAGGATGACAGCTTTCGCTTGTTCCTTAAGTTGTTTGACCGCCATCGAAGCAGCAACTTTAAACGCCATCTCGTTCGAGTCGACATCGTGGTACGATCCGAAGACGAGGGCAGCTTTAACGTCAACTACTGGGTAACCAGCGAGGATACCGTTTTCGAGAGCTTCTTGAATACCGTTTTGAACAGCCGGTACGTATTCACGTGGAACAACACCACCGACGATCTTGTTCTCAAATTCGAATCCAGCACCTTCTACGTTCGGTTCGAATTCAACGACAACGTGACCGTACTGACCGCGTCCACCCGACTGACGTACGAATTTCGAATCGATCTTCGCAGCGCTACGGATTGTCTCACGGTAAGCAACTTGTGGTGCACCGACGTTTGCTTCGACTTTGAATTCGCGACGCATACGGTCAACGAGGATATCAAGGTGAAGCTCACCCATACCAGAGATGATCGTTTGACCAGTCTCTTGGTTTGTTTCAGTGCGGAAAGTTGGATCCTCTTCTGCGAGTTTCGCGAGGGCTTGACCCATCTTGTCTTGGTCTGCTTTCGATTTAGGTTCGATCGCGACCGAGATAACCGGTTCTGGGAATGTCATTGACTCGAGAACGACGTTGTCTTTCTCTGAGCAAAGTGTGTCACCAGTCGTTGTATCTTTAAGACCAACAGCAGCGGCGATGTCACCAGCAAATACCATTGGAATTTCTTCACGGCTGTTTGCATGCATTTGAAGGATACGACCGAGACGCTCGCGCTTCCCTTTAGTCGAGTTCTTCACATACGAACCAGCTTGTGCTGTACCAGAGTACACACGGAAGAATGTCAATTTACCGACGTAAGGGTCAGTCATGACTTTGAACGCAAGTGCCGAGAACGGCGCTTCGTCAGAAGGTTCACGCGTGATTTCTTCTTCTGTATCGAGGTTGATCCCTTTGATTGACTCAACATCAACTGGTGATGGGAGGTAATCAACAACAGCGTCCAACATTAATTGAACACCTTTGTTTTTGAAGGCCGAACCGACAAGTACAGGGTAGAATTCAACGCTAAGTGTTGCTTGACGAATACCAGCTTTGAGTTCTTCGATTGAGATCTCTTCGCCTTCGAGGTATTTCATCATCAAATCTTCGTTGTAATCTGCAACGCCTTCGATCAAGCGACCGCGAAGTTCTTCAGCTTGGTCAGCCATATCAGCTGGGAAGCCTTCTGTTACTTCGATGTCAGTACCGAGGTCGTTCGAGTACATGTATGTCTTTCTTTCAACGAGGTCGATGATTCCTTTGAATTCATCTTCTGCGCCGATTGGAAGTTGGATTGGGTGTGCGTTAGCGTGTAAACGCTCGTGAAGTGTTTTCACCGAGTACAAGAAGTCCGCACCGATCTTATCCATCTTGTTGACGAATACGACACGTGGAACACCGTATGTCGTCGCTTGACGCCATACAGTTTCTGTTTGTGGTTCAACACCTGACTGAGCGTCAAGTACAGCAACTGCGCCATCAAGTACACGGAGTGAACGTTCAACTTCAACTGTGAAGTCTACGTGTCCAGGTGTATCGATGATGTTTACACGGTGGCCATTCCACTGTGCAGTCGTCGCTGCAGAAGTGATCGTGATTCCACGCTCTTGCTCCTGCTCCATCCAGTCCATTTGTGAAGCTCCTTCATGAGTTTCACCAATCTTGTGGATACGACCTGTGTAATAAAGAATACGTTCAGTTGTAGTCGTTTTACCGGCATCGATGTGAGCCATGATCCCGATGTTACGAGTATTCTTTAGGGAGAATTCTCTTGCCATACTGGGTATTCTCCTTCCGCATGTGTTTTTCGTGTGCTGGCACACGATATGATTATACCCGAAAGCCACTCCATTAAGCCACCGCTTGGTGACGTGGAGTGGTCTTTACGTTTAACTTACCAACGATAGTGAGCAAACGCTTTGTTCGCTTCTGCCATCTTATGCATGTCTTCGCGTCTCTTAACAGAAGCACCAGTGTTATTGGCTGCATCCATGATTTCATTCGCGATACGTTGCTCCATCGTCTTCTCGTTGCGGAGACGAGCGTAGTTCACGAGGTAACGAAGACCAAGTGTCGTACGGCGTTCTGGACGAACTTCAACAGGAACTTGGTAGTTTGCTCCACCTACACGGCGAGCTTTAACTTCAAGTACAGGCATGATGTTTGTCATTGCTTCTTCGAACACTTCCATAGGCTCTTTGCCTGAGCGTTCAGCGATGAGACCAAATGCGTTGTAAATGATAGTTTGAGCTGTACCTTTTTTACCGTCTAACATGACACGGTTAATGAGGCGAGTTACCAATTTCGAGTTGTAGATCGGATCTGCGATAACGTCACGACGTTCTGCACGGTTTTTACGCATCCGAGTACCCTCCTTTCAAAATTTCAGTAGTTTAGTTTGCGAGAATTACTTCTTCGCAGCTTTCGGACGTTTCGTACCGTATTTAGAACGGCCTTGCATACGTCCGTCCACACCTGCAGTGTCAAGTGCACCACGAACGATGTGGTAACGTACTCCTGGTAAGTCTTTTACACGTCCTCCGCGGATAAGAACAACGCTGTGCTCTTGAAGGTTGTGGCCAATACCTGGAATGTACGCAGTCACTTCGATTTGGTTAGTCAAACGAACACGGGCATACTTACGTAAAGCCGAGTTCGGTTTCTTCGGAGTCATTGTACCAACACGTGTACAAACACCACGTTTTTGTGGTGAGCTCACGTTTGTTTGTGACTTGATGAAACTGTTGTAACCTTTGTTAAGTGCTGGAGAGTCAGATTTAACGACTTTCGATTTGCGTCCTTTACGGACTAACTGGTTGATAGTAGGCATCTTTGAAGATCCTCCCTTCCTGAATTATGCTATTTTCTAGACCCACCGACCCGGGTGGTTCATTTAAGGTCATAACGAAACGCTTTTACGAGGCGTAGGCATTCCATGACCTCGCAAAAACGTGAGTTATACCTTGAAAGTGGCAATAATAGCAGCCAAACCTTTCCGTAGAAAGATCGGTTAACGTCCAAGTAGCTTGCCGACTGCTGGACACCATTGTCATCGACAACAACCGATTGGCGGCACTAAATCATAGTAGCACCGCCAAAGAGTGCTGTCAAGACGTTTTTACTCGACGTTCGCGTCTTCGAGGACGGCTTTCGACGCATCTTCTTTAAGTTTAACGTCACGGTATACCGGCATCCCTGTACCAGCTGGCACGAGTTTACCGATGATGACGTTCTCTTTGAGTCCGAGAAGATAGTCGCGCTTGCCTTTGATGGCAGCGTCTGTCAACACGCGAGTCGTTTCTTGGAACGAAGCGGCCGAGAGGAACGAATCTGTCTCAAGCGACGCTTTCGTGATTCCGAGAAGGACCGGTTTCGCCGTTGCTGGGCTCTTACCTACGCGAAGTACATCTTTACACGCTTCTTTGAAGACGCCGATGTCGACGAGTGAACCAGGGAGAAGTGGCGTGTCACCTGACTCGATGACTTTGACGCGACGAAGCATTTGGCGAACCATGACTTCGACGTGTTTGTCGCCGATTTCTACCCCTTGCATCCGGTATACTTTTTGAACTTCTTGAAGAAGATAGTTTTGGACACCAGACACACCACGGACGGTGAGCAATTCTTTCGGATCGATCGAACCTTCCGTGAAGACTTCCCCGGCATCTACCGTGTCGCCGATTTGAACGCGTAAACGCGCTCCGAACGGAATCGTGTACGTACGAGTCTCACTGAGTCCTTCGACCGTGAGTTCCCGCTTGTCACGCGACTCGGTAAAGTCGATGACCGTACCAGGAATTTCCGAGATGACCGCTTGCCCTTTCGGGTTACGAGCCTCGAATACCTCTTGGATACGTGGAAGACCTTGCGTGATATCATCTCCGGCTACCCCACCTGTGTGGAAGGTACGCATTGTAAGCTGCGTTCCTGGCTCACCGATTGATTGCGCGGCGATGATTCCGACTGCTTCGCCAACTTCAACGTTAGAGCCGGTCGCCAAGTTACGGCCGTAGCACTTCTTACATACGCCGTGTGACGTGTTACATGTGAAGGCTGTACGGATTTCAACTCGTTCGATACCAGCGTCGACGATGTCGCGGGCGATATCTTCTGTGATCAATTGGTTCTTCTCAATCATAACTTCACCCGTTTCCGGATGTGCCACTGTCTCGAACGCTGTACGGCCGACGAGGCGGTCATACAAGTTTTCGATTTCTTCCGTGCCTTCGCGAAGAGCGGCAACGCGGATTCCGCGGTCCGTTCCACAATCTTCTTCACGGATGATGACATCTTGGGCAACGTCGACGAGACGACGCGTCAAGTAACCTGAGTCAGCCGTTTTAAGGGCTGTATCGGCAAGACCTTTACGCGCACCGTGCGTCGAGATGAAGTATTCTTGAACCGTCAGTCCCTCACGGAACGACGATTTGATTGGAAGTTCGATGATGCGGCCAGATGGAGCGGCCATCAAACCACGCATCCCTGCGAGCTGCGTGAAGTTGGACGCGTTACCACGGGCACCTGAGTCAGACATCATGAAGATCGGGTTCAAGCGGTTGAGGGATTTCATCAATCGCGATTGAATCTCGTCCTTCGCTTCGTTCCAAGAGCGTACAACGCGCTCGTAACGCTCATCTTCAGTGATGAGACCACGACGGAACGACTTCATGATTTGGTCGACTTGAGTTTGCGCTTCATCAAGAATTTCTTGTTTGTCCGGAAGAACGATGATATCGGCGATTCCGACCGTCACACCCGCTTTAGTCGAGTGTTTGAAGCCGAGATCTTTCATCCGGTCAAGCATGCGGCTCGTTTCAGTCGTTTCAAACTTCTGGAACACTTCCGCGATGACTTTACCAAGGAATCCTTTTTTGAACGGTTCGATAAGTGGACGTGCGGCAATTTCTTCCGCGACGTTGGCACCTTTTTCGATGAAGTACTTATCAGGCGTTGCTTCCTGCAAGTTTTCCATCGTCGGTTCGTTCAAGTATGGGAATGTGTTCGGCAAGATCTCGTTAAAGATCATCTTACCGACTGTCGTGATTAACATTTTCTCATTTTGCTCCGCTGTGAACGTCGGGTTGTTGAGCGTACGTGCTGGAAGGGCGACACGTGTATGCAAGTGGACGTATCCATTTTGATACGCGATGAGCGCTTCGTTGACGTTCGACAAAATTTTCCCTTGTCCGATGGCATCGTCGCGTTCAAGCGAGATGTAGTAGTTACCGAGGACCATATCCTGCGATGGTGTAACAACTGGTTTACCATCTTTCGGGTTCAAGATGTTCTGTGCAGCGAGCATGAGGAGACGAGCTTCTGCTTGCGCTTCGGCTGAAAGTGGTACGTGGACCGCCATTTGGTCACCATCAAAGTCGGCGTTGTAAGCCGTACATACGAGTGGGTGTAGACGAATCGCACGGCCCTCGACGAGAATCGGTTCGAAAGCTTGAATCCCTAGACGGTGAAGTGTAGGGGCACGGTTCAAGAGAACCGGATGCTCACGAATGACTTCTTCGAGGACGCCCCAGATTTCTGGTTGCATCTTCTCAATTTTGCGTTTGGCGTTCTTGATGTTCGACGCGATCCCGCGACCGACAAGTTCTTTCATCACGAACGGTTTGAAGAGTTCAAGGGCCATCTCTTTCGGGAGACCACATTGGAACATCTTCAAGTTTGGTCCAACGACGATAACCGAACGTCCTGAGTAGTCGACCCGTTTACCAAGAAGGTTTTGACGGAAACGACCTTGTTTCCCTTTCAACATATGTGAAAGCGACTTAAGTGGACGGTTACCTGGACCTGTTACCGGACGACCACGACGACCGTTGTCGATGAGGGCGTCAACCGCTTCTTGAAGCATACGCTTCTCGTTTTGCACGATGATGTTCGGCGCGCCGAGATCGAGCAAACGTTTGAGACGGTTGTTACGGTTGATGACTCGACGATATAAATCGTTCAAGTCAGAAGTCGCAAAGCGCCCACCGTCGAGCTGCACCATCGGGCGAAGCTCAGGTGGAATGACAGGAAGTACTTCGAGGATCATCCAATCTGGATCATTCCCCGACGTGAAGAACGCATCGAGCACTTCAAGACGTTTGATCGCACGTGTACGACGTTGGCCTTGAACTGTCTTCAATTCTTCGCGGAGTTCTCCGACTTCCTTCTCGAGTTGTACGTCTTGAAGGAGTGTCCGGATTGCTTCCGCACCCATGTCTGCTTTAAAGTCACTACCGTACTTCTCACGGTAGAGACGGAATTCTTTTTCCGAGAGAAGTTGTTTCTTCTCGAGCGGAGTGTCACCTGGTTCTGTCACGACGTACGACGCGAAGTAGATTACTTCTTCGAGCGCACGCGGTGACATATCGAGAACAAGCCCCATTCGACTTGGAATCCCTTTGAAGTACCAGATGTGCGAAACCGGAGCCGCGAGCTCGATGTGGCCCATACGTTCGCGACGCACTTTCGCTTTCGTCACTTCAACGCCACAGCGGTCACAAATAACTCCTTTATATCGGATTCGTTTGTATTTCCCACAGTAACATTCCCAGTCTTTCGTAGGACCGAAGATTCGTTCACAGAACAGTCCGTCCTTCTCTGGTTTGAGTGTACGATAGTTGATTGTTTCCGGCTTTTTGACTTCCCCGTAAGACCACGAACGGATCTTTTCGGGTGAAGCCAAGCCGATTTTCATATATTCAAATCGATTAACATCTACCAAGGGGCCGACCTCCCTTTTCGCCTTATTCCTCTTCCGTAACAGTCGGTTGAACGACTTGTTCTAACGCCGATGTTGCGTTCGGGATGTTGTCGTCATCTTCATCTTTCATTTCAACTTCTTCGTCGTCCACAGACATCATCTTGACTTCCATACCGAGCGCTTGAAGCTCTTTGATCAAGACGCGGAACGATTCAGGAACGCCCGCTTTCGGAACGCTCTCGCCTTTCACGATTGCTTCGTATGCTTTCACACGACCAACCGTGTCATCCGACTTGATTGTAAGGATTTCTTGGAGCGTGTAGGCTGCGCCGTACGCTTCAAGTGCCCAAACTTCCATCTCACCGAAGCGCTGTCCACCGAACTGTGCTTTACCACCGAGCGGTTGTTGCGTAACGAGCGAGTATGGTCCTGTCGAACGAGCGTGAAGTTTATCATCAACCATGTGCGCAAGTTTGATCATATACATGACACCGACCGAGACGCGGTTATCGAACGGTTCACCAGTACGACCGTCATAGAGACGAGTCTTGGCATCTTTGTCCATTCCAGCTTCTTCAATCGTTGCCCATACGTCTTCTTCACGTGCGCCATCGAATACAGGTGTCGCCACTTTGATGCCGAGCTTTTTAGCCGCCATTCCAAGGTGGAGTTCAAGTACCTGACCGATGTTCATCCGCGATGGTACACCGAGTGGGTTAAGCATGATGTCAATCGGTGTGCCGTCTGGCATGTATGGCATGTCTTCTTCAGGGAGGATCCGCGAGATAACACCTTTGTTACCGTGACGTCCCGCCATCTTATCCCCTTCGTGAATCTTACGTTTTTGAACGATGTAGACACGAACCATTTGGTTCACACCCGGTGAAAGTTCGTCGCCGTTCTCACGGTCGAACACCTTGACGTCCAAAATGATGCCGTCGCCGCCGTTTGGTACACGGAGTGACGTATCACGGACTTCACGGGCTTTCTCACCGAAGATCGCATGCAAGAGACGCTCTTCCGCCGTCAGTTCAGTTACACCTTTAGGCGTGACTTTTCCGACGAGGATATCGCCATCTTTCACTTCCGCACCAATGCGGATGATCCCACGATCGTCCAAGTTGCGAAGCGCGTCATCACCGACGTTCGGAATATCACGTGTGATTTCCTCAGGTCCGAGTTTCGTGTCTCGTGACTCTGACTCATACTCCTCGATGTGAATCGAAGTGTAGACGTCATCTTTCACGAGGCGCTCACTCATGATGATCGCATCCTCATAGTTGTAACCGTCCCAAGTCATGAAGGCGACAACGACGTTACGACCGAGCGCGAGCTCACCCATATCCATCGATGGACCGTCAGCAAGGATTTCTCCTTTTTCGACTTGGTCACCAGCAGCGATGATCGGCTTTTGGTTATAGCACGTTCCTTGGTTCGAACGAACGTACTTTTGAAGTTTGTAGCGGTCAAGGTCACCTGAAACCGTTGTTCCGTTCACGTCAGACGTGCGGCGGACCAAGATTTCACGCGCTGTGACACGCTCGACGACACCTGGGTATTTCGCGATAATCGCGGCCCCAGAGTCTTTCGCTGACACGTACTCCATACCAGTACCGATAATCGGCGAGTCCGGTTGAAGGAGTGGTACAGCTTGACGTTGCATGTTCGCTCCCATGAGGGCACGGTTCGAGTCATCGTTCTCAAGGAACGGGATACATGCTGTTGCCGCAGAAACAACCTGTTTCGGCGAAACGTCCATGTAGTCGACTCGACTTGGCTCAACTGACAAGTTTTGTCCGCGGAAGCGGCAAAGGACTTGCTCGTTTGCAAAGTAACTGTCTTCAGTGAGCGGCATATTCGCCTGGGCGACGACGTAGAGATCTTCTTCATCCGCCGTCATATATTGAATCTCGCTCGTGACGAGACCTGTTTCTGGGTCGACTCGGCGGTACGGTGTCTCAATGAAACCGTACTCGTTTACTTTCGCAAAAGATGAAAGCGAGTTGATGAGACCGATGTTCGGTCCTTCAGGTGTTTCGATTGGACACATCCGACCGTAGTGCGAATAGTGAACATCTCGAACTTCGAAGCCGGCACGCTCACGTGTCAAACCACCCGGTCCGAGTGCAGAGAGACGACGCTTATGCGTGAGCTCTGCGAGCGGGTTTGTTTGGTCCATGAACTGTGACAACTGCGAGCTACCGAAGAACTCTTTCAGCGATGCGATTACCGGGCGGATGTTAATCAGCGCCTGTGGTGTGATCGCATTTTGATCTTGAATCGACATCCGTTCTTTTACGACACGTTCCATACGAGAAAGACCGATACGGAATTGGTTTTGGAGAAGTTCTCCGACTGAACGAAGACGACGGTTTCCTAAGTGGTCGATGTCATCTGTTGTTCCGACTTCGTGAAGTAAGTTGAAGAAGTAGTTGATCGATGCAATGATATCCGCTGGTGTGACGTGTTTGATGCTACGGTCGATGTTGCCATTACCGATAATGTTCAAGACACGCTCTCCATCCGGGTCATCCGGTGAGATGACTTTAATCGATTGGAGACCAAACGGCTCACCTTCAGCAACGCCGCCAGTTGGCTCAGCGTCCATGTAACCGAGACCGTTCTCCAAATGCGGAAGGACGCGGTCTAAGTTGCGACGATCGAGGATTGTTCCAGCTTCGGCGATCACTTCGCCTGTCTCTGGGTCAACGAGCGTCTCGGCCAATTTCTGACCGAAGAGACGGTTTTTAAGATGAAGTTTTTTGTTCATCTTATAACGACCAACGTTTGCGAGGTCGTAGCGTTTCGGGTCGAAGAAACGTGAGACGAGAAGTGATTTCGCGTTTTCAACCGTTGGTGGTTCACCAGGGCGGAGACGCTCGTAAATCTCGATCAACGCTTTCTCTGTCGACTCGGTATTATCTTTTTCAAGGGTGTTCCGAAGATATTCATCATCCCCGAGAAGGTCGATAATTTCTTGGTCCGTACCAAATCCGAGAGCACGCAACAACACCGTTACCGGGATCTTACGGGTACGGTCGATACGAACATAAACGATATCCTTAGCATCTGTCTCAAGTTCGAGCCATGCTCCACGGTTCGGGATGACTGTTGCACCGAAACCACGTTTACCGTTTTTATCGAGTTTAGAATTGTAATAGACGCTCGGCGAACGAACAAGCCGGGAAACGATGACGCGTTCTGCGCCGTTAATAATAAACGTTCCCGACTCTGTCATAATCGGGAAATCACCCATGAATACTTCTTGTTCTTTAAGCTCACCTGTCTCTTTGTTTTGCAGACGTACTTTCACGCGCAATGGCGCAGAATAAGTGACGTCGCGCTCCTTCGAGTCATCAATCGAATATTTCGGCTCGCTAAGCGAGTAATCGATGAACTCAAGCACGAGGTTTCCAGTGAAGTCGGAGATTGGCGAAATGTCGGTAAACATCTCTTTCAATCCTTCACGTAAGAACCACTCATAAGAAGCAGTTTGAATTTCAATCAAATTCGGAAGCTCTAATACCTCACTGATACGGGCAAAGCTTCTTCTCTGACGGTGACGACCGTACTGAACAAGTTGACCAGTCAACTGATTCACCTCTCAGACCCCCAATTCTCTATCGAATTTTTCGGGCGTAATAATCGAACATTGTCATTGAATGTCGCCCTTTTCCCGCGTCTAAAAAGCGGCAAACGCGGCAATTCAAGGCGAATTCCATTCCAATGGCATTTTATAATGTTAGCATATACGTTATAGCGAGTCAACAAGACTCAACCGTTTGTCAAGAGCGAATTGCCCGGAAAATAAAATAGCCTTTGTCTTTGGCAACCGTCTCGACCTGACCGAACACATCTTCAAGCAACTTCTTAGCAGAAGGCGCTCCTTGTTTCTTTTGAATGACGACGTAGAGTGCCCCGCCCATGACGAGATGCGCGTACGCATCTCTTAAAATCGTGTGAACCACTTGCTTCCCGGCCCGAATCGGCGGATTGGTCACGATAGCGGCAAATTGCTCGCCTCCGACTCCATCATATGCGTGGCTAAGCCGTGTTTCGATCGTCACCCCGTTTTGGGCGGCGTTTTGCTCTGACAAGGCAAGCGCTCGTTCGTTCACGTCGACGAGAAGCGCTTCACGCCCAGAGGCGTCGGCAAGCGAGATCCCCATCGGACCGTAGCCGCAGCCTACATCTAAAATGCGACCTTCAACTTCCGGCACTTCAAATGACTCGATTAAGAGACGTGACCCAAAATCGACCGATCCTTTCGAGAACACGCCGCGGTCCGAGGTGAAGCGATACATCTTCCCTCGCAACTCATACGTCCACGTCTCAGGGGCACTTTTCGAACTCGGATCGTTCGTATAGTAATGATCTCCCATGCATTGAACCTCCTAACCCACTTTCAAGGAAATAAAAGAAGCTCGCCATAGCGAGCTTCTATACGTTGTGAAGTAAAAGTTAGATTACTTAACTTCGACAGATGCGCCAGCTTCTTCAAGCTTAGCTTTAACTGCGTCTGCATCTTCTTTAGAAACGCCTTCTTTGACTGGAGCCGGAGTTCCGTCAACGAGTGCTTTTGCTTCTTTAAGACCGAGGCCAGTAAGTTCACGTACTGCTTTGATTACGTTGATCTTACCAGAACCTGCGCTTGTGAGGATTACGTCGAATTCAGTTTGCTCTTCAGCTACTGCTGCGCCTGCACCTGCTGCTGCTACTGGAGCTGCTGCTGATACGCCGAATTCTTCTTCGATTGTTTTTACGAGTTCGTTAAGTTCGAGAACCGTCATTGATTTGAGGTCTTCGATGAATTGCTCTTTGTTGAAAGCCATTATGGTTTTCCTCCTTTGATGTTGTAAAAAGTTTTTTTACGCTACGCGACAAAGATTAAGCAGACTGCTCTTCTTTTTGTTCTGCGATTGCGTTTGTTGCGATTGCGAGCCCGCGGATCGGAGCTTGAAGGACGCTGAGAAGCATCGAGAGAAGACCATCGCGTGATGGAAGTTCTGCAAGGGCTTTAACTTCTTCGAGTGAAGTTACTTTGCCTTCGATGATTCCGCCTTTAAGTTCGAGCGCTTTGTGCTCTTTTGAGAAGTCGTTCAAGATCTTCGCTGGAGCAATGACGTCTTCTTTCGAGAACGCGATTGCAGTAGGACCTGTGAAGACTTCATCGAGACCGTCATAACCAGACTGAGTCGCCGCGCGACGGAGGAGACCGTTTTTGTATACTTTGAACTCGATTCCAGCGTCACGAAGTGTTTTACGGAGTGTAGTCACTTCTTCAACTGTAAGTCCACGGTAGTCAACAACGATCGTTCCAACGCTTGCTTGCATTTTCTCAGCGATTTCATCAACGAGTACCGATTTCTGAGCTACGATTTTTTCGCTTGCCATGTTTGTGCACCTCCTAGTCAATTCTTATACCGGACGAGAGGCTGCTCTCCAAAAAGAAATCCCTCGTATGAAGACATACGAGGGCGTAATTGTTTGAAAGTAAACCTGTGACAACAGGCTCAAGTTCGAGCAAAGACACCTCGGAAGGGTTTACGGACCGATGTCCACCTTCTGTCTGCGGTAATCCAACATATTCGGTTGAACGTGTTTTACTTTAACAGCGGCATCACACGTTGTCAACAGTTTATTTCAAGTGAATTACTTGATGAAATCGGCAGTCGCGACACGGATACCAGGACCCATTGTCGAAGAAAGCGCGATGTTTTTGAGGTAAGTTCCTTTTGCAGTAGCAGGCTTAACTTTCATGAGTGTCTCGAGGATAGTCTCGATGTTCTCAGAGAGTTTTGTTGCTTCAAATGACTTCTTACCAACTGGTACGTGGATGTTACCGGCTTTATCAACACGGTACTCGACTTTACCAGCTTTGATGTCCGCGATTGCTTTCGCAACGTCGAACGTGACTGTGCCTGTTTTCGGGTTAGGCATGAGGCCTTTTGGTCCGAGAACGCGACCGAGTTTACCAACTTCACCCATCATGTCAGGTGTCGCAACGATAACATCGAAGTCGAACCATCCTTGTTGGATTTTAGTGATGTACTCAGCGTCGCCGACGAAGTCAGCGCCAGCCGCTTCAGCTTCTTTAACTTTTTCGCCTTTTGCAAAGACGAGAACTTTTTGTGTTTTACCAGTACCGTGTGGAAGTACAACGGCACCGCGGATTTGTTGGTCCGCTTTCTTCGGATCTACGCCGAGACGGACAGCAATTTCGATTGTTTCATCGAACTTAGCTGTTGCAGTTTTTTGAACGAGTTCAACCGCTTCTGCGAGGTCGTAAGACTTCGTGCGATCAACAAGCTTAGCTGCTTCTTGGTGTTTTTTACCCATGATTCTTTTCCTCCTTGTGGTTAGCGGAATTTCCTCCCACATAATTAAGGGATTGAAGGTGAGCAAAATATGCACCGACAATCCCAGAGACTAATAAATTAGTCTTCGATTACAATACCCATACTGCGCGCAGTACCTTCAACCATAAGCATCGCTGTTTCTACAGACGCTGCGTTAAGGTCAGGCATTTTAAGTTCAGCGATTTCGCGAACTTTATCACGCTTAACCGTTGCTACTTTCTTACGGTTCGGTTCTCCTGAACCGCTCTCGATACCAGCAGCTTTTTTCAAAAGAACTGCAGCTGGTGGAGTTTTCGTAATGAATGTAAACGAACGATCTTCGTATACCGTAATGACTACAGGAATAATCAATCCGGCTTGGTCTTGTGTACGAGCGTTGAACTCTTTACAGAATCCCATGATGTTAACACCTGCTTGACCAAGTGCTGGACCAACTGGTGGTGCTGGGTTAGCTTTACCAGCAGGGATTTGAAGTTTAACGAGTTTAGTAACTTTTTTCGCCACGAGACACACCTCCTTAAGTCTAAAATGTGGTTTCTTGGACGTTGTGCGCCCTCCCACTCAATCTATTAGGTCGAGTTTGTACTGAAATATAGCACAACATCAAACATTTCCGATTGTACCATCCGTTTCCGAGAATGGCAAGTGGGTTTTAGTTAATTTTCTGAACTTGTTCGAAATCAAGCTCAATTTTTGTTTCGCGGCCGAACATGTCGACGACGACTTTGAGCTTCTCTTTGTCAGTTTCGATCTCATCAATCGTACCTTCAAAGTTCTCGAACGCGCCTTCTTTGACACGAACGAGATCGCCAAGCTCATAGTTATAACGGTCTTTCTTCTCGATCAGACCCATCTGCGAAAGGACGTTCGTCACTTCGTCAGGCTGGAGCGGGATCGGCTTGGCGCCGCCCCCGGTTGATCCGAGGAAGCCCGTTACGTTTGGCGTGTTACGAACAACATACCATGAATCGTCTGTCATAATCATCTCGACGAAGACATATCCAGGGAAGTTTTTCACTTCACGCTCTTTAATTTTCTTTTCGCCACTCTTCAACGTGACTTCTTCTTGCGTTGTTTCGGTCGGAACGAGGACGCGGAAAATTTTATCTTCCATGTTCATCGAACCGATTCGACGTTCTAGGTTTTCTTTGACATTGTTCTCAAAGCCAGAGTACGTCTGGACAACAAACCATTGTTTCTCCACGGCTTTCACCTCTTTCCTTAGTTAATCAATAGGTTGACGAGATAACTGACACCAGTATCTACGCCGAACACGAACAGGCCGATCACGACGACCGTCGCGATGACTGTGATGGTATATTTTGTGAGCTCTTTACGAGTCGGCCAACTCGTCTTCTTTAACTCTTTCCATACATCGCGCAAAAAGTTCATGGTAGCTTCCTCCTACGTTGAATGCCAATCTACGTTACTTTGATTCTCGATGTGTTGTGTGCGCATTGCAACGACGGCAGAACTTGTTCAGCTCGAGCCGCGTCTGCACATCATCTTTCTTGGTCGTCGAGTAAACTCTTGACCCGCAATCCGCGCACTCGAGACTTACTTTCTTTGCCATCCATAAGCGCCCCTTTCGACAGCTCCATATTAAAAAAGAGCGAAAAAAAAACGCCTCCTGTAACTGGCGTCTACGGACAAGGCGCTGCCTTAAAAGTATCACATAGGAGGCGTGCGGTCAATACGAGTTAACTCGTCAGCATTTTAACGTCAACATGCCGCTCGAATTTTTTCTTCACGCGTTGCAAGGCGTTATCGATCGACTTCACGTGACGGTCAAGGTCGTCAGAGATTTCTTGATACGAACGGCCATCCAAATAAAGGCGAAGCACTTTTCGTTCCAAGTCACTGAGGAGCTCATCCATCTTCTCTTCCATGAACAGTTGTTCTTCCCGTGTGACGAGCAAGTCTTGCGGGTCGTTCGGATGCGGGGGCAAAATCACGTCGAGCAACGTCCGGTCAGACTCATCGTCAAAGATCGGCTTGTCGAGCGAGACGTATGAGTTGAGCGGAATATGCTTCTGACGCGTCGCCGTCTTAATCGCCGTGATCATCTGACGGGTGATACACATCTCGGCAAAACTCTTAAACGAAGCGAGGCGTTCATCCCGATAGTCACGCACGCCTTTATACAGACCGATCATTCCCTCTTGGACGATATCCTCGTGGTCGGCGCCGATCAAAAAGTAAGACCGCGCCTTCGCCCGCACGAAGTAACGGTAACGTTCAATCAAAAACTCGAGCGCATCACTATCCCCTTCATTCCGCGCTAGAGAGACGAGCTCTTCGTCTGACATCGTTTCAAACTGCTCGTATGGCCATCCGTTCATGTTTCATACCCCCCGGCTATTGATAATGAACTATGTAAGTTAGTGCTCTTATTATAGGCGTCATACAAAACGACCGTCAAATAAATTTCAAAAAATTCCGTCAATTAGATATGGTGTAACTTATACAACTAATAGTATACAACATTTCTTTCCAAAAAAATGTCAAATTAAAAACAAAAAACGAGTCCATTGTATGAACTCGTCAGTGAGAATCCTCACCGTTCGACTTACGGCGCCGCATTTCTTCAAAACGGGCCATGACGTCAGGCGGGATATCGATTGTTTTTCGATTGGACCGGTCGCTCGCGAGCGTCTGACGCTCTTGCTCAATCGCCACTTTCGCTTGCTTCCAATCCTTTAATAGTTCGGTCGCTGGGACACGGAGGGCACCTTGACCGAAGATGACCCATTGCTCGGTAAAATCGTTTGTGGCGACGAATAACGTCACCAAACGATCGTCCACGAGTTCATGGGCCCGCCGTTCGATCCACTCATCCGCCGTTTCGTTCTCCTTCGTATAGACGACCTCGACCCGGCTCCGCTTCTGGATCGATTCGCGCCCATAGCGCATGTGGGCATCAAAGACGACCGTCACTATGCGGCCTGTGGCGGCCTGATACTCGGCCATCGCTTCAATCAAGTCATTTCGAGCTTGATCGAAGTCGATGTCCCGCAGTTTTCGAAGATGCGGCCACGCCCCAATGATGTTATAGCCATCGACGAGGAGTAATTCTCGCTTTTTCAGGCTCATGATAACGGATTACGAGAGCGATGCACCTCATACAGAAGAAGTGCGGCCGCGACCGAAGCGTTGAGCGACGTGACATGACCGACCATCGGCATATGGACGAGGAAGTCACATGCCTCGCGCACGAGACGGCCCATACCTTTCCCTTCGCTGCCGATGACGACGACGAGTGGCATGTTCCCATCGAGCCGACGATAGTCTTGACTCTCACTAGCGTCAGTTCCGACGATCCACATTCCTTTTTCTTTCAATTCTTCGAGCGTCCGCGTCAAGTTCGTGACACGCGCGACCGGGATATATTCAATTGCTCCCGTCGAGGCTTTCGCGACGGTTTGCGTCAAGCCGACCGAGCGCCGTTTCGGAATGATGACTCCATGGGCACCGACCGCGTCAGCTGTCCGTAAAATCGATCCCAAGTTGTGCGGGTCCTCTAGCTCATCGAGCAAAATAAAGAGCGGTGTCTCCCCTTTAGACTCGGCAAGCGCGAACATATCGTCAAGCGTCTTATACTCGTAAGCCGCAACGGCCGCGACGACGCCTTGATGGTGTTCACTGCCCGCCATCTTTTCAAGCTTCGTCTTCGGGACGAACGAGATCTGTACCGAGGCCTCATTGGCCATGCCGATAATTTGGGCGAGCGGCCCTTTGTGCTGCCCTTCCATGATAAAGACTTTGTTCATATCCCGTCCGCTACGAAGCGCCTCGATTACTGGATTACGTCCATATAAGAAATCGATGCCTTCTTCAAGGACGTCAACTTCTTGATAGTCCGGGCGTTCCGGCTTTTGACGGTGCGGACGGTCGCCCCGTTCGCCTCTCGGACGGTCGAACGAACGCTTGTCGTTCGCTCGTCCTCCGTCATGTCGTTTCGGGTTGCTCGGTTTCGAGCCATGTGAGTGCCTGTTCGATGAGTTCTTCAAGACGATCCCTTCTTTCTATTAGATATGTGTAGCCGATCAATGCCTCAAAAGCTGTCGAGTAGCGGTATGTGTGGACGTCGGTGCGTTTCGGAATCGACCCTGATTTCGCATTTTTACCGCGCCGGACGATCGCTGTCTCGTCCTCGCTCAAGATACCCGTCTCTAACCAGTGGGTGACGACGCTCGCTTGCGCGGTTGCGTTCACGTAACGGACGGCCCCGCGATGGAGGTCGTTCGGTCGCGTCAACCCTTTGCCGAGCAGTCGTTTTCGTACCGCCATCTCATACACTGCGTCGCCCATATAAGCGAGGGCGAGCGCGTTTAGTTGATTCGCATTCGTCATGACCGTTTCCACCGTACGCCTTGCGCCGTATCTTCGAGCTGGATGTTTTGTTGTTTCAACAAGTCACGGATCTCGTCGGCACGGGCAAAGTTACGCTCTGCTCGGGCCGTATTCCGCTCGAGAATCAACTGATCGATCTCGGCGTCGAGTAGTTCTGTTTCCACTTCAATCGTCAACCCGAGCACGCCCGTCAATTCCTTGAACAAGTCGAGCACTTGCTCGAGCGTATCTTTCGAGACATGATCTGCTTTGGCGTAGATGTTTGCCTCTTTTGCTAAATCAAACAATACTGTCACGGCGTTCGCCGTGTTGATATCATCATCCATCGCTTCGATAAATGCTGCTTTCACCGTCGCAAGTTTTCGCTCCATCGCCTCGCTCGGTTCAACGAGACCGGCCGTGACCGACAGACGGTATTCGACGTTATGGTACGCTTCCTTGATCCGGTCCCATCCGTTCGCGGCCTGATTGATCAGCTCGCGGCTATAGTTGATTGGATGACGGTAGTGGACCGATAACATGAAGAAACGGAGCACCATCGCGTCGACTTCTTTTAACGCCTCGTGGACGAGCAGGAAATTCCCGAGTGATTTCGACATCTTCTCGTTCTCGATGTTGATGAAGCCGTTGTGGAGCCAGTAGTTCGCAAACTTCGTATGGTTGCACGCCTCAGACTGCGCAATCTCATTCTCGTGGTGCGGGAATTTGAGGTCATGCCCGCCTGCGTGAATGTCGATCGTTTTGCCGAGGTGCTTCTTCGCCATGGCCGAGCATTCGATATGCCAGCCGGGGCGTCCTTGTCCCCAAGGGCTGTCCCAAGCCGGCTCATCTGGTTTAGCCGCTTTCCAGAGCACGAAGTCGAGCGGGTCTTCCTTCTTCTCCCCGACGTCGACACGTGACCCGGCCCGAAGGTCTTCAATCGACTGTTGGCTGAGCTTGCCATACTCTTCAAACTTACGCGTCCGGAAATAGACATCGCCTTCTGACGCGTAGGCGTAGCCTTCATCCTCTAAGTTACGGATAAAGTCGATGATTTCCTCCATCGTGTCGGTGACACGTGGATGCACGTCCGCTGGCAAGACGTTCAACGCGCCCGTATCCGCCAAATAAGCGTCGATATAGCGGTTCGTCAGCGTTCCGACGTCCTCACCGAGCTCATTCGCCGTACGGATGATCTTATCATCCACATCGGTAAAGTTGAGGACGTACTTCACGTCGTAGCCTCGGTATGTCAAATAGCGGCGTACCGTGTCGAATGCGATGGCCGGACGGGCGTTTCCGACGTGAATATAATTATAGACGGTCGGTCCGCATACGTACATAGACACTTTCCCAGGAACGATCGGGTTGAACGGTTCTTTCTTATTCGTGAGGCTGTTGTAAAACTGAATCATGTGACTTCTCCTCCATCTGTTTCTCGAGTGATGCTAACTGACGTTGCAGATCGGCTACAGCGTTCTCTAACCGCTCTTGGCATTCACGATCCGGGTCCGGTAAGCGATGGTCGAGGTCGTGCTGTTTGACCCGCTCCCCGTTGCGGATGACGACACGTCCAGGGATTCCGACGACGGTCGAGTCTGACGGGACATCTTTTAAGACGACTGAACTGGCCCCGATTTTGACGCAATCGCCTATCGTGATATTACCGAGCACTTTCGCGCCGGCCGAGATGAGCACATCGTTCCCGATGGTCGGATGCCGCTTCCCTTTTTCTTTGCCGGTTCCACCGAGCGTCACACCTTGATAGATGGTGACGTTGTTGCCGATGATGGCCGTCTCCCCGATGACGATCCCGAATCCGTGGTCGATAAAGACACCTTCGCCGATGACGGCGCCCGGATGAATCTCAATCCCGGTCACCCAGCGACTCGTCTGGGCAATCATTTTAGCCAAAAGTTTCACGTTATGCGTCCACAGCCCATGTGCGATCCGATGCGACCACAAGGCATGGAGGCCAGGATACGTCAATACAACTTCTGCTTTTGAGCGGGCAGCCGGATCGAGTTCGATCACGTTCCGGATGTCGGCGCTCACACTTTTCCAAAATCCCATAATTGTTCTCCTTTTCCATATCAAAAACAAAGACGCCCCTGTGCCAAGGCACAGAGACGCCGTAAGCGCGGTTCCACTCTGTTTGGGAAAGTTCCCCTCTCAAGTCTCGTTAACGCCGAGTCGCGGTCCCGACTACATATCGCCGGAACGGCTCCGAGGTGCACTTCGACGGGGGACGCCTCTAGAACTTCCAGCCTAGGTTCTAGTCTCTGACAAGTGTCAACCCGCTTACTTTCCTCATCGTTGCCTTTAAGCTAATAATGTTGTGAGACGTGCCAACACACGCTCTTTGCCAATCAGCGCAATCGCGTTTGGAAGTTCTGGTCCATGTGTTTGTCCGGTCGTGGCGACACGGATTGGCATGAACAAGTTCTTCCCTTTTTGACCAGTCGCTTTTTGAGTGGCCTTCGTAGCCGCTTTGACAGCTTCCGGTGTGAAGTCCTCGATCGCCTCGAGCTGCGTTTTGAACTCGGCGAGTACAGCCGGCACCGCTTCACCGGCAAGCACCGCGTTCGCCGCCTCGTCATACTCGACCTCGTCTTTAAAGAACAAGTCTGTCAACGGTACAATTTCGGCACCGTGTGTCATTTGTTCTTTATAAAGAGCTATGAGCGCTGTGGCCCAGTCCGCCTCTTCCATTGACAAGGCAACAGGCAATCGTCCTGCTTCTTGTAAGAATGGTAAACTGAGTGCTACCACTTCGTCAAGCGAAGCCTGCTTCATGTAGACACTGTTGATCCAAGCGAGCTTATGCTGGTCGAATACGGCCGGACTCTTCGATAGACGGCCCGCGTCGAACATGTCGATGAACTCTTCTTTCGTGAAGATCTCCTCTTCACCGACCGGAGACCAGCCGAGAAGCGAGATGAAGTTGAAGAGTGCACCAGGGAGGTATCCGAGGTCTGCATATTGTTCGATGAACTGGATGATCGACTCATCACGTTTCGAGAGCTTCTTATGGTTCTCGTTGAAGATCAATGTCATGTGACCGAACGTCGGATAGTCCCATCCGAGCGCATCGTATACCATCATCTGTTTCGGCGTGTTCGCGATATGGTCGTCACCGCGTAAGACGTGGCTGATTTTCATCAAGTAGTCATCGACGACGACGGCAAAGTTGTACGTCGGGATCCCGTCTTGCTTGACGATGACCCAGTCTCCGAAGTCTTTCGACTCGAACGAAACGTCGCCTTTGACGACGTCTGTCCATTTGTACGTAACCTGTTCTGGCACTCGAATCCGAATCGACGGCTTCCGTCCTTCGGCTTCGAACGCCGAGCGCTCAGCGTCGCTCAAGTCGCGATGTGCTCCCGAGTAGCGTGGTGCTTCACCGCGTGCAATCTGTGCTTCGCGCTCTGCTTCGAGTTCTTCTGACGTCATGTAGCATTTATAAGCGAGCCCTTTGTCCATCAACTCGTTCACGTATTTGTTGTAGATGTCGAGTCGTTCCATTTGGAAATATGGACCGTAATCGCCATCGCGACCCGGACCTTCATCCCACTCGATACCGAGCCATTCCAAGTACTTCATCTGACTTTCGACACCGTTCTCAACGTTTCGTTTTTGATCCGTGTCCTCGATCCGAAGAATCATTTTCCCGCCTGCGTGGCGAGCATATAGATAGTTGAATAGCGCGGTCCGGGCGTTCCCGATATGAAGGTGACCCGTCGGACTTGGCGCATAGCGTACACGCACTTCACTCATAATATTTCCACCTTTCTTCTCTTCTGCCCAAATAGTATACCACTTTTTTCAAGCACGGTTGAGCAAGATGACCGCCTGGGCGGCGATTCCTTCTTCACGTCCCGTGAAACCTAACCGTTCCGTCGTCGTCGCTTTCACGTTCACTTGGCTAATATCAGCTTCAAGCAGTTCAGCAATGACCGCGCGCATGTCATCGATATACGTCCGGAGCTTCGGCCGTTCGGCCATAACGGTCGCGTCTACGTTGCCGAGCACATACCCTTCTGCCTTGACGAGTTGCCATACGTGTTGGAGCAACACTTTCGAGTCTGCATCTTTAAAATTGGGATCCGTATCCGGAAAGTGTTTGCCGATATCCCCTGCCGCGATGGCACCGAGCGCCGCATCCGCGATGGTGTGAAGCAACACGTCGGCATCCGAGTGTCCAAGCAAACCGCGGTCGTGGGGAATCTCGATCCCTCCTAATATAAGCGGACGCCCTTCTGCGAACGCATGTACATCAAAACCTTGTCCGATTCTCATCGATAGTCCTCCTTCGTCAAGATCGCTTCCCCGAACAATAAATCCTCAGGGGTCGTCATTTTTATGTTGTGATAGTCACCTGGAATGACGGTGACTTCTTTCCCTGACCACTCAAACAAGCTCGCATCATCAGTCCCGACGAATCGGGATGATTCTGCCTGGTCATGAATCGCCCGGATATCAGCCGCAGGAAACGCTTGCGGTGTCTGAGCGAGCCAAAGCGTCTCACGGGGAACAGTTTGCGTAATCGTCCCCGCGGTCACTTGTTTCACTGTATCTTTCACAGGAACGGCTAAAATGGCCCCTTTCGTCTGAGCCGCTTCCGCTACTTGATGCAACTGACTGATTCGAACGAACGGCCGGGCCCCGTCATGGATCAACACAACTCCGTCCGTGTCGATTGTCTGTAAACCGGCTCGAACGCTCTGTTGCCGTTCTTCTCCGCCTGCCACGTACGTAATCGGCGTCGGGACGTGACGTAACTCATGCGCGAACCAGGCTTCTTCTTCCGGACGAATCGCCAGAACAATCTGTTCACACCATGTGTCTCTCGCAAACGCCTCGACGGTCCAGACGATGATCGGTTTTCCTTGGAGCGACAACATCAACTTATTCTCATCGGCCCCCATGCGCTTGCCTTTCCCGGCAGCCGGGATGACGACCGTGTAACGTACCATCACGTTCACCTCTCTTCGTGAAAAAAGAGAGCGCTGATGCGTCTCTTTTTCCATACTTATTCAGGGCGAGCAAAAATCATTCGGCCCGCGGATGTTTGGAGTACGCTCGTCACGACGACAGGGAGCGTCCTCGAGATGAGCTTGCGTCCGCCTTCGACGACGACCATCGTCCCGTCTTCGAGGTAAGCGACCCCTTGGTTCTGTTCTTTCCCTTCTTTGATGACCGTCACGACCATCTCTTCTCCGGGAATGACGATTTGTTTGACCGAGTTGGCCAAATCATTAATGTTGAGCACCGGTACGTTTCGGACTTCACACACTTTATTCAAGTTGTAATCGTTCGTCACGACAATGCCTTTTTTTAACTCGGCGAGCTTGATCAATTTAATATCGACTTCGGCCACGTCTTCAAAGTCACCATCGTAAATCTCGACCTCGATTCGATCGTTGTTTTGGAGCTCTTTTAAAATATCCAGACCTCGTCGGCCTCGATTCCGTTTAAGCGTATCCGACGAGTCGGCAATGTACTGCAACTCTCCGATGACGAACTGAGGAACGATGAGTGTCCCTTCGATGAATCCAGTCTTCGAAATATCGGCGATCCGACCATCGATGATCACGCTTGTATCTAATATTTTATCGTTCGAGCGGCGTAACGGTTCCGCTTCCGGCTTGTCCCGTTCACTTTTCACGAACAACTTGATCCATTCGTTCCGCTTCCGGTAACCAACGGCAAATCCAAAGTAACCGAACAGGGCAGTCACAAAAATCGGTACAATCTTACTTAGTAAGAAGATGCCTGTGACCTCAAGCGATACACTGATCAAAAAGGCAATCAATAAACCGATGATCAACCCGATCGAGCCGAATAAAATATCGCCGACCGGTAAACGGACGAGCCGTTCTTCGACAAAACGGATAAATTTGACGATCACATCGGTCAAAAATAAACTGAGAATGAAGAAGATAAGTCCACCAATCAAACTAGCAACGTAAGGAATCGTCAACCATGCCGGCACGTTTACACCGAGGTCATCAAGAAGCACCATCGCTTCGATCATGCCAAACCATCCGACGACGAGTCCAATCAAAATAAATCCGAGTCGCACTGCAATCTTCACTCATTCCACCTCCTTCTATTGAATTAAAATTTCAAAAAAATAACACTTATATTGTAACACGGTTCTTTTAAATCCGTTCGTTACAAAGCGTTAAAAACTGCCGGAAGCGCCCCGTCAGAACGGGATGGCAAGTTGGAGCGCTTCATCGACAGTACTGACACCGACCACGTCGATACCAGGCGGGGCGGTCCAGCCCCCTAGGTTATTCTTCGGAATGATCGCACGCGTGAAACCGAGCTTGGCCGCTTCCGCGACACGTTGCTCAATCCGTGACACACGGCGCACTTCCCCGGTCAATCCGACCTCGCCGATGCAGACATCGGTCGGACGAGTCGGACGGTCCCGGAAACTTGAGGCAATCGAAATACAAATCGCCAAATCGATTGCTGGTTCATCGAGCTTGACCCCGCCCGCCGCCTTCAAATAAGCGTCTTGCGTTTGAAGCAAGAGACCCGAACGTTTCTCCAGCACGGCCATAAGAAGAGCGACCCGGTTTTGGTCGATTCCCGTTGCCATCCGGCGCGGGTTCCCGAACGATGTCGGGGAAATGAGTGCTTGCAGCTCAACGAGTACCGTCCGTGTCCCTTCCATCGACGCGACGACCGTCGAGCCTGAGACGCCCGCCGTCCTTTCTTCGAGGAAAATCTCTGACGGGTTGAGCACTTCCTCAAGACCGCCTTCTTTCATCTCGAATATTCCAATCTCGTTCGTCGAACCGAACCGGTTTTTGACGGCCCGTAAAATCCGGAACGTGTGATGACGTTCTCCTTCAAAATACAGAACAGCATCCACCATATGCTCGAGCAGACGCGGTCCGGCAATCGATCCTTGCTTCGTCACGTGGCCGACGATAAAGACGGCGACCCCTCGTGTCTTGGCAATTTTCATGAGCGCAGCCGTACATTCCCGCACTTGGGCGACGCTGCCTGGCGCCGATTGGATTTCATCCATGTATACCGTCTGAATCGAGTCGATAATGACGAACCCAGGTTCCTCTTCATCGATGACCCGTTCGATCATGAGCATGTCCGTCTCGGCGAGAACGTATAAATCCTGCGTCGGCAATCCGAGTCGTTCTGCGCGCAGCTTTGTCTGCTTCAACGATTCTTCCCCAGAAATATATAGCACTTTCCGACCGCTATGGGCAAGATGTGCACTCACTTGCAGGAGAATTGTCGACTTCCCGATCCCCGGGTCCCCACCGACGAGGACAAGCGAGCCCGGGACAATTCCGCCCCCAAGCACCCGGTCGAACTCTTGACTGTTCGTATGCACACGTGTTTCTTCTTGGGAAACGACGTCTGAGAGACGCTCTGGCTTCAGTTGTCGCGACGAGCTATGGACGAACGCAGCTCCCCGTTTCGCTTTCTTTTCTTCAACAAATTCTTCGACGAGCGTGTTCCACTCGTTACATCCCGGACAACGACCCATCCATTTCGGGGATTCATATCCACAAGACTGACATACGTACTTCGTTTTAATTTTTGCCATGTTATTCCCTTCTGTCTAAAAAAGCCCCCTCACAAGAGAGAGGGAGCTCCGTATTTACTGGACGACACCTTCGTTGCGGACGATGAATTCACCGTCTTGAACATCGAGAGCCACTTTACTGCCTTTCGTGATCTCCCCGCTGAGCATCGATTCTGAGAGTCGGTCTTCCACCTCGCGTTGGAGCGCACGGCGGAGCGGACGAGCCCCGTACTCAGGGTCATAGCCGACGACGGCAATCTTCTCAAGCGCCGATTCTGTCAAAGTGAAATCGATGCCTTGCTCGCCAAGTCGATCTGTGAGCGTCTTCGCCATAAGTTTGACGATTTCTTGGATATGCTCTTTTTGAAGCGAATGGAAGACGGTGATCTCGTCGATCCGGTTCAAGAACTCAGGCCGGAACGCTTTCTTCAATTCTTCCATGACTTTATCTTTCATTTCCGTATATTCACGTTTCACGTCATCTTCGACGGTGAAACCGACATATTTGTTCCGTTTAAGTGCGGCCGCACCGACGTTTGACGTCATGATGATGACCGTGTTGCGGAAGTCGACCGTACGACCTTTCGAGTCGGTCAGACGCCCGTCATCGAGCACTTGGAGCAAGATGTTGAACACTTCAGGGTGAGCTTTCTCAATCTCATCAAGCAAGATGACCGAGTATGGCTTACGACGGACTTTCTCCGTCAACTGACCGCCTTCTTCGTATCCGACATACCCTGGAGGTGATCCGACGAGACGGCTCGTCGCATGTTTTTCCATATACTCCGACATGTCGATTCGGATGATCGCATCCTCGTCACCGAAGAGCGCCTCAGCTACAGCACGCGCTAGTTCCGTTTTCCCGACACCGGTCGGTCCGAGGAAAACGAATGAACCAATCGGACGTTTCGGATCTTTCAGTCCGGCCCGGGCCCGACGGATCGCCCGCGAGATTGATTTGACGGCTTCATCTTGACCGATGACCCGACCGTGTAAGATCGATTCGAGCTTGAGGAGACGGTCTGTCTCCTCTTCGGCAATTTTTGTCACCGGCACACCCGTCCAGCTTGCGACGACTTGGGCGATATCTTCTTTCGTCACTTCAAGTTTTTCATTGCCTTGCTTGTTCTGCCATTCTGATTTGAGATGCTCAAGTTCATCGCGGAGCTTCTGTTCTGTATCACGAAGCGAAGCCGCTTTTTCAAACTCTTGGCTCTGGACGGCCGCATCTTTTTCTTTACGGATCGATTCGAGACGTGCTTCAAGCTCTTTTAAGTTCGGCGGCGCCGTGAATGAACGGAGGCGAACTTTCGAAGCCGCTTCGTCGACGAGGTCGATCGCTTTATCTGGAAGGAACCGGTCCGAAATATAGCGGTCAGATAAGACAACCGCTTCATGAATCGCCTCATCCGTAATTGTGACACGGTGGTGAGCCTCATAGCGGTCACGCAAACCGAACAAGATCTGTTCAGCCTGGTCCGTCGTCGGCTCATTCACTTGAATCGGTTGGAAGCGGCGTTCGAGTGCGGCATCCTTCTCAATGTATTTCCGGTACTCGTCAAGCGTTGTTGCACCGATACATTGGAGCTCACCTCGAGCGAGCGACGGTTTCAAGATGTTCGAGGCATCGATCGCCCCTTCGGCTCCACCCGCCCCAATCAACGTGTGTAACTCGTCGATGAAGAGAATGACGTTGCCGGCCTGGCGAATCTCGTCCATGACTTTTTTCAATCGGTCTTCAAACTCACCACGGTATTTCGTTCCCGCGACGAGCGTACCCATGTCGAGCACCATGACGCGTTTGTTGCGAAGCGTCTCCGGCACTTCATTGTTGATGATTTGTTGCGCGAGTCCTTCGACAACTGCCGTCTTACCGACACCTGGCTCTCCAATCAAGACCGGGTTGTTCTTCGTCCGGCGAGACAACACTTCGATGACCCGTTGGATTTCACCGGCACGGCCGATAACAGGGTCGAGACGTGACTCACGAGCTTGTTGCGTCAAGTCACGGGCCAAGCCATCAAGTGTCGGTGTCGCAGCGCTGGTGCCTGGTTGTGATGCGTTTGACGACGATTCCGTGTTCCCGAGAAGTTGAAGTACTTGTTGCCGTGCTTTCGTCAAGCTGATACCGAGGTTGTTCAAGACGCGGGCAGCGACACCTTCGCCTTCACGAATCAATCCGAGTAAAATATGCTCTGTCCCGACGTAAGAATGACCGAGTTTACGGGCTTCATCCATCGAGAGCTCGATTACTTTTTTCGCACGCGGCGTGTAGTGGATTGTCGAACCGTTCTCAGAACCACGGCCAATCAGCGCCTCGACTTCTTGTTGAATTTTCTCAGAAGTTAGACCGAGGGCGAACAACGCTTTGGCAGCAATCCCTTCACCTTCACGGACAAGTCCGAGCAAGATATGTTCCGTACCAATATTATGATGGCCAAGTCGTACCGCTTCCTCTTGTGCTAAAGCTAATACGCGCTGAGCTCGTTCTGTAAATCGACCAAACATCATTGACAAAACCTCCTTAAAGTTGGATCAAACTAAACCATGATCTAACGTTCGACGTACGAGAGTCGCTCGTTCGCGATCTCGTTCTTTCGTAGATAATGTTTTCCCGAAATGTTTTTGTAGGAAACCTGATTGTAGGCGGACGATCAAATCATGAAACTGCGGTGGACTCCAGTCGGACAAAATACCGAGGTCACTCGCTAAATGTAAATCTGATAACCGTTCAATCGCCTCTGTGGACGACAATAATTTGGAATACCGTAAAATCCCGTAAGAACGATAAAACTGATCTTCCAATTCATCTTGGTTACTGGCTAGGAGCTGTTCTCGGGCTTGACGTTCCGCTTGGACGACTTGTTCTGTGATCTCCATAAAATCAGATAACAGTTGCGATTCATCGCTGCCAAGCGTCCGTTGATTCGATAACTGGAACAAACGCCCGGCTGCGTCACTGCCTTCTCCGTAACGTCCTCGAATCGTGTATCCGAGTTTGCGAAGTTCTACTAATATAGGAGTTATTCGTCCCGTTAACGTCAGACCCGGCAGGTGTAGCATGACCGATGCGCGAAGTCCGGTACCGATGTTGCTCGGACACGTCGTCAAATAGCCAAGTTCTTCATCGAAAGCGTATGGGAGCGACTCGCCACAGAGCGCGTCGACTCGTTTCGCAAGTTCGAACGCTTCTTGGACTTGATAGCCGGGAAGCAACGTTTGGATGCGCAAATGATCTTCTTCGTTAATCAACACGCTAATCGTCTCGTCTTCACTCAGAAAAACAGCACTCTCATCTTTTTCTGCAATCGTCGGGCTGATCAAATGCTTTTCGACGAGAGCTTGCCGCGTCACTTGATCATAGGCGCGCATATGCAGATATCCAAAGCCTTGTAAGCCGCCCAAGGCCGTCTCGATGCGCTCGCATAGCTGTCGCTGTCCTTCTTGAGACAATGTCGGAGAAAAGACAGTGTCTTTTAAATTGCGTGCCAAACGAATTCGTGTCGAGATGACAAGATCATCAAGCTTGGCCCGTTCTTTCATTTTTGGACCGAGTGGATGTTTGAGGAATGTCTCCATCACGCCTCACCTTGCCCTTTCAGTTGCGTCATTTCTTTTTTGATTCGTGCCGCTCGTTCATAATCTTCTTGTTCGACGGCCCGTTCTAACTCCCCTGCTAACTTTACAAGACGTTCGCCGATTCGCTCATCCGGTGTGCGTAACGCGTCAGGTACCGAACCGACATGATGGTCATGCCCTTGCTGGTACTGACGTGTCATTTTAATCAACTCTTCACGGAAAACTTTGTAGCATGAGGCGCAGCCCGCTTTTCTTAGGTGCGCCACCTCGCTCTGTGTCATCTGGCAAGTTGGACACCGCTTCACGACAGGAACGTAACCGGCCATCACTTCGACTGTACAGTTCCGACATAGTTTTCGTTCGACTGGGACCCCGTTTTCCAACATAACGACTTCATTGACGGCAGGACGCCGTTTACACCGTTCGCATAACATGTCTTAAGCCTCCGTCAGTGATAACTAAGTAACTTCATCAGGGCGAGTAGCTGCTGTCTTCGAATCAGATAACGGTCGTCGGCGTTCAAGCCGAGCGTTTCGTCGGACAACAAGTGGTACAGTAAACGGACATCCCGCTCGCTCAACATACCTTCTTCAAATAAACGGATCAAAATGTTTTCAACAAGTTGTTCCGTCAGGCGAGGATGGTCTTGTAAAATATCCATTAAACTCGTCAGCAAGTCTTGTTTCTCATGAAGAATGACGCGACGAATTCGAATATAACCGCCCCCGCCTCGCTTACTTTCTACAAGGTAGCCTTTTTCGACCGTAAAACGTGTATTGATGACATAGTTGATTTGAGACGGAACACATTCAAAACGTTTCGCGATATCTTGTCGTTTGATTTCAATCGCTTCTGCCTGACTTTCCTTCAGCACTTGCTTCAAATACTGTTCGATTACATCAGATATGTTTCTCATCTCCACCACCCTCTGACCATCTTTGACTTTTGTTTTTATTCTATCACTGATTTAAAAAAAGGCAAACGAAAAGCGACGACGCAAATGCGTCGTCGCTCAAAAGAAAAGACGACCAAGCATGTGCTTGGTCGTCCTTCATATGGCCTGGCAACGTCCTATCCTCACAGGGGGAGACCCCCAACTACTTTCGGCGCTGAAGCGCTTAACTTCCGTGTTCGGCATGGGAACGGGTGTGGCCGCTTCGCTATCGCCACCAGACAAGGGATTGT
>NZ_SJUY01000010.1:0-104065 GCF_004337175.1 Exiguobacterium sp. SH1S21 | reverse complement strand
AGTAGTTGGGGGTCTCCCCCTGTGAGGATAGGACGTTGCCAGGCAAGATCGTTCCGCAATAGCTCAGTGGTAGAGCAACCGGCTGTTAACCGGTAGGTCGTAGGTTCAAATCCTACTTGCGGAGCCACTTTTTCTCTTCTTTGGAGAGCTGTCCGAGTGGCCGAAGGAGCACGATTGGAATTCGTGTAGGCGGCACAACCGTCTCAAGGGTTCGAATCCCTTGCTCTCCGCCAGTTTATCCATATTGTATGGCCCGTTGGTCAAGCGGTTAAGACACCGCCCTTTCACGGCGGTAACACGGGTTCGATTCCCGTACGGGTCACCATTTAAATTTTATATCGTCGCGGGGTGGAGCAGTCTGGTAGCTCGTTGGGCTCATAACCCAAAGGTCGTTGGTTCAAATCCAGCCCCCGCAATTGTGTGGTCCTGTGGTGTAGCGGTTAACATGCCTGCCTGTCACGCAGGAGATCGCGGGTTCGAATCCCGTCAGGACCGCCATTTTTTTATTTAACTAAATTACTACATACATGGCTTTGTAGCTCAGTTGGTAGAGCAAAGGACTGAAAATCCTTGTGTCGGCGGTTCGATTCCGTCCAAAGCCACCATGTGGGGGGGTAGCGAAGTGGCTAAACGCGGCGGACTGTAAATCCGCTCCCTCGGGTTCGGCGGTTCGAATCCGCCCCCCCCCACCACTTAGGGGCATAGTTTAGCGGTAGAACTACGGTCTCCAAAACCGTCAGCGCGGGTTCGATTCCTGCTGCCCCTGTTTATTATGGCGATTGTGGCGAAGTGGTTAACGCACCGGATTGTGATTCCGGCATTCGAGGGTTCAATTCCCTTCAGTCGCCCCATTTTGTTGGGCTGTAGCCAAGTGGTAAGGCATCGGATTTTGATTCCGACATGCGTAGGTTCGATCCCTTCCAGCCCAGCCATTTTGCGGAAGTAGTTCAGTGGTAGAATACGACCTTGCCAAGGTCGGGGTCGCGGGTTCGAATCCCGTCTTCCGCTCCATTTAATCTCTTTGGCGCCATAGCCAAGTGGTAAGGCAGAGGACTGCAACTCCTCTATCGTCGGTTCGATTCCGACTGGCGCCTCCAACATAATATGCCGGTGTGGCGGAATTGGTAGACGCGCACGACTCAAAATCGTGTTCCTCTGGAGTGTCGGTTCGACTCCGACCACCGGTACTCTCTGCGGGTGTAGTTTAATGGTAAAACCTCAGCCTTCCAAGCTGATGACGAGAGTTCGATTCTCTTCACCCGCTTCATATCTCTCTGCCCTTAGTGGCGGGGAGATTTTTTGTATGCGAAAATAAAGAGTGAGGGGATGAATGGGATGACTCCTGAGATACTAAAACAACAGATTGTCGAGTACGCTGCCTCAATCGGGATCGATGAGTTGAAAGTGACGACGGCCGATCCGTTCATCGTCATGAAACAACGGCTCATCAAACAACAAGAAAAAGGCTTCGCTTCAGGATTTGAAGAACCCGATCTTGATAAACGGACGACGCCTGAACTATTGTTAGAGGACGCGCAATCCATCATCGCGATTGCGATTGCCTACCCGAGCAAATTGAAAGACGCGCCCCGAAGCGTGGCGGGCGACCGGCGTGGGCTGTTCGCGCGTGCCTCGTGGGGGCTTGATTATCATCGCGCCGTCGGCTCACGGCTTGAACAGCTTCAAGTGTATATCGAAGAACTCGTTCCCGGCGTCAAAACGCGCTCGATGGTCGACACGGGTGAACTCGTTGACCGGGCTGTGGCCGAACGGGCCGGAATCGGGTTTAGTGGAAAAAATTGCTCGATCATTTCGCCGGAGAAGGGATCTTACTTGTACTTGGGCGAGATGATTTTAGACACGTATCTGCCACCCGATACAGCAATCGAGGACGGGTGCGGGGACTGTGATAAATGCATGACCGCCTGTCCGACGACGGCGCTCGTCGAACCGGGTGTGCTTGACGCCAAACGGTGCATCGCTTACTTGACCCAGATGAAGACGCTCATGCCGCGAGAGTTCCGCTCGCAGCTTGGCGGACGCCTTTACGGCTGTGATACGTGCCAACAAGTCTGTCCATATAACCGTAAGAAAGATTGGCGCCATCATGAAGAGCTGTTGCCGGAGGCAGAAGTCGTAAAACCGCTGCTCGAACCGTTGCTCAGCTTGAGTAACCGCGAGTTCAAGGCGAAGTTTGGTCACTTGTCCGGTTCGTGGCGCGGCAAGAAGCCGATTCAACGTAACGCGATTTTAGCGCTCGCACATTACCGTGAACCGTCAGCCGTCTCGGTGCTCGAAACATTCATTCGAACCGATGAGCGTGAAGACATGCGGGCGACGGCTGTCTGGGCGATCGGCGCGATTCTCGGTACTGACGCTGAAGCAATCTATCAAGAGATCGAACGCGTAGAGCAATCAGAACTGGTTAAAGAAGAGATTCGTATATTCCGAGAGGAGTGGGAACGTGAAGACCGTGTCATCTAAATGGGGAACGTTATCGTACGAATTAAATGAGCAGGGAAAATTAATCGCGTTAGACTTTGCGGAAACAAAACAGGCAGATGGGAGCGCACCGGTGTGGCTCGTCAACATGATTGAACGGGTCGAACGGGAAGGGCTCCAAGAAATTGACCGCGTGTGGATTGATATGAACGGGACGGTTTTCCAACAAGAAGTGTGGGATGCGTTGTTGACGATCCCGTCTGGAGAGACGCGGACGTATAAACAAATCGCGGAACAGATCGGACGTCCGAAAGCAGTCCGTGCCGTCGGCCAGGCGTTGAACCGTAATCCGTTGCCTGTCATCTTCCCGTGCCATCGTGTCGTCGGCAGCAGCGGACAGCTCACGGGTTTTGCGGGCGGGCTCGATCAAAAACAACGATTACTCGATATCGAACAAGTGAAGTGAGGAATAGATTATGGCTAACCATGTAGTAATGTTTCAACCGGAAATCCCGGCAAATACGGGTAACGTCTCGCGGACGTGTGCGGCAACGAACTCGGTGCTCCATCTGATTCGTCCGCTCGGCTTCTCGACGGATGACAAGATGTTAAAACGGGCCGGCCTCGACTATTGGCAGTTCGTCGACGTCCGTTACCATGACTCGCTTGACGAACTATGGGCACAACATCCGGACGGCGAATTTTTCTATATTACAAAGTACGGCGAACAGTATCCGAGTGACCTTGACGTGTCTGACGTCGAGAAAGACTATTTCTTCGTCTTCGGACGTGAGACGAAAGGCTTACCGATGGAAGTGATCGAGGACAACCTTGACCGCTGCATTCGCTTGCCCCAGTCAAACCTCGTCCGTTCGCTCAACGTCTCGAACACGGCAGCCATCATCGTCTATGAGGCACTGCGCCAGCAAAGCTATGCGGGATTAAAGTAAGAAAAAAGAGCCCGATTCGTTAGAATCGAGGCTCTTATTGATTACCTTCAGGTTTTCTGTTGTATCCTGCTGTTAAGATCGCCGCAAGGAAGACGACACTGATTCCGACCATTAATAATAATCCCATTTAAAAATCCCCCTTTTGTTCTCCGTGACTACGAATATTATAATATACTTGATAATAGATTTGCACTGAATATGAGAAATTCTTGTGAAATGAGAGCCTATATGAAAACAAATGTGTACTTGTTAAGCTACGCCCCGTTGATTGGGATCATTCTTTTTTCGATGTCACTCGCTATCGCCACGTCTGAATACGCCATTCAATGGCTGACGCGTGTCGGGGTGTATAGTGAAATCATCGCTCTGTTGTCTGTTCAAGAGACGAAGATCCTCGTGCTCGTCATGTTCTTCACGATATACTTCATGCTGTTTAGCGCTTTCAAACTCGTCGCCGATACGTTCAACCAACTCGGTTTCGCATTTTTTGCGCGTGAGACGAACGGTAGCTCGCTCCATCGCTTAAAGCCAGGAGCAACGATTTTCTTGGTCGGTTCAGGTGTCAGTTTTTTGTTTTTGACTTCACTGCCGGCAGCGATTGCGGTCTTGCTTGGGACGTTTGTCGTCTATTTATTCTACTATATTTGGCAAGTCAGTCAGTTGATGTCGACACTTCGTGCAATCGGGCTCTTGTTGATTCAAGCGATGATGTGGGCGATTCTTTTAAGTGGGCTCGTCTGGGCGCTCCTCAGGCTGTTTAACTCGGTCGGGGATATCATCTTATGAACGGGCCTCACATAAAACTAGCCCCTTCAGAAGCTGTGATCAACGAATGGATCAAGTCGTTTATGCCTGCTCATGATTTGTACTTTATCGATGAACGGCTACTATCGCGGCTCGATCATTCTCCAGGCATATTGCTCATACCAAGAGAAGAGTTCAGTCAGCATCCGACATATCGGGATATTAGCGTCGCCAACAGCTACACATACTGGACGGTCGATCCGGTCGCGACACACGTCGTCCATGCGCCTAGCGGGTGGCTAACATCGTTACCGGACGCGTTGAGAAGCGATGTGCTCACATTTCAGGCCACGGTCGGCCGAGGACTTGTCTTTCGGTTAACGGACGACGAATCCAGACGAGAGTGGATGCCTTATATCATCAACGTGGACGGGGTTAGATACCTCGTCTTGCAACAAGATGTATGGACGCTGATGACGAACTTCGAGCGCCGTCAGCTAGTGCTGAACTACGCGAAAGAATGGGATGTGTGGGACGCACATGATTTACCACTTGAAGCACCAAGTCATTTGACGAGATACGCCAACATGTTCTCGACGGAGGCGGGGAGCAACTGCTTAGCGGCGACACTGTTTGCTGTGACGGGGGAAGACTGGTTGATCACGCAATGGGTCCATCCGAAGACGTTTTTACAGACACTGGCTCATGCGTCTTATACTCAAGTCGATGCGGTAGCTGAGGCAGGGGACGTTCTCACTTTTTGGGATGACGCCGGACGTTTGCAGCATGCGACGTATCGTATAGACGATGAGCTGTTCTTCAACAAGAACGGCCAGACGATGTTTAATCCGTGGAAAGTGATTGACGAAACCGAACTACGCGCAGCTTGGGGCGCATTTACCGTCAAAATATACAGACGGACGAAACAAGGCTAGAGGACGCGTCCTCTAGCCTTGTTTTTTAGCGATGCGCTTCTGTCCAAATGATAGCCGGGTATGCCTGGTTGGCAAGCTCCGGGAACGGACGCGGCGTGTCGGCACCGAGCCAGATCGCCGTGATCGTCTGATCGGTCAAGCCGACATACCACATGTCCTTATGCGAGTTGGTCGTGCCGGTCTTGCCTCCGACGTAAGGGCGTTTGATCTGGCCGGCGTAACGTCCCGTTCCGTACGTTGTGACGGCAGATAACGCTTCTTGCATCGCCGAGGCCGTCTCGTCCGACCAGACGGCTTGTTTCATCATGCCCGGGCTGATTGTCGGGGCGCCCGAAGCAAAGCGGATTTCTTTAATCGTCTGACCAGATACGTACACACCTTTATTGAGAAAAGGCGTGTACGCGGCAGCGAGTTCCTTCGGAGATACTCCTTGTGTCAGACCGCCGAGCGCGCTCGCGAGATTGCTGTCTTTGTCGGGATCCCACTGGCTGAACATCATGTCGGCCGTCTCGTAAGCTCGCTCTTGATCGATCGCCGTGAACGCGGCGAGTGCCGGTGTGTTATACGAGTAAGCGACCGTATCTTGGAGCGTGACGTCGCCTAGGACACGGTTGCCACTGTTCGTCGGGCAATACGTCCCGTAACAGACAGGTCGTCCGTCAAGCACCGTATCGAGCTTCGCTCCGGTCTCTTCGATGTAAGGCGCAAACACAAGGACAGGTTTTATAGCCGAGCCCGGCTGCCGGTACGCTTGGGTGGCCCGGTTGAATTCACCACTCTGCTTCATCTCAGAATCGACGAGGGCGACGATGCGCCCGTTCGGCGTCAATTCGGCATAGCCGCCGTTCAAGCCGTTCGGTAAGCGGCTCATCACTTGTTTCGCTTGGTTTTGACGTTCGACGGACAAATACGTTTCGACTGTTGCTTTATTGCTCGCCAAGTAATCTTTAGCCGCTTCTTCATCGAGGTCATAACGTGTACGGACGAGGCGGACCGCGTCTTTCATGACCGTGTCCATATAGTCTGGATAGCGGACTTTGTGGCTACGATAAGAGGCCTTGAGTTTGACGCCGTGAAACGCATCATATGCTTGCTTCGATAGGACACCCGCATCTCTCAATTGCGTTAGGATGCGATCTTTACGCTCGTAAAAGGCAGGAGATGGGTCAAGCGGATCGTAAAGGGACGGATTGTTCGGTACAGTCAGCAAGAAAGCAATCTGGTTCCAATTTAAATCGTCTAGTGGACGGGAAAAGTACGTATCGGCTGCCGACTGGATACCATAGATGTTATGACCGAAGAAAATAACATTACTGTAAGCGGTCATAATTTCTTTTTTACTATAATTTTTTTCAAGCGCTCGCGCGATCATTAATTCCTTTACTTTGCGCTCATACGTCCGTTCGTGCGTTAAATATTCATTCCGGGCCAGTTGTTGGGTAATCGTGCTCCCGCCTTGGACCGACGATTCGTTCGCGTTGTTGATGAACGCTCGGGCAATCCCTCCGAGGTCATAGCCGGGATGGGCGTTGAACTTCCGATCCTCAATGACGATGATTGCTTCACGGATGTGATTCGGAAGCCCATCGACGGAGACATCGTTGCGGCGACCGTTCAAATACAACTGTTCCGTCCCTCCTTTATAAGTCAGCATGACAGCATGTTTCGATGAGAGCGGAGCGGAGCGGACGGCCTCCTCGCCCCACGCGACAATCGTTTTCGCTTGGTCAATCTCTTCTTTTAAAGCTCCGCTGACTGTGAAGCCGACGGCAACCAATCCAGCAATAAACACAACCCCGAGCCATGCTCTCATCGTCTCACCTCTTTCTCTATTCATTATATCGTCAATCTTTCGATAAAATTCAAAATGTAAACGCTATCATATAATAATTTAAGCAGGAATACATTAGGAAACAGCGAAAAAGGGTAATAGAGGATTATATTATGAATTTAGGAGGCAGTACTATGAAGCAAGAAATGGTTGCGATGCTCCTCGCTGGCGGGGAAGGCAAGAGACTTGGGCCTCTCACACGGAAGACGGCGAAACCTGCCGTCAACTTTGGAGGGAAGTACCGGATTATCGATTTCCCACTATCGAACTGTACGAATTCGGGAATCACGACAGTCGGTGTGTTGACACAATATGAGCCGTTAGAATTAAACCGTTACCTCGGCATCGGGTCTGCCTGGGATTTGGATCGCCGCAATGGCGGATTAGCTATCCTGCCACCATACCAAGCTCAGTCGGGGAAAAACTGGTACGAAGGTACTGCGAATGCGATTTATCGGAACTTAAGTTATATCGATGCCTACGATCCGGAGTACGTGTTGATCTTGTCGGGAGACCACATTTACAAAATGGATTACGAGAAAATGCTCGATTTCCATAAAGAAAAACAAGCCGATGTGACGATTTCAGTCATGGCCGTACCATGGGATGAAGCACCGCGTTTCGGCATCTTGAATACGGGCGATGATTTACGGATCCAAGAATTCGATGAGAAACCTGAGAAGCCGAAGAGCAACTTGGCGTCGATGGGGATCTATATCTTCAACTGGAAAGTGTTGCGGGAACACTTAATTCAAGACGCAGAAGACGAGACGTCAAGCTTTGACTTCGGGAAGAACATCATTCCAAACACGCTCCTCGACGGATTGAATGTCTTTGCCTATAAATTCAAAGGCTACTGGAAAGACGTCGGTACGATCCAGTCGCTATGGGAAGCGAACATGGACCTACTCGAAGAAGATCCACCGTTCGATTTATATGACCCAGACTTTAAAATTTACTCGGTCAACCCGAACCAAACGCCGCAATTCATCGGAAAAGATGCTTGTGTCGAGCAGTCGGTCATCAATGAAGGGTGCCGGATCGAAGGAGAAGTCCAACATTCGGTCTTGTTCTATGACGTGCGTGTCGGCGAAGGGTCGCTCGTGAAAGACTCCGTCATCATGCCAGGGGCCCGCATCGGGAAAGACGTTACAATTCATCGAGCCATTGTTGCCAGCTGTGCCGTCATTGAAGATGGCGCGACAGTTGGTGAGCCGGGGGGCGACATCGTTGTCATCGAGCCGCATGAAAATATCGAAAGTGGAACAGTCTTCAAGCAACGTGCTTGATTATAAAATAGACCGACGCAAGGAGGCGTTATTGTTGACGAATGATTTGTTAGGAATCATCAACTTAGGTACCGAAGAGGGGTTATTCCCGGAGTTAACGGGACATCGCAACTTAGCAGCTGTCCCGTTCTCGGGGCGTTATCGTCTCATCGACTTTACATTGACGAATATGATTACCCAAGGTATCGATCAAGTTGGAATTTTTACACTTGATAAGTATCGTTCTTTAATGGACCATGTGGGATCAGGAAAAGAGTGGGATCTTGACCGCTCACAAGGCGGATTGCATATCTTCCCGCCGGCGCTTAAACCGGATGGCGAAGCCTATCTCGGAGATTTAGCGAACTTCTCGATGCACAGGGAACACTTCGTGCGTAGCAAACAAGCCTACGTTGTCATCACCGGCTCGAACGTGTTGACGACAATCGATTATCAAAACATGCTCGAACATCATAAATCGATGGGGGCGGACATCACGCTCGCCTATACGGAGCATGAACAAAAATGCGGCTACTGTCGTCCGATTCGACTCGGGGAGAATGACCGTGTCGTCGGAATCGGGGAGCGCGGCTTTAGTCCGGACGATGAGCATGCATATACGGAAACAATCGTCATGTCGAAAAACTTATTCCTTCGCCTCGTCGATGAAGCGACGTCAAAAGGGGAGTATGACTTGTTAGATGGAGTTATTCTTCCCCAGCTCCACCGTCTCCACGTTCATGGATATCACTATACGGGTAAAATGCAGGTGATTCATTCGGTGCTTTCGTACTATAATGAAAGTATGCGCTTACTTCGCCAAGAAGGAATCATCTACGACTTCCCTCATATTTACACGAAGATCAAACATGAGCCGCCGACTCGCTACTTGAAAGGGTCGAAAGTGAATGAAGCGCTAGTCGCCAATGGATGTAAAATCAGTGGAGAAGTTCAAAATAGTATTTTGTTCCGAGGTGTGGTCATCAGTGAACATGCGCGCGTCAAAAATTCAATCATTTTATCCAAGTCGATCATCGAAGAAGGAGCTGTCGTCGAGAACGCCATTTTAGACAAAGAAGTGGTCGTGAAACGTGGACAGGTCATTCGTGGAACGGTCGATGAACCGATCGTCATCAGAAAACGGACAACGGTTTAAAGGAGGATATTATGAAAATATGGTATGTCGCTTCAGAAGCGGCACCGTTCATGAAAACGGGGGGGCTTGCCGATGTGATTGGCTCGCTCCCTCAAGCGGTGTCTAGCCTCGGTGAAGATGTCAGTGTCGTAATGCCGAAGTACGGCTCGATTGCGCAAGAATATGTCGATGAGATGGAATATTTATTCGATTTGATCGTCCCGGTCGGCTGGCGTAAGCAGTTCGGGGCCGTCTTGAAGTTAGAGCGCGACGGGATCACGTATTACTTTATCGATAACGAGTACTATTTTAATCGCGAAGGCGTGCTCTACGGTCATTACGATGATGCAGAACGATTCGCCTTTTTCTCCCGGGCCGTCCTTGAGATGATCGGACAGATTGAAGAAGTGCCGGACGTGTTGCACTGCCACGATTGGCAGACGGGTGTCGTTCCGGCGTTTCTACGAATCCATTATCAACACATCGAAGCGTACCAAAAGATTCGAACGGTCTTTACTATCCATAACCTGCAATACCAAGGGATTTTCCCAGAAGCTGTGCTCGGTGAACTGCTGCAGTTTGGGCACGAGCATTTCACGGCAGAGGGCATCCAACATAACGGCCTCGTCAATTACATGAAGGCCGGCATCGTCCATTCCGACCAAATCACGACGGTGAGTCCGTCTTATCGCGATGAGATCATGGAACCTTACTACGGCGAAGGTTTAGATGCGGCACTACGCCACCGTGCCGTCGACGTCCGCGGCATCTTGAACGGTCTCGATTTGGCGACGAACGACCCGAGCACGGACAAACGAATCGCACAAACGTATGATCTCGACACTTTCAAAGAAGGAAAGCTTGCCAACAAACGCATGCTTCAAGAACGGTACGGTCTCGAAGTGCGTGATGATATCATGTTGATCGGATTTGTGAGTCGTCTCGTCGAGCAAAAAGGTCTCGATTTGATTCATGCGGTGAACCATGAGTTGGGGAATTTGGACTGTCAGTTCGTCTTCCTTGGATCGGGTCAACCTGAATATGAGGCGATTGTCCATGAGATGACGGCAGCCCACCCTGGGAAAATCGGTTCTTACATTGGGTTCGATATCGAACTGGCCCACTTGATTTATGCGGGATCAGACGCCTTCTTGATGCCATCTCGATTCGAACCGTGCGGCCTTAGCCAATTGATCTCGATGCGTTATGGAACACTTCCGATCGTTCGTGAGACAGGCGGACTTCGAGACACGGTCAAACCTTACAATGATTACACGCAAGAAGGGACTGGATTCGGTTTCTTGAACTACAACGCTCACGAGATGCTCGCGACGATTGAAAAATCAATTCGTGTTTTCTACGAGGATAACACTTGGAATGCGCTCGTCCATCAAGCGATGACTTCGGACTTCAGCTGGAAACAATCCGCTAAGCAATACCGTGAGTTATATCACCTATTCGCATGACTGGAAGGAGATTTACACATATATGTTTACAGATAAACAGAGCTTCGTCACTTCGTTTCAAGAAAGATTCGTCGCCTTAAATGGGAAATCGTTCGATGAAGGGACCGAGCAGGAAGTGTATCAAACGTTGGCAACGATGGTGCGTGAACAAGCGATTCCGAAATGGATCAACACACGCGACAAGCAAGAAGCCAAACAGAGCAAGCAAGTCATTTATTTCTCACTCGAGTTTTTATTAGGCCGTTTCCTCTATAACAACTTACTCAGTATGGACGTTTTAGAAGTTGTCCAAGAAGGGCTTGAAGAACTCGGTTTTGATTTCACGGAAATCACGGAGTTCGAGCCGGAACCTGGACTCGGTAACGGCGGCCTCGGCCGTCTAGCCGCTTGTTTCCTCGATTCACTTGCCGCGCTCAGTCTGCCCGGTCACGGTAACGGGATTCGTTATCGTTACGGTTTGTTCAAACAAAAAATCGTCGATGGCTATCAAGTCGAGTTGCCGGATAACTGGCTCCGTAATGGGAATATGTGGGAGACGCGTCGCGCCGATCGTGCCGTTGACGTAAATTTTGGGGGCTGGATCGAGATGAAGCAGATTGGAGACCGTCTCCGTGTCGTTCATCACCCAGACGAAGTCGTCCGCGCCGTTCCATACGATATGCCGGTCATCGGTTACAAGAACGACGTCGTGAACACGCTCCGGCTTTGGAACGCAGAGTCGCCATTTGATGACGAAGAGTATATGGAACGCACGAAAGGGTCGTACAAAGACTTGTTGAAACACAAACAGTCGATTGCGACAATTTCAGAGTTCCTCTATCCGGATGACACGACGTATGAAGGTAAAGTGCTCCGTTTGAAACAACAGTACTTCTTCGTGTCAGCGGGTGTCCAATCGATGATTGCGTCTTACTTGCGACACAACAAATCACTCAAACATTTAGGTGACTACTACGCAGTCCACATTAACGATACCCACCCGGTCGTCGCGATCCCTGAACTGATGCGGATTTTGATGGATGATCACGGGTATAGCTGGGATGAGGCGTGGCGCGTGACGAAGAGTGTCATGTCGTTCACAAACCATACACTTCTCGCCGAGGCGCTTGAAAAGTGGCCGGTCGAGATGTACGAGCGTCTATTACCACGAATCTATCAAATCATTAATGAGATTAATACCCGGTTCTGTAAAGACGTGCTCGTCAATTATCCACACCTTGAACCGCATATGGGTGAGATTGCGATCGTCTCGAACAATTACATTAATATGGCAAACCTTGCCGTCGTCGGGTCACATTCGACGAACGGGGTCGCCCGTATTCATACAGATATTTTAAAACAACGCGAGATGCGCCACTTGTACGAAATGTTCCCGCTTCGTTTCAATAACAAGACGAACGGCATCACGCATCGCCGTTGGCTCTTGAAATCAAATCCGCGTCTGTCGAACTTGATCACTGACGCAATCGGTCCGTCATGGATCGAGCATCCGAACGATCTTGAGAAGTTGATGGACGTCTCGAAAGATACGAGCTTCCAGGAGCAAGTGATGGAAGTGAAACAACAAAATAAACTCGACTTAGCGGCTTACATTCAAGATGAGACGGGAATCAGTGTCGACCCGAACTCGATTTTCGATGTTCAAGTCAAACGTCTGCATGCGTATAAGCGTCAGCTCATGAACGCGATGCATATTCACGCGCTCTATCAAAAGATTCAAACAGACCCGACGTTCACGATGGTTCCACGAACGTTCATCTTCGGAGCGAAAGCGGCGCCAGGTTATTATTACGCGAAAGAAGTCATTCGCTACATCAATGCCCTCGCGTCGATGATTAACAACGACAAACGGGCGAGTCAGTTCATCAAGATCGTGTTCCTTGAGAACTACCGCGTCTCGATGGCAGAACGGATCTTCCCGGGCTCGGATGTTAGTGAACAGATTTCGACGGCGAGCTACGAGGCGTCAGGAACCGGAAACATGAAGTTCATGATGAACGGAGCGCTCACAATCGGTACGCTTGACGGGGCGAACATCGAGATTCGCGATGCGGTCGGTGATGACCATATCTTCATTTTCGGATTGACGCCGCAAGAAGTCATGAACTATAAAAAATTCGGCGGGTATCATGCGGCCGACATTTATCATGCCAACACCGAAGTACGTAACGTCGTCGACGGTCTCGTCAATGGGACGTTCGATAAAGTCGGAGAATATCAGTTCCAAGCGATCTTTGATTCGCTTCTCGTCTATAACGATGATTTCCTCGTCTTGAAAGACTTTATGTCCTATATGCAGGCACAGCGACGCGTCGATGAAGTGTTCGCAGATAAGGCGCGTTGGGCGGAAAGTTCAATCGTCAATACGGCCAAGTCTGGTATTTTCTCGAGCGACCGCACAATCACGGAATATGCGAACGCGGTTTGGAACATCAAGCCGACGAGTGTGAAATAAAAAAATCCACCCGTTATGGGTGGACCTTATTTTCTGGATAACTGATCCAGTCAGAGTATGAACCGGGATAGAGACGGACATCGTCTTTACCGAGCGCATGCAATGCCAAAATGTTCACGCAAGCGGTGACGCCGCTGCCGCAATAAAAGATCGGGTTCGGGACATCAAGCACGTTGGCGTAAAGTTCGCGCAAATCGTGAAAGTCTTGAAGCGTCCCGAGCTCCGTGACGGCGTCTACGTATGGGCAAAGCAGGGCGTTCGGGATATGCCCGGCTTTTTTATCGATCGGTTCGTGGCTTCCGTCGTAACGGTCGGCCGTTCTTGAGTCATACAGGCCGCCTGTTGTTGTTGCGGCGCGCACGTCTTCGATTGTGGCGATCATATCGTCGTGGAAATCAGGGACGTATGTCGAAGTAGGGTACGTCGGAACCTCGGTCGTTGTCTCACCACAGTAAGTGATGCCGGCCTGAATTCCGCCTTCGAGCACGATGACGCGCTCATGGCCGGCCCACTTGAATAACCACCAAGCACGTGCGGCGTATGGGAAACCGTCGTCGTAAATAATGATCAAGTCGTCCTTTTGGATGCCGATGCGTCGGAGCGTCTCCGTCCACGCTTCTTTTGACGGGAGCGGGTGACGTCCGCCGTGAACGGACACAGGGCCTGACAAGTCTTCCATCAAGTCGAGATGGACGGCATTCGGGAGATGTCCTTGGCGGTACACGTATTTTCCGTATGAAGCGTCGTTCAATGAATAGCGGCAATCAATAAATCGGATTGAGTCCGTATGGACGATTTGTTTCAATTCTTGGGCACGCATAGTTGGAAACATAGTATCACCTCGAAGTTTCGTTACTCCCATCGTATACAAGATGGAACAAATTGGCGAGTACTTCGATTGAATTTGAACGTCGAAAGGGGAATTGACCATGGCATGGCAACAAACATATGAGCGTTGGAATCAATATGAGGAACTTGAACCTTATCTTCGGACCGAATTAGACGAGATGGCACAAAATGAGACGACACTCGAAGAGGCGTTTTATAAGACGCTTGAATTCGGAACGGGTGGTATGCGCGGTGAGATCGGACCAGGTGCCAATCGAATGAACGTCTATACGATTCGTAAAGCGGCGCAAGGGTTTGCCGACTTTATTTCGGCGTCAGGCGAGGAAGCGAAACGGCACGGAGTCGTCATCGCCCATGATCCACGTCACTACTCACCTGAATTCGCGCTCGAGGCGGCACGGACGTTTGCATCGAACGGGATCAAGACTTACTTGTTCCCGAGCTTACGGGCAACGCCAGAACTGTCATTCGCCGTCAGACACCTAGGTGCGTTTGGAGGAGTCGTCATCACGGCGAGTCATAACCCGCCTGAGTATAACGGCTTCAAAGTATATGGCGCCGACGGCGGGCAACTACCGCCGGCCGAGGCAGACGAGCTCGTGTCTTACGTCAACGCGATCGAGGACGAGTTAAGCATCCCGGTCCAAGACGAAGCAACGCTCCGCGCCGACGGGACACTCGTTAACGTCGATGGGTCTGTCGATGCGGCTTACATGGAAGCTCTTCAATCGATTCGAATTCATAAGGACGTCCCAACAGACGCCCTCAAAATCGTCTTCTCGCCCCTTCACGGGACGGGTCGCCGACCGGTCATGGAAGGACTCAAGGCGTATGGGTTTGACCATGTCACGATCGTCGAAGAGCAAGCCGAACCAGACGGCGCGTTCCCGACGGTCAGTTCTCCGAACCCGGAAGAGCGGGCGGCGTTCAAGCTGGCGATGGAATATGGTGACCGTGTCAGCGCTGATTTGCTCATGGCGACCGACCCGGACGCTGACCGCGTCGGCTTCACCGTGCGTGACCGCGACGGGGAATGGTTCGTCTTGACAGGGAACCAGACCGGAGCGCTCTTGATGGATTACATCCTATCGCAAAAAGTCGAGACCGGTACGCTGCCAGCGAACGGATTCGTCGCGAAAACGATCGTCACGTCCGAGCTTGGGGCAGCCATCGCCAAAGCGTATGGCGTGCATCTCGAGAACACGCTCACCGGCTTTAAATTCATCGGTGAGAAGATCAAACAGTACGAGGAGTCAGGCGAGTACGAGTTCTTGTTCGGCTACGAAGAGAGCTACGGCTATTTGATCGGTGACTTCTGCCGTGATAAAGACGCTGTCCAGGCGTGCGTGCTCGGTGCCGAGATGGCAGCTTTCCATAAGCAGCAGGGACGAACGTTGTATGACGCGCTCCAAGCGATTTATGAGAAGTATGGCTTTTATGAGGAATCGCTTCAATCGATGACGTTGAAAGGGAAAGCCGGGCTTGAACAAATCGGCCGGATGATGGAATCGTTCCGTGCCAACCCGCCGCAAGAAGTTGCCGGCTACGAAGTCGTCCGCTTCGAGGATTACAAGCTGCAAGTCGCGACCGACCTTCGTCAAAATACGAGCGAGGACATCGACTTGCCGTCTTCGAACGTGCTCAAATTCGTCTTCGAGGACGGATCGTGGTTCTGCCTTCGCCCGTCTGGCACAGAGCCAAAGATCAAGTTCTATTTCAGTGTTCACGCGGATAGTGCCGAGACGACGACGGCGAAACGTGAAGCGATTGAACGAGACGTTATGAAGCAAGCAAAAGCAATCGACTGACTAGTGTACCACCGCTCAACTGGGAGCGGTGGTTTTTGTTTGACTTCTTTTAACCTCGTCAGTATGATGAGTATATTGCTCAAAACCATGTAATCATATAAGGATTATCAGGAAGGCGGAAATCACATGAAAAAATCATTAACGGCAGTTCTCGCAATCGGCGCATCGTTCGGGGTGCTCGCAGCTTGCGGTACAGAGACGGACAGTGGATCTGAAGAAACAGTCATCACAGTCGGGACGGAAGCGACATACCCGCCATTCACATACAAAGATAAAGGTGAAATCACAGGGTATGACATCGACGTGTTGAACGAAGCGGCAGAGCGTGCCGGCTATACGGTCGAGTATGAGCCGATGGACTTCAAAGGACTCGTCCCGGCACTCGACGCGGAACGCATCGATATGATTGCGAACCAAATGAGTATCACACCGGAGCGTGAAGAGAAGTATGCGTTCTCGGATACGTATGCGGTGTCAGGTGCACAAGTCATCGTTGCTTCAGATAACGAAGACATCCAAGGCATCGACGACCTTGACGGCAAAGTCGTTGGTTCGACACAAGGATCGGTCTACGCCCAGATGGCTGAAGAAGCTGGCGCAGAAGTGAAGTTTTATAAAGGTGCGAACCAAGTGCTCCAAGACCTTCAAGTCGGACGTCTCGACGCAGCACTCAACGACCGTCTCTTCATCTTGACGGAGCTCGAGAAGACAGGCTACGACGTGAAAGCGGTCGGTGACGTCTTCAACAAGAGCGAGGCGGGGTACATGACACGCCAAGACAGCGACGTGCTCGATCAGTTGAACGAAGCGCTTGCTGAAATGAAAGAAGACGGAACGATGGCTGAAATCGGTGATAAGTACTTCGGTGAGGACATCAGTCAATGAATGAACTGATCACGACCGTCATCGAGAACCGTTCGGCCTATATCGAAGCCGTACAATTGACGTTGATCGCCAGTATCCTGTCGATTATCCTCGCCTTGGTGCTCGGTCTGATCATCGCGTTACTTTACAGCAGTCCAATCAAAGTGTTGCGGTTGTTCACTCGGACGTATACCTCGTTCTTCCGGGGCACGCCACTGCTCTTGCAACTGCTCATCTTGTACGTCGGGTTGACCGGGTTCGTCCAACTGAGTGGGATGCAGGCGCTCATCTTCGGATTGGGTCTGCACTTTGCGGCTTATATCTCGGAGGCGTTCCGGGCAGCCATCAATTCGGTCGATCGCGGACAAGTCGAGGCGAGTGTCGCCCTCGGGATCCCGCGGGCGAAACGTTTTAAAGACATTATCTTCCCACAAGCGTTATCACGTGCCATCCCACCGGTGTCGAACTCGGTGATTGATATCATCAAGTCGACGTCGCTCGGGTCGGTCATCGCCGTGCAGGAGTTGACGTACGTCTCAGACCAGATTGCAGCGACAACCTATTTGGTCATGCCGCTCCTCTTATTCTCGGCCTCGATCTATTGGATCTTGTCGACACTTATTCAAGCGGGGCAGCATCGGCTCGAACGTCGCTATGCGACCCGCTAAACGAAAAATCCCCTCGATTCCAAGAATCGAGGGGATTTTGTATTAACGGATGACGAGCTCTGTTTCAGAGTCGAAGAAGTGTGCTTTCGTCATGTCGAGCGCGAGTTCTACGTCGTCACCCATGCGGATGTTCGAGCGGCCGTCGATGCGGGCCGTGAACTGGTGTCCACCGAGCTCGGCGTAAAGGTAAGACTCGGCACCCATGAGTTCAGATACATCGATGTGTGTTTGGAACGTGTGTGTTGTCGGAGAGTCGATGTAGATCGGCTCATCGTGAATTGATTCTGGACGAATCCCGAGGATGAGCTCTTTACCGATGTAACCGCGGTCGCGAAGACCTTTCATCTTGCCTTCAGGCACGTTGATTTCTTCGCCGTTCACGACGAACTTGCCGTCTGCGAGTGTTCCGCGGAAGAAGTTCATCGAAGGCGAACCGATGAAGCCGGCAACGAAGATGTTATCTGGGTTGTCGTATACTTCTTTCGGCGAACCAACTTGTTGGATGATCCCGTCTTTCATGATGACGATACGAGTCGCGAGTGTCATCGCTTCTGTTTGGTCATGGGTAACGTAGATCGTCGTCGTATCGAGACGGTTGTGCAACTGGATGATCTCTTTACGCATTTGTACGCGAAGTTTTGCATCCAAGTTTGAGAGCGGCTCATCCATCAAGAACACTTTTGCATCACGGACGATGGCACGACCGATGGCGACACGTTGGCGCTGACCACCTGAGAGTGCCTTCGGTTTACGTTGGAGGTATTCTTCAAGTCCGAGGATACGAGCCGCATCTTGGACGCGACGGTCGATCTCTTCTTTCGGGAACTTCCGAAGCTTCAAACCGAATGCCATGTTGTCATAGACGCTCATGTGCGGGTAGAGGGCATAGTTTTGGAAGACCATCGCGATGTCGCGGTCTTTCGGCGCCACGTCGTTCATGCGTTTGCCGTCGATGATGAAGTCGCCGCTCGAGATTTCTTCGAGTCCTGCAATCATGCGAAGTGTTGTCGATTTACCGCAACCAGACGGTCCGACGAAAACGATGAACTCCCGGTCTTTAATGTGCAAGTTGAAGTCGCTGACGGCTTTCCCGTCACCACCGTCGTATATTTTATCAATGTGATTCAATTGAATTTCTGCCATTGTCGTTAGCCTCCTGAGAATGTGTTCTTGTATAATAGCGCTTACAAGATTGATTATACGATGAAACCGCTTGCACGAGATATGTACACGTTGCACAAAAACAGTTACTCAGATTTGTGCAACGTGACAATCAGTTGGAGTAAACTCGCATCATAAAACTGACGAGCGTCATATCCTGTCAGTTCATAGAGCCGATCGAGCCGGTAATTGAGCGTGTTCCGATGCATGAACAGCGCTTTCGCCGTATGGGACACGTTCAGCGAGTTTGCGAACAGCGCCTCTAACAATTCGACGCTCGTCTTATCGAGTATCGAATACGCCGCCTCTGTCAATTGGAGACGTGTGGCAAAAGTCTCATGGTCTTGTAGCAAGTAATGGTATAATAATTGACTAGCAGGGTAAGTTTTAGTAGGGAGTTTCGCGAACGGGCGCAACGTCATGTGTTGATGGTAAAGCGTCCCCAACACACCGAGCGGCCGCTCACTAAAGATGACGTGCGCTTCGACGTAGCAGTCGCTCGCGCCGGCACGCAATACGTCCTCGAAATCAGACAAGTCGACGAGTTGGTTCATCTCAATGATTTCAACGTGATGTCGCGTCATGACGACAATCTCCGCTTCTGGCATGAAGTCGTGTAATATCTCTAAAAATTGCTCGAGCGATTCCCTTTCTTGATAGTGGAGCGATAGCGACAACAGACGGAACGGTTGCGCGATCCGATACGAATCGGTGAGCAGGCGGTTTTGCCATTTTTCTTGACGGGGGTCGGCGGTCGTCAAAAACGGTGTCGCCGACCATTCGAGCAGTTGCCGTTCACGCTCGTTCAACTCGCTTTTTGGCAAGCCGAACACGGTCCCGTCATGTGCTTGATACCAAGCATAGTCTCCGGATGCGTCTTCCGACCGATGGACAACGGTCGGGAAAATCGATTTAATACGATCAAACGTAGTCAACACAATCACCTCTTCAACAATGTATCATATTTCAGAACGGGGGCAGGCAGTTTGGATAGTCTACTAAAAATATTCATCATGATCGCCATTGGGGCGACAATCGGGGGAGTGACGAACTTCCTCGCCATCAAAATGTTATTTCGGCCCCACGAGCCAAAGTACATCGGAAAAGTCCGAGTACCGTTCACACCGGGGTTGATTCCGAAACGCCGCGACGAATTGGCGACGAGTCTCGGCAAGACGGTCGTGAAACACTTGTTGACGCCTGAAGGGATGCGCAAGCGCCTGCTCGACGAACAAGTGAGCGGCCACATCACCTATTTCGTCCAAGAGGAAGTCCGGACGATGCTCCGTTCGGACAAGACGATCCGTACACTAGTCGAACCGCTTTATCCGGACGCCGAGTCGCGTGTGTTGACGGAAGCGGACACGAAACTCCGTCAAGAGCTCCGGCTCGTGCTCGCTGACGTCAAGTCACGCAAGCTGTACGAACTGCTCGGTGAGGACGGGATGGACCGTGTCCGTGACGTGATCCCAGAAATCGTCGATGCGATACTCGTCAAATCAGAAGAGTATTTCTATTCGGCGGAAGGAGAGGCTCAGCTGCGGTATATGGTCGACTCGTTCGTCCAACGCCGGCTCGGTTTTATCGCCGGGTTCATTCAAAATATGAACTTCGTCGAGATGATTCGCCCGGAGATTGTCAACATTTTACGTGGCGGGTCGACTCGGTCTGGAATGGCGACGATGATCACGCGCGAGTTCGAACGGTTCAGTGAGCGTACGGTCGACACACTCTTAGATGAGCGATTAGAAGACCGATTGATCGATGGGGTGACGACAGAAGTCATCACCCGTCTCCCGATCGGCGAATTGCTCGACCGGACCGTCTATTCGTATACACGAGACGTCGAGACGCGCATCGTCGACGATCTCGTCCCGAACGGGGTTCAGCTCGTCATCGAGCGGTTCACCAATCAAATGGAGACGGTGATGGACCGTCTGAAAATCGATCAAATTGTGCAAGAGCAAGTCCAATCGCTCGATACGTCGTACCTCGAGGAGATCGTCTTATCGATCTCGAAACGGGAGTTCCGGGCAATAACATGGCTTGGGGCGCTGTTAGGTGGTATGATTGGTTTGATTCAAGGGTTGATTGCCATCGTTTGATCGGCCACGGCCCTAATAGTATTTAGGAGGACGTCACATGTCACAAACAAACTTGTACGATCATGCTAACCAATTGGAAAAAGCACTTCGCGAATCTGAGGAGTTCACAAATCTCTCTTCATTATACGATCGTGTCAATGCGGATGCAGAAGCGAACCAGTTGTTCGCTGACTTCCGTGATATCCAAATGACGCTTCAGCAAAAGCAAATGCAAGGCGAAGAAATCTCAGAACAAGAGATGATGGATGCTCAAACGAAAATGATGAGCGTTCAACAGAACGAATTGATCATGGAGCTCATGCAAGAAGAGCAACGCATGCATCAACTGGTCACAGAAGTGACAAAAATTATCATGAAACCACTTGAAGAGCTATACGCTCCGATGGTTAATGAAAACGAAGTTCAATAACACCTGTGCGGATGGCTTTCGAGCCATCCGTTTTTTTTGTTGACCGACTTGTCAAATTCATTATGATAGCGCTTACATATTATGGTGTATAATAACCTTGTATATCAATTCACAAGAGAGGGTGGGCGTCATGGTCACCTTGTTCATATTAGCGGTCATGATCATCTTTTTCATCGGGGGCTGGTTGCGGGCCGATCTCGTCGCACTCGTCGGGTTAGTCGCGCTCGTATTGACGCAACAACTGTCGCCTGTCGAGGCGATGGCAGGTTTTTCGAATCCGGTCGTCTTGATGATCGCCGGATTATTCATCGTCGGAGCGGGCCTGTTTCATACAGGGCTCGCCGAACGGCTTGGCGCTGGGCTCATTCCTTATGCGAAAGGGAGTGAGGTGCGTCTATTTCTCGTTCTGATGGTCACCGTGACGTTTCTATCGAGTCTCATGTCGAACACGGGGACGGTCGCGCTCTTGATCCCGGTCGTTCTCGCCATGTCGAGACAAACGGGTACGAATCCGGCAAAACTGTTAATGCCGCTCGCGTTCTTTTCAAGCATCGGCGGGACGATGACACTCATCGGCACCCCACCGAACCTTGTCGCCGCAGAGGCGCTCCGCGGTGCCTCAGGCGGGACGCTCGGTTTCTTCTCGCTACTACCGATCGGGTTCGCCGCCGCCGTCGTCGGGCTGCTCTACTTTTATGTCATCGGGAACCGGCTGCTCGATGCGGGCGAGGTTCGTTCGGTCATCGTCGCCCGTCTGCCGATGCCCGAGTTGAACATCTACGCGCTCACGCTCACGAAAGGTCATCCGCTCGTCGGGAAAAGGCTCCGAGATGTGAAGTGGTCACGTGACGGTTTGATCGTCCTCGGCGAAAAGCGAAAAGGGCTCGCGCATCGACTCGTCACGGCCCGAGCCGATACGGTGCTCTATGAGGGACGTGTCCTCGTTAGCGGGGCAGAAGCGGATGTTCGACGTGTCGCCCGTCAAGAAGGGGTGATCGTTGAACCGATGGAGCTGAAAGATGTCTACGGGAAAGAGTCAGGCGTCGCTATTTTCACCGTCCCGTCTGATAGCCCGCTCATCGGTCACTGTCTCTCGGAGAGTCGGTTGCGGAATGACTACCGCTTGAACGTGCTTCAAGTCATCCGCCCGAACGAAGAAATTGCGATGACACGGTTGAAAGATGTCCCGTTAGAGCGAGGCGATATGCTCGTGGCCCAAGGCGAGTGGGGCGATTTAGAAAAAGCGGGTGACGAGACACACTTGTTGCTCGCGAACGAGCGCGTGACCGATGTCGCCAACCGAGCTGTGTCCGAGCGCCATCAACTCGCGGCCGGTCTCATCATGCTCGTCATGATCGTGCTCCTCGTCTTCGAATGGGTCGACCCGACCGTTGCCGTTTGGCTCGCGGCCATCGCGATGGTGCTGACGGGAGCGGTCCGGCATATGGACGTTGCCTACGAGTCGGTCCAATGGTCGTCGCTCCTGTTGATCGCCGCCATGATTCCAGTCGGGACCGCACTCGAAAATGCGGGTGTCATGACCTGGCTCGTCACATGGATCAGTGAGTCGTTCGGACGCGCTGGTCCGGTCTGGGTGCTTGTCGCCATCTTCGTCGCGACGATGGTGCTCAGTCAAATCATCTCCAATACGGCGACGGCCGTCTTGTTCGCACCGCTCGCCTTATCGCTCGCCGCGTCACTCGAAGTCAGTCCGGTGCCGCTCGTCGTCGCCGTCGCGGTTGCGGCATCACTCGCGTTTATGACGCCGTTCGGCTCACCGACGAACGCTATGGTGTTCAGTATCGGCGGCTATCGCTTTTTCGATTTCGTTAAAGTTGGTTTGCCGCTACAATTGATTGTCGCGGTCGTCGCGATTTTTTCGATTTTATTTCTCTTCCCATTCTGAAAGAGGAAATTTTTGTTAGTTGACGAATAAGTTATCAACAATGAACTGATGAGGTGGACAGATGATGTGGAAACGAATCGGCATCTTGTTGGCGGTCGTCTTGCTCGCGGCCTGTTCAGATGCGAGTGAGAAGCCGGAGCCGACGCTAGGGGCGGACGTCAAAATGGCCGAGGCGTATTTAGAAGAGCAAGGTTATGAGGTTGTCTCTTATAAAGGGAATCGAACGTCGAGCTTTGAGAAATCGGATTTGCTTGAGCTGCCGACTCGTAGTACGTGGGAAGTCCAGACGACGCCTCCGGATGAATACATCGGACGCAACATTCGGCAAGAGCATTTTATCGTCCGCAACCATCCGCTCGGTCAGGCGAACGTCTTTGTGATGATGGTGGACGGTGAAATCATCGGCGGTACGTCGTTCCCGGATTCGGCCGAGCCGCTCGTCGGCAGTTCGTATTCGCTAGACGGCAAAACGTCGGAAGAGCTACATCCCGATTATTGGACGTGGCGCGAACAATGGGAGACTAAATATAGCGAATAAACAAGCGCCTCGGGGTTCCCGGGGCGCTTCTGTTATGAGGAAGTGCCTTTTAGTTTTCCAGGAAGTTTGCACCGTTCGAAATAGATGAGTTGCCCTTGGCGGACGATGCGCGCCCCTTTATGGTCGTGACCGGCCTCATGGAGCATCGCTAGCCCTGTCGCTTTTCCGTCTTCGTCGTTCGCTGCCTCGAATGAATCGTTAAGTAAAATCGTGCCGTCATTCTCGAACGCAGTGACTGTGTACATGTTCAAACGGATCCCCCCTTTTCTTCCATTGTACTGAATCACCATTCATTCTTCAAGCGATGGTTTCGTCAGTTCGTCGAACGTGAGCTGACGGGCCGTCTCCGTTCGGGGAATCAAATCGGAGACGGTCATGCCGATCAGACGAACCGGCTCGTTGATTGACATCTCGTCGAACAAGCGTCGGGCAAGCCGTTTGATCTCATCATGGTCATGGGTCGGATGGTTCAGCTTGATTTGGTGACTGCGTGCTTGAAACTCGCTTGTTTTGATTTTGATCGTCACAGTTTGACAACTCAATTCACGGCGGTCGAGCTGCTGCAACACGTCTTCAATCTCAGGCATGACGCGCTCATACACTTCCTCCGGGTCGTCGAGGTCAAAGGCGAACGTCGTCTCCGAACCGATTGACTTGCGTTCACGGGTCGGTACGACGGGACGGCTGTCACGTCCGTGGGCGAGTTCGTATAACTGGACGCCACGATCATGGCCGAGGATGGCCTTCAACTGTTCTGGTCGCGATTGCTGGATGTCGGCAATCGTTTCAAAGCCATGTTTGAAGAGGATTTGAGCAGTCACTTTCCCGACACCGTGCATCGCCGTGATTGACAGCGGGGCGAGGAACGACTCGACTTCGTCCGCGGCGACGATAGTGAGGCCGTTCGGTTTGTCGAACCCGGAGGCGATTTTGGCGACGAACTTGGACGGAGCGACGCCGGCGGAAGCGGTCAGTCCGGTCCGGCGTTTGATCTCACCGAGAATGTAGCGCGCCACGTAAGGCGCCGACGTGCTCATGAGTGAGTTCTCGGTGACGTCGAGGTACGCTTCATCGAGCGATAGCGGCTCGACAAATGGCGTCACGGACTTGAAGATCTCCATCACGTCTTGGCTCACTTGCCGATACGCCTGAAAGCGCGGCTTGACGAATGTCGCTTGCGGGCACAGTGCGAACGCCCGGCGTGACGACATGGCGCTATGCACGCCGTATTTCCTCGCCTCATACGAACAGGTGGCGACCACTCCACGGCTGTGGGGGGCGCCACCGACGACGACGGGCTTATTTCGCAAGTGAGGGCGGTCTCGTTGTTCGACGGATGCATAGAACGCATCCATATCGACATGTATGATTAAACGTTCCATCGGCATCTCCTTTCTGTTTCAATCGACTCCTTTCATTATAGCGAACTTTTGTTCGTTTTTTTACTGTTTTGTTCTCTTCCGCTGTTTTTCCATTTGTTTTTGGTTACGGATTTGATTCGGGAATTGTAACAGAGACCCAATCCAATTTTTTTGTTTTAACCAAGCGTAAACTAAGCCCGTGAAGAGAACGATCATGACCCAAGCGAACAGATAGCCGAGCGGCCATTCGAGTTCTGGCATCTGTTTAAAGTTCATGCCCCAGACGGCACCGAAGGCGACGACCGGTGTCGTCAGCGCCGTGAAGACGGTCAACGCCTTCATGATCTCGTTGCCACGGAAATTTGACAGCGTCGAGGCGAGGTCGGTCAAGGCGATGACATCGCCTTGGTAGTGTTCGATCAACGTCAGCAGTCGGTCGACACGATACTCAGCGAGGCGATAAGATTTCAGTTCATTTAAATCGATATCTAAAAACGCTTCCCGGCCCGCCATCAGCAACTCGCGATATGGGACGACCGTATCCGACCAGCGTTCAATCTCGCTCCGCAGCCCAAATATTTCGTTCATGAATTCAGGCGGAACTTGACCGCTCATTTGACGCTGTGCCATCATCAGACGTTCCTCGTATTCATCGATCCCGTGGAAATAATAATCCATCTTTTCGGCGAGCAGGTCATAGAACGCTTCAATCGGTGTGGCATATTGTTTCGCTGCGACGCTATCGCAATACAGATCATCAAACCCGATCGTCCACAAAAAGTCGCGCGTCACGAAATAGTGACCGATTTTCTGCGGTTCCCGTTCGATCTGCTCATAGTCAAGCGTAAGCGAACCATACATATAGTCCTGCTCAACAATAATTTTTGTCACTTTGGCCGTCGTCATTTGTTCAAGCCAATACGTGTACGCTTCCGTATAGTAGTCATCAATGTGTACGATTTCCTCAGGTCGTGTGTACCAAGTCCAGTTCATCTCGTATTCCCCCAATTTCTCTTTCTCCTCAAGTATTCCCCATTTACCGAGAAAGTTGGCATCTCATGCGAACTTTCGTTAAGATGGAAGTACTGACGAGAAGAGAGGTGCTTTCATTGACGACTAAAATCGGTCAGCTCAAAGTGGGCGACACGTTAAACCAATATGTAATGATCAAACAATCATATCGAGGGCTCGCCGGGAACGGGAAGCCTTATCTGACGCTCGTTTTATGCGATGAGAGCGGCGAAATCGAGACGAAGGTGTGGGATAGCGCCGATACCGAGAAGTACGGGACGAAAAAGATCGTCCACGCCTCAGGAGAAGTCATGGATTATCGGGGCCGGACGCAACTCAAACTGAAGCAGATCTCGATCATCGAAGGGGAGACGGACATCGCCCCTTACGTCCGCTCTGCGCCGATTCCGAGGTCGGAGCTCGAGACGACGATCCGGGCGTATATCGACGCAATCAGTCACGAGGGTATGCGGGAACTCGTGACGACGATTGTCGACCGAAACGAAGAGACGTATTTCACGTATCCGGCGGCGGTGCGTCATCATCATGCGGTCTATTCAGGTCTCGCGTTCCACGTCATGTCGATGCTCAAGCTTGCTGGAACGATGTGTGACTTGTATCCGCAGTTGAACCGTGACTTGCTCGTCTCAGGTGTCGTCTTGCACGATTTGGCGAAAGTCATCGAGCTGTCGGACGCGATTACTCCGGAATATACGCTCGAAGGCAAGCTGCTCGGCCATTTGTCGCTCATGTCGTCCGAAATCGAAGTCGTAGCCCGCGAGCTCGGGACCGACCGCGAAGTCACGACGTTGTTACAACATCTCGTCTTGAGTCATCACGGGAAGCCGGAATGGGGCTCGGCGAACGCGCCGCAACTTCCGGAGGCAGAAATGCTATTCTTCATCGATAACATCGATGCCCGGATGAACATGTTCGATAAGGCGTTCGAAGGTGTTGAGCCAGGAACGTTCACAGAACGGGTCATGGCGCTTGATAACCGGGCGTTTTACAAACCGAAATTATAAGAAAAGGCAGGCATCCCGCGGGACGCCTGCCTGTTGCTTATTGTTCTGTCGACTCTTCAGCCGGTGCTTCTTCTGATGTTCCTTCTTCTTCCGCTTTGAGTGCGTCTTTTACTGCGTCGAACTGTGTTGAGGCTTTCGCGTCTTTCACGTCAACGTTGTATTTTTCGATCAACTCAGCGTAGATTTTGTTGGCGTCGATTGAAGCTGCCTTTTCAGTTGCCACTTCTTCACGGATGCGGTCTTTCTCATCTTCGAGTTTGAGGTCTTTCTCTTTACGGTCAACGACTTTGATGACGTGGAATCCAAATTGTGATTGGATCGGCTCTGAGACTTTACCGACGACATCTTCTTGGAACGCGTATTCCTCGAATTCAGGAACCATAGCGCCGGCTGAGAAGTAACCGAGGTCGCCGCCTTTTTCGCCTGAACCAGTGTCTGTCGATTTTTCTTTCGCAACGTCTGCGAAATCAGCGCCATCGTTGATTTCTTTGATGATGGCTTGCGCTTCTTCTTCAGTCTCGACGAGGATGTGGCTCGCCTTGACTTCAATGTTCTCTTTGGCGAATTGTGCTTCAATTTCTTCGTCCGTCACGTCTACGAGTTCAGACTTTGCAGCATCGACTAGCATCTGGCCGCGGAGTGCCTCTTTGAACTCATCCGTATTTGTCATGCCAGCCTGTTGGATCGCTTGTTCGAACTCTTCTTTCGAATTGAACTGCTCTTCCGTCTTGCTGAACTCTTCGTCGACTTTCTCTTGCTCGACTTTGTCGCCATACTCTTTTTCAAGAAGTGCGTTCATCGTTTCTTGGAAAGCGAGTTGTGGGACCATACGGTCGTAGCTCATGTCCGCGATTTCACCGCGCGTGATTTCGCCACCTTCGAATGAGACAACTGCTGAGTTGTCAGAAGATCCGCCGCTCGTTGCAGCGTACGTACCACCTGCACCGATGAGAAGCGCGATTGCCGATGCGCCGACAAGGGCACCAGTTGAAAACTTTTTGTTTTGTTTGTTTGGTTCATTCGTCATTCCGTTTGACATATATTCCACCCCTAAAAATCTATAAGTTTCTATGTTCGACTATACCACATTTTGTTAATCATGACAGCTGTTCGATTACCTGTGTAGTATCATAGCACAGAAACGTGTCGTATAATGATGAAAGAGAATGTGAAATGATGGGGTGGGAAACGTGTCGCTAGAAGAGAAAGTTAATCAGTTGTCTTTTCAGATGGAGCTGTTGCTCGGACTAGTCGATTGGTCGAGTCGGCCGTTTGAATATGAAGTCATCAAAGCAAACTTGACGAAGGAAGAAGTTGCTGACTTCTATAAACTGCTCGACGAAATCAACAATCAACAAAACGAGCAAAGGCGTTACGGCTTGTCGTCCGTAGAGCCTTTGCTCGTCAGTTTCGTCGGGATGTTGCATCCGTCGTTAGACCCTGGGGTCATCTTGGCGGCGTGCGTCAAGCAAGGGATCGCTCTCGAAATCACAGAGCCCCTTTACGCGCACGTTAAGCTTCTTTAGTCAGCTCGTCATCTTCGGGACGACGTCCGGCCTCTTCAGAAATCATTTTTGATGTTTCAGCGAAGATGTCCATAAAGTTGTCGCCGTACAGGCGGCGGACGATGGCCGTGATGTCCGTCAAGTCCGGGAACTTCCCATATAACTCCTGCAACGGGAGCGAGGCACGGAACACACCGTTCTCTTCAGGGTCGAACGCATGAATCGTTTCGAGCAAGAGTGCTTCGCCTTCAGGCGTCAACTGTACATAAGTATTACGTTTGTCCGTTTCTTTTTTAGAGAACGTGAGGAGACCACGATCTTCTAATTTTTTCGAAAAGTTGAACGCGGTCGATACGTGCATCACGCCATATTTCGCAATCTCAGAGATTGAGGCGCCACCGAGCGCGTGGGCGATCCATAAAATATGATGCTCGTTTATGTTCAAATCGAAAGGCTTGATCCAGTTCTGCCAGTCTTTTTCGACCGTCTTCCACAATGCTTTACTGAGCTGAATGATTTTATGACTATAGAGCATGGCCTCAGGGCCAGAGAATTCTTTTTCATGTTCCATCTCAATTCATCCTTTCCGGATACAAAGTGACTAAAACGACGGACGATGCCTAAAGACCGGTCAGTCGGTCTTCTTCGCTTTCGCTTCGGTCATATCTGACTGTACGTTTGAAAGCTCGTTTAGGTTTCCTTGGATCTGCTCGATTGAAGGCTGAATGTCTTGTTGGTAGCGTTCGACCTCGGCTTTCACTTGATCCGTCAATTCTTTGCCTTGTAACTTACCAGCCGCCACCACTTGTGAAGCATCTTTGGCAACTTTTTGGAATTGTTCTTTCAACGTAGTGATTGTAGACGCCCGATGCTGATTCGATGCGGCATCGTTGGCTGTTCCACGAGCAATCTTTTTCACTGTCGCCACGCCTAAAAACGCTACGACAAAGCCAAAAGCAACCCACTCGCGACGATTGTGACTCGACAATACATTCCCCTCCTCAAGCACGATAATGCTAGAATACATTCTTTTCATATTATTTTACCAAAAAAGAGAGATTAAAAACCTATATCTCAAATAAAATTTTTCAGAACATTCAATTTTGACCGAAAAATCATTTTATTTTAAAATGAGGTCAAAGGAAGGTGACCTCCAGTGGACAAGCAAAAGCGTTGGTTTGATGACATGCTAGACTTGTACAACGCGGCGAAACAACTGGGAGATGACCCTTGGGCACATAAAATAATGGAAGCACTCGAGGCGGGATACGAAGCGTCAGAACAGAACGAACAGACGCGTAAACAAACTTTGCTTGAAAAGCGACTTTTTGAAATCGATACCCGTCTAAATGTATTAAGAAAAGAGTTCGAACAAGCGGAGTCTGTCAAATCTCGTCAGCAACTGTATGAGCAGGCGATCAAATTGCAAATAGAACGGGCACAAATTGAAGAAGAGCGGAAGCGGCACTTCAATTCGATCAACTCGTCATGACACACAAGAAAGCGGACCAGGCTCTCGGAGGAGTCTGGTCCGCTTGTTTCGTTCAAACACGTTGTTTGATTTGAGCCGCGAGCGTGTTCATTTCTTCTGGCGTGTACGCATCGTTATGGGTTTCCCATTTCGCGTCGAAGCCGTCTTCGTGGCCGTAGCGCGGGAGCAAGTGAATATGGAAATGGTACACCGTCTGACCGGCGATTTGTTCGGCGTTCGAGAGGACGTTCATCCCGATCGCGCCCGTTTCGCGTTGAATCGCGCTCGCGATTCCCGGGACTGCTTTAAAGACGTCACTTGCGACGTCGCTCGGTAGTTCGTAAATGTTTTTGGCATGATGTTTCGGGATGACGAGGGTGTGGCCTTTCGTCACTTGGGAAATGTCGAGAAAAGCGACGACGTCATCATCTTCGTACACCTTGTAAGAAGGGATGTCGTTGTTGACGATTTTACAAAAGATACAATTGGCATCGGTATGCATCGTATTTCCTCCATTCATGAAATGACTGATCGATTTCATCATAACACGGAAGTTCAGGCGAAAGGATGATTGTCCTCGTTCTCACGTCATCCTACAATAGAAGGACAAGAGAAAGTGATAGGAGTGGAGAGAATGGCTTATGAACGATCGAAGAAGACGACAAGGCAGCGCAAGATTCGCCTCGTCATCGTCCTAGCCGTTTTGCTCGTCTTAGCGACGGGTGCAATCTATATATGGGGCTATAAGCCGGCGGAGGCGAACGCGCAAATCCACGTTCGATTTAAAGAGGCTCTGTTGACGGAAGACGTCGCTTTCTTTGAGCAGACGGTTGAATATGAGACTGAGCCGCTTACGCGTGCCGAGGCACTCCGGTTCATGCGTTGGCTGAACGAAGAGAAGTCGATTCGAGGTGAGGCGATCTCTGAGGTGGCGGCGGACCGCGCCGATGAACGTCAAGGTATGGAGTCAGTCGGGTTGTTCCGCTTGCTTGATACGGGAGACGGCCGGTTCGGCTTTGCGGATTATCGGATTGAGCTGTTGCCGCAAACGTTCGTTGCGACGTCAGACGTGCCATTGACGAACATATGGGTCGATGGGACGCAAGTAGGCCGGATTGATGCGGCGGGCGACAGCTTGACGGTCGAGCGGATGCCAGGCCGGTACGACGTCAAAGCCGTCGCGGTCGTGAACGGGGAGACCGTCACGCGAACGGAGACGGTGACGCTCGTTCGGGAGGAACAGCTCGCTTTCGCGCTACAGCCCGAAGCGAACGAGACGATTGCCGGTCAGTTCGATATCGAGCGGGTCGAGCTGATCGAGATTGAAGTCGAGGCGAGGACCGGGCATTCGCTTGACACGATTGAGTCGGTTATGAACAAGCGGGAGAAAACGGTCGTCGAACAGCTCGGTGAACCGCTTGAACGGGACGGCGACGTGTGGCGGTATGACGGCATGGACGTGACATTTGTTAAAAAGAAAGTGAACCAAATTGACATCGATTTGGACAAACGGACGGACGATATGGTCGCCCTCCTCGGTGAACCGAATGAACGAATCGAGACAGAGCTTGGGATCGAGTGGCGTTACGATCGCTCGCTGTTCGAATCGATTTTCACGTTGCTCGGTTTAGAAACGGATAAACGCTTCATCGAACGCGACGGGGCGATGTATTTACTGTTAAGTTGAACGGAAAAACGGGACCCTCGTGTCGAGGGTCCCGTTTTTGTAGCACTTGATTAGCGCTTTTTGTTCATTGATTTCATAACGAACGATACGATCAAGATCAAGATAATCGCACCAAGAAGTGCTGGAATAATCGCGATGTCAGCGATGATTGGTCCGAAATCAGGGAAGATCAATCCACCAAGCCAAGCACCAATGATACCAGCGATGATGTTACCGATAACGCCACCTGGTACGTCTTTACCTAAAATAAGACCTGCTAACCAACCGATGATACCTCCGACGATCAAATAAAGAATAAAACCCATGCAAACATTCTCCTCTCTGTTTTGTCCATTGTTCTCAATAACAATTTTATGGAACAATGGAAGTGATGAATAAGTTTTTAAAATGCCTTACAGTAGAGAATATTCCCATGGGACAATTTTTAAAACATATATCACAAAAAAAAGTTGAAAATAAGGGGTGGAGTTTTCATGTTACACGTCGAACACTTGAACGGCGGTTATATAGGTAAACAAGTGCTACATGATGTTTCGTTTGAAGTAAAAAAAGGTGAGCTCGTTGGGCTGATAGGGCTAAACGGTGCCGGGAAATCGACGACGATCAAACATATTTTAGGATTGCTTGAACCGATTTCGGGATCAGTCGAAGTCGACGGAGAAACTTTGCAATCGTCCGAAAAAAATTATCGCAAGAAAATAAGTTATATTCCTGAGACACCGATTTTGTATGACACGTTGACGTTACGTGAACATTTGTTGTTGATGGGGAAAGCGTACGAGATCGATAGCCGTGACCTCGAGATGCGGACGGAACGATTGGCCCGCGACATGCGCATGGAGAAACAGTTGGACTGGTTCCCATCCGTCTTCTCGAAAGGGATGCGCCAAAAAGCAATGATCCTGAGCGCGCTCGTGACGAAGACGCCGCTCTTGATCGTCGACGAACCGTTCGTCGGTCTCGATCCGCTGGCAATACGTCAACTGCTCCGCCTGTTTGATGAGTATAAACAAGAGTGTGCGATTCTCATGTCGACGCACATCCTCGAGACGGCGGAACGTCACTGTGACCGGTTCGTGTTTCTCCATCAAGGAGTCGTGATCGCGACCGGTACGGCAGCGCAGTTGCGTGAAAAATATGCGCTCCGTCCTGACGCGACGCTCGATGACATTTATGTCGAGGCGATCGAGGCCGAGGAGCGGGCAAAATGAGGGTGTTTAACGCTCGGTTCAGTAGTTGGATGGAAGAAGTCGTGAAGTATAGCCGCTATGTGGCGAACGGGGGTCTCTTGTTCACGCTCTACTTCACGCTCATTTACGGAGGGTTCGTCTACAATCAATTTTTAAACGAACTCGACCCGGCGTTTCCGAGCGAATGGGTCGTCGCGCTCGTGTTCTTGCTCTTGCCACTCGGGCATCGGCCGCGGACGTTGCTTCAAGAAGCGGATCAAGTGTTTTTGTTGCCAGAGCTCGGTGATATCCGTTCGTATATGAACGGGATCCGTCTGTTCAACGTCGTGTTCGCGAGCGTTCGGGCGCTCGTCGCCATGCTCGTCGTCTTGCCGCTCATCGTCCGGACGCAAGCGCTCACGCCGGCAGAAGTAGGCGCCATCGTCGCAGCGAGCGTGTTGCTTTCGGCAGCGGGTCGACTCGCAAAGCTCGAACTGGTCTCAAACGTGGTGCTCTTCAGTGCGCTCGCGAGTGGAGTCATCATGATTTTCGGTGTCCCGTTATTGACGCCGGTGCCGGCGCTTGTCGCGCTTGTCTTGCTTCATCTAAGACGACACGACCGCATCCCGCTCCTTGATTGGCTCACGCTCGAGCAGAAGAGCAAGGCGCAGTTCGACCGTGTCATCAGTTGGTTCGTCGACTTGCCGGCGATGCGGGAAGAAGTGAAGGAGAGAAGTGTCATCGTGCGAGCGCTCGAGCGTTCGGTGCTCAGACGCGCGGATGCCGCGCGTTATGTCTATGGCTTACGCGTCATCCGTTCGAAAGACTCGCTCGACCTCGTGTTCCGCCTTTCTGTCGTGGCGTTCATCGTCATGTGGTTGTCGGGTGGCTGGTATGTCGGCTTGGTCGTCCCGCTGTTCGTCGGTTTGACCGCACTCCAACTCGTGCCGCTCTTCAAACGACTCGATACGATGTCGATCGCTTCATGGTTGCCAATCACGCGTCTTGAACGGTTGGCGGGTTACAAATGGTGGATGAACCGCTTACTGATTGGTCAGTTGGTCGTCCTGACGCTCGGGTCGGTCGCTTTCGGTGCTAGAGTTGACGCGGTCGCGGGAGTCGTGCTCGGCTATCTCGTCATCCGTTACTATTTAGGGCGGTTGAAATGAATAAGGGACACCCTTCCGCGTGGAGGGTGTCCCTTTGAACTGCTGTTATTTTTTTGGTGACATGACCGACACGCTCGAGCCGAGAATCTTCGGCAGACGAGCCGGAGTGTCAGTTTCCGAATCGATTTCACCGTACGCCGATACACCGTGCTCGGCGATATCGAGTCCGACGTCTTCTTGCTCCTCAGTGACACGGAGACCGATCGTCACGTCGAGCAGTTTTAAGAAGGCGTAGCTTCCGCCTCCGGCGATGACCATTGCAATCAAGACACCAAGCGCTTGGACGCCGAGTTGTGACAAGCCGCCACCATAGAAGAGGCCGGCCGAACCGATGCCGGTGATCTCGACGAGACGCGGTGATGCGAAGAACCCGAGTGCGAGTGTTCCAATGATGCCAGCGACACCGTGGACCGAGAAGGCACAGAGTGGGTCATCGATATATTTCGCCATGAGGATGCTCGTGCCGTATGTTGCGATGGAAGCGAGGGCGCCGATGACGACAGCGGCCCATGGTTCGACAAAGGCACATGCAGCAGTGATGGCGACGAGCGCCCCGAGGACACCGTTGACGACTGAAGGGATATCAGCCGTCTTCTTGTGGATCATGACAATTGCGAGCGCGCCGAGCGCACCGGCAGCCGTAGCGAGCATCGTCGTAAGTGCGACATAACCGAAGAATCCGTCAGCGACCGACATCGTCGATCCCGCGTTGAATCCGAACCAACAGAGCCAAAGGACGAGTCCGCCGACGACCGTCAAGACGTGGTTATGACCGGCGAGTGATTCTGTTTTCCGTCGTGGTTTCAAGATGATCGTCGCCATAAGGGCGGCCATCCCACCTTGAAGATGGACGACAGCTGAGCCTGCGAAGTCTTGCATCCCCATTGAGCCGAGGAGTCCACCCGCCCAAACCGAGCGAGCGACGATCGGATAGAGAACGGCGACGAAGAAGATACCGAATAAGACGTAAGCCGACAGTTTAGCCCGTTCCGCAAATCCGCCCCAAGCGATTGCGAGCGCAACGGCGACGAATGACAATTGGAACAAGAATTTAATGTCGAGCGAGACGTTGGCCCAGTCGAGGCTCGTGAACGATCCGTTCAAAAAGAATCCTTCAGTCCCGAACCAGCGGGTACCATCCCCGAATGAGAGGCCGAACCCGACGGCCCAAAAGGCGAGTGCCGCCACAGAGAGGCTGATGATTTGTTTGACAGCGACATGCCCGGCGTTTTTAGCTCGGAGCGTCCCGGTCTCGAGTAAGCCGAAACCAAGTTGCATCGTCAAGACGAGCAGTGCAGCGATGAGTACGAACAGCGTGTCCATATAATACATAATTTCTTCCATGTTGCGATTCCTCCTTTTAGCAAGTGTGATTTCAAAAGTTGGTTTCAGTTTAAGACGAAATGAACGGGGTGGATTGCAATTTGTCAGATTATCTGACATAGTTTTTTTGAGAAGGGAGATGGCGGACGATGGACTATAAGTCGAAGAAAGTGATTGGAATGGGCGTTATTACCGAACTGACCGGGCTTTCTGAACGACAAGTGCGCTATTATGAGGCGAAAGGACTCGTCTTCCCGGAGCGGACAAAGGGAGGCTCGCGTAAATATTCTTTCCATGACGTCGAGCGGTTGATCGACGTGGCGTCAAAGCTTGAGGACGGATGGCGGATTCAAGACATTAAAGAGCGCGAAAAACGTCTATCGACGAGACAGCGTGATGAATTGATCCGGGGTCAGCTCAATTCGGCGTTCCGCACGTATCCGACAAAGAAATGACACAATGAAAACACAATGAAAATGCTTCACATTAGCATTATTCTAATTAATTTCTGTATAATGTTTTTGAGTTCACATACCTATAGAAGAAGAGTGTAGGAGAATTATAGAGGGGAATGACGCGACGTATGAACGATACTATTTTGAAGGCGTTTCGAGGAGAGGCGACAGACTATGTGCCGGTCTGGTATATGCGCCAAGCCGGACGCTACCAACCAGAATATCGTGAGATCAAGAAAACGAGGACGTTGTTCGAAATCACACACGATTCAGAACTATGCGCCTACGTGACGGAACTCCCGGTCAAGCAACTCGGAGTCGACGCGGCCATTCTGTACAAAGATATTATGACGCCACTCCCGTCGATGGGCGTCAATGTAGAAATTAAGAGCGGGATTGGCCCGGTCATCGATAATCCGTATCGGACGATGGAGGACGTCGAGCGCTTAAAACCGCTGAATGTTGACGACATCTCGTACGTGCTTGAGACGATCCGTTTGCTTCGAGAGCGTCTTGAAGTGCCGCTTATCGGATTCTCGGGAGCGCCGTTTACGCTTGCGAGCTATATGATTGAAGGCGGTCCATCGAAAAGCTATCATCGGACGAAAGCTCTCATGTATGCTGAGCCGGACGTTTGGAACGCGCTCATGGACAAACTTGGAGACATGGTCATCACGTACGCCAAAGCGCAAGCCGAGGCCGGTATCCAAGCGTTCCAATTGTTCGATTCATGGGTCGGGACGCTCAGCCGCAAAGATTATGTCCGTTACATTAAACCGACGACTGAGCGCATCTTCACTGAATTGCGCACACTCGACATCCCGCTCATCATGCACGGTGTTGGAGCGAGCCATCTTGTAGAAGAATGGCAAGATCAGCCAATCGACGTCGTCGGGCTCGACTGGCGCTTGTCGGTTCAAGAAGCGCGCGATCGCGGCATTACGAAAGCGGTGCAAGGAAACTTGGACCCGTCGTTCTTGCTGGCACCATGGCCGGTCATCGAGGAGAAAGTGAAAGAAATCCTCGATGAAGGGATGAAACAACCGGGCTACGTCTTCAACTTGGGACATGGGGTGTTCCCAGAAGTCGACCCGGCCGTACTCGTCAAATTGACGGCATTTATCCATGACTATTCACGTGAAAAAATGGGAGGCAAATCATCATGAAAACAGTCGGATTACTCGTAATGGCTTATGGAACACCATATAAACCGGAAGACATTGAACGATATTATACGCACATCCGTTACGGACGCAAGCCGGCACCGGAAGCGCTCCAAGACTTGACGGAACGCTATGAGGCGATCGGGGGCGTATCTCCGCTCGCGAAGATCACGATCGACCAAGCAGAGACGCTTCGAGACATTTTGAACGAGCGTCACGCTGGTGAAATCGACTTCAAATTATATATCGGTCTCAAGCATATCGAACCGTTCGTCGAGGATGCTGTCGCGCAAATGGCGAACGACGGCATTAAAGAAGCGGTCTCAGTCGTTCTTGCTCCTCATTATTCGTCATATAGCGTCAAGTCTTACAACGGACGCGCCCATGAAGAAGCGGCGAAATACGACATCGAGATCCGTTCGGTCGAGTCGTGGTACGATGAGCCGAAATTTATCAATTGGTGGGCTGAAGCGATCAAAGAGACGTTCGCGAACTTGCCGGTCCCAGCCGAAAAGGCATGCTTGATCGTGTCGGCGCATAGCTTGCCAGAGAAGATTTTGGCTGGTGGCGACCCGTACCCGGATCAGTTGAAAGAGACAGCAGATAAGATCGCGCAAGCTGCTGGTGTCATCAACTATGAGGTCGGTTGGCAGTCTGAAGGCAACACGCCGGATCCTTGGATCGGGCCGGACGTCCAAGATTTGACGGCTGAACTTCACGAAAAACATGGCTACGAGGCGTTCGTCTATACGCCGGTCGGTTTTGTCGCTGACCACCTTGAAGTGCTCTTCGACAACGACGTGGAATGTAAAGTCGTTTGTGACCGCCTTGGCGTTCACTACGCACGTCCAAACATGCCAAACGCAGAGCGGAGCTTCATCGAAGCCGTCGCAGATCGGATGGAAAGCGTGATCGTGCATCATGCGTAATTTGACGATTGTCGGTGGTGGGATCACAGGTCTCACCGCCGCTTTTTATGCCGAGCGTTATTTGCCGGAAGACGTGACGATCACGCTGTTAGAGGCCAATGACCGGTTGGGCGGGAAAATCGATACGTTCGAGACCGGTGAATTCGCGGTCGAGCGCGGTCCTGACTCTTACGTGTTCAGGAAGACGGCGATGACCGAGTTGATCTATGACGTTGGTCTCGGGGACGAGCTCGTCCGGAACGGGGTCGGGCAAGCGTACGTCTTGCATCATGACGGGTTACATCCGATCCCGAAACAGACGGTGATGGGCATCCCGCTCGACGTCGACGCGTTCAAGCAGACGTCGCTCTTGTCAGAAGACGAGCACGCGGCATTGCGGGCCATACTGTTGTCGCCCCCAGACATCATTCCCCCAGAGACGGACGTCTCACTTGGCCTCTATCTTCGAGAACGGGTCGGAGATCCGATTGTCGACCGATTGATCGAGCCGCTATTGTCGGGTATTTATGCCGGCGATATCGACAAGATGAGTGCGCTGTCGACGTTCCCGCAGTTTATCGAAGGTGAGAAGAAGTACGGCAGTCTATATGAAGGGATGCGCCATCTTCGTCCCGAACAGCGTGTCGCTGAAGTCGGCGCGAAGAAAGTCGGACAGTTCGCTTCGCTCCGGCGAGGTTTGAAGTCGCTGACGGACCGTCTCGCGGAACGGCTCGAGCGGACAGAGGTCATCTTGAACTGTTCGGTCGAACAAGTCGAGGAGATGGAGACAGGCTATCGTCTGCTCACGAATCGTGGCGATATGGATTCAGAGCGTCTCGTACTGACGGTCCCGCCGCGTCTCATTCGTCAGTTCTTACCGAAAGTCGACAGTGATTTCTTGGCCGATATGAAGCCGCATGCGACCGCGACGTGCTCACTCGTCTTTAAAGAGACAGACATCGAGCTCCCGTTCGTCGGTACGGGCTTCGTCACGAGCCAAGAAGCGGACGTGATGATCACGGCGTGTACGTTCATCGATCAAAAATGGCCACACGCCGTGCCGGACGGCTATCACGTTCTCCGTGTCTTCCTCGGTCGTCCGGGTGCTGACGAGATCGTCGATGCACCGGATGAGGACATCGTGGCGACAGCGCTCCGTGACTTGGGCGATTTGATGAACATCAAAGCCGCACCGCTCCAGGCGGTCGTCAGCCGGCTGCGGGACGGATTGCCGCCGTACGCGGTCTTCCACGCCGACCGGGTGCGAGCGCTTCGGGCCGAGATGAGCCGAGTTTATCCGGGCGTGCTGCTCGCGGGGATCGCCTACGACGGGATCGGCATGCCGGATTGTATTAAGAGCGTCCACGAGCAGATCAAACAGTTAGCAGAACTTGGTTAAGGAATTGTGAAGAGAGGTGTCGGATTTTTCCGTCGGCCTCTCTTTTTGTTATAGTTAGAAGCGAAAGAGAAAAAGAGGGAGTGGATGTTGATGACAACGTATAAACTGTTCGTATCCGATATGGATGGCACGATTCTGCACAACCACACAAAAATCGCACCGGAGACGGCTGAAATCGTCCGCGCCGCCGAAGAACAAGGGATTCGCTTTGCGATTGCGACGGGACGCAATTACTTCAACGCGAAAGAGATTCTCGATGAAGTCGGTCTTACGTGCCCGATCGTCTCGTCAAACGGGGGCCGCGTCTTGACCGAAACGGGAGAAGTGCTCCATGAAATCGATTTGACGGTAGAAGAAGCGCTCGAAGTCGTGTCGGTGCTTCATCAAGACCATAAGTATTCAGACATTTTCTACGAGATGTATTCGGAAGCGGGACTTGTCGCAAGTCGCCTCGATTTGATCGATGCGACGATGGAGAACTTGAAGCAAAATGGTGACGACCGGTCGCTCGAGATGTATGAGTTCTTCCGGAAGCGTTATTACGTCAACGAAGACGTCCGTCTCGTCGAGGATATCGAGGACTTCATCAAAAACGAGGCTGGACGCGTCTATAAATTCATCGCGTTCTCAAGTCATTTTGAGAAGATGTCATCACTATGGACTGAAATCGATGAGCGTGTCGACGGGGTATACGTCACGTCATCAGGGAACGACAACATCGAAGTGATGGCGAACGGGGCCGACAAAGGTCACGGCGTCAAGAAGCTCGCCGAGCACTTCGGTGTCGATTTGTCAGAAGTCGTCGTCATCGGTGACAACTTGAACGACGTGCCGATGTTTGAAGTCGCCGGCAAAGCGATCGCGATGGGCAACAGTCACGACGACTTGATCGCGATCAGCCACCACGTCACGGAACGTCATGACGAGTACGGCGTCGCGAACGCGTTGAAACGCATCATGAGCGGTGAATGGAAGTAAACAGGTTGTAGAGTGGATGATTCGTCTCGTATAATACAACTAACGAACATCCGATTAGGAGGAAACCGACTGTGAAATTTATCTTTAACCCGGACATCCGGGACCCAAAACTCAACTTGGCGGTCGAGGAGTATATCCTCAAACATTTGAACGTCGAGCACGAGGACTACTTCTTGTTCTATATTAACGGCCCGTCGATCATCATCGGGAAAAACCAGAACACGTCAGAAGAAGTCAACTTGAAGTATATCGAAGAGAACGGGATCGACGTCGTCCGTCGCTTGTCTGGAGGCGGTGCCGTCTATCACGACGAAGGCAACTTGAACTTCAGCTTCATCACGAAAGATGACGGCAATTCGTTCAACAACTACAAGAAGTTCACACAGCCGATCGTCGATGCGCTCAAACAACTCGGTGTCGAAGCAGAATTGACCGGTCGTAACGATATTCAAGTCGGCGAACGGAAAATCAGCGGGAACGCCCAATTCACGACGCGCGGTCGCATGTTCAGCCACGGGACGCTCATGTTCAACTCGAACATCGAGGAAGTCGTCAACTCGCTCAACGTTTCGGAAGAGAAGATGCGCTCAAAAGGCATCAAGTCGGTCCGGAGCCGGGTCGCCAACATCACGGAATTTTTAGAGGAAGAGATGGAGATGGAACGGTTCGTCGAGGCGCTCCTCCACTCGATCTATGATGGTCAAGACCCGGAACGTTACGTACTCCGTGACGAGGACTGGGAAATCGTTCAAGACATCTCGAAAGAACGCTACGCGAACTGGGACTGGAACTTCGGGAAGTCACCGAAGTTCGACGTCGAATCGAAGCGTCGTTTCCCGATCGGCACAATTGACGTTCGTTTGAACGTCAATAAAGGGACGATCACAGAAGCGAAAATCTACGGCGACTTCTTCGGCGTCGGTGATATCCACGACGTCGAGCAAGCACTCGTCGGGACGCGATTCGAACGAGCCGCGATTCGGGAACAATTGTCACACCTCGACGTCAAGCATTACTTCGGTAACGTCGACTTAGAAGAACTGGTCGATCTCATTAGCTGAGGCGATTTTGCAGAAGGATGGTCTGTTTCAGAGACCATCCTTTTTGGCGTTTTCGTGAAACCTTGTGTGTAGCGTTGCGAGTCGTTGCGGGAAGGCGTATCATAATCAGTGCAAGCGCTTTCTTTAATGGAGATGAGCCAATAGGAGGAATGAAGATGTGCCGTTTCATCACAGAATGGATGGACACGAACTGGATGTGGGTGACCGATCAACCGACGTTCGAGCGAGCCATGCTCGCGATTGGTCTTGAGCTAGAAGGAAAAGGGATTGTCGATGATACGTTCGCGCAAGTCATCATCGAGCAGGAGCGCACGATCCCGTCCGGAGTGACGGACGTCGCCATCCCGGTCGCTGTCGTTGACGTGCCGAACCGGGTCTCAAAGCGCGATGGCATCACGCTGCTCCACTTGAACCGTCCGTTCGACGTGCAGACGATCGCTGGGGAATCGGTCTGTGCAGAAATGATCTTTATCATCACAGCGACGACTGACGAGAAGAAGCAGATGTTTCATAAGTTGATCGATGATCTGCTCATGGACGACGAAGCGTTGCAAGCGCTTGTTCACGTCCAAAGCCGGGCCGGACTATATCATTTACAGATGATGGATTTGAAAGCGTTTTCTTACTGAGATGTTTCATGTACAATAGAGATAACTGAAAAAGAGCGCGGTTGACGTGCTCTTTTTTACGGCTCAAGAGTGAATCGTCATTCATTTCTAAAGGGGGATTACCATGGCAAACTTAGTCACAGCGTTACAAGGGGTTGTGGCCGCGCATCCAAATAAGGCGGCCTACGTGTTCGGGGAGGACACGGTCAGCTACGAACAGTTTTTCGGACAAGTCCAAGCGATGGCATCGACGCTTGAACAGAAGGGGATCGACAGAGGGGACCACGTCGCGCTCGTCCTCGGGAATAGCCCGGCGTTCTTGATTTCTTATTTTGCGGTCCTCGCGCGTGGGGGAATCGTCATTCCGATCAACCCTACATATACGCCGGACGAGATGGCTTACATTTTACTCGATGGAGACGTGAAAGCGATCGTCGCCTTGTCACCGCTCGTCGCGCAAGCCGAAACGGCGCTCACGAACTTGCCGCAGTTGAAGCTTGTCATCTCGGTACCGTATGCGGAGGTGCCCGCAATCGAGCGCACAGGGGATATCGAATTTATGCCGTTTTCAAAAGCGTTCGCCTCGGGCGTGACGGCGCTAGTCGAGGTCGATGAACAAGACGTCGCCGTCATCTTATATACGAGCGGGACGACAGGTAAACCTAAAGGGGCGCTGTTGACCCACCTCAACTTGTTCTCGAACGCGCACTCAATCGGAGAATATCTCGAGATCACACCGGACGATAAGGCGCTCGCGGCGCTGCCGATGTTCCACGTCTTCTGTTTGACGGTCATCGTCAACGCGCCGCTCCTGCGCGGAGCGACGATCATCATCTTGCCGAAGTTCTCGCCGCAAGACGTATTCGATCTCATTCCGAAGCATCAGGTCAGCATTTTTGCCGGTGTGCCGACGATGTACAACTTCTTGTTACAAACGGCGCTGAAAGTACCGGCTTACGCGTCGGCGCTCAAGCACGTCCGCGTCTTCGTCTCGGGCGGGGCGAGCTTACCGGTCCAACTGCTCGAATCGTTTGAACAAAAGTTCGAGTGTAAGATCCTCGAAGGGTATGGCCTGTCAGAGGCGTCGCCGGTCACTTGTTTCAACCCGCTCCACGGGGAACGGAAAGCGGGATCGATCGGTCCGTCGATCATCCACGTCGAGAACAAAATCGTCGACGAGCTCGGTGAAGAAGTTGGTGTCGGCGAAGTCGGGGAACTGATCGTCCGCGGTCCGAACGTCATGAAAGGCTATTACAAACTGCCTGAGGAGACGTCGATGACGCTTCGGGACGGATGGCTCTATACGGGCGACTTGGCGAAACGTGACGAGGACGGATATTTTTATATCGTCGACCGGAAAAAGGATATGGTCATCGTCGGTGGTTATAACGTCTACCCGCGGGAAGTCGAAGAAGTGTTATACCAACACCCGGGTATCGTCGAGGCTGCCGTCATCGGCGTGCCCGATGCCGAGCAAGGTGAAGCGGTGAAGGCGTTCATCGTCACCCGCGATGAGCTTTCGATCGACGAGATCCGCGCGTTCGCGGCGACGAAACTTGCCAAGTACAAACAGCCGAGCCACATCGAGATCATCGATGAGTTACCGCGAAATACGACCGGTAAGATTTTGCGGACGGTTTTGAAAAGCGAGGCGTTTCAACGCAACTGAATCAAGCAAGGGCGACACACAATTGTCGCTCTTTTTTATTTCATACGTTTGACACCATTACGGGGTAGGGGTATATTAGACGTGAGGTGATAACAATGGATGAATTCTTGCACGAACAGCCGCTCGTCCCGCGCGAAGACGCCGAGCGAGTTGCACTCAGTAAGCGACTGCGCCGGATCGAAGGCCAAGTCCGTGGGATTCAAAAGATGGTCGAGAGCGACCGATATTGCGTCGATATCTTGACGCAGACGTCGGCTATTCAAGCCGCTTTAAAGCAAGTCGAGATGCAGCTGCTTGAGCGTCATATGCGTAAATGCTTGGTCCATGCGAGTGAAACGGAAGATATGGATCCATACATTGACGAATTGATGACAATTGTCAGCCGCATTAAAAAGTAAGGAGGTGCTCGTATGAAGACTGTCGAACTGTCGATTCAAGGAATGACATGCGCCGCATGCTCAGCCCGAATCGAGAAAGTATTGAATAAGATGGACGGGGTCGATGCGACCGTCAATTTGCCGCTCGAGACGGCGACAATTCGCGTCGAGGACGGCATCACCGAAGAGGAGCTGATCGCCCGGATCGAGAAGATCGGCTACGGGGCTGAACGAAAAGTCGAGCTCACACCGAAACATGACCTCCGCCCACTAGAACGGAAAGTGCTCATTTCGGCGCTTCTTTCGGCGCCGCTCTTACTCGTCATGATTACCCATATCCCTGGGTTAATGTTCCATGCCGATTGGCTCATGAACCCGTGGTGGCAATTCGCGCTCGCGACACCGGTCCAGTTTTGGATTGGGGCCCAGTTTTATCAAGGAGCGTATAAGAGCCTGAAGAGCGGGGCGGCCAATATGGACGTCCTCGTCGCGACGGGGACATCCGCCGCCTATTTCTATTCCGTGTTCGAAATGCTCGTCCATCCGATGAATCCGTCCCTTTACTTCGAGACGAGCGCTGTGTTGATCACGCTCGTATTGCTCGGGAAATGGTTGGAGGCACGGGCGAAAGAAAAAACGACAGATGCGCTCAAATCGCTTCTGTCGTTGCAGGCGAAAGAAGCAATCTTACTCGTCGACGGGGAAGAACGGTCGGTGGCGATCGACCTTGTCAACGTCGGCGACGTGATCGTCGTCCGTCCAGGTGAGAAAGTGCCGGTCGACGGTAAGATCGTTGAAGGTGAGACGGTCATCGATGAATCGATGCTGACCGGCGAATCGATCCCGTCTGAAAAAGGCGTCGGTTTTGATGTCGTCGGTGGGACGATCAATCGAACACACCGCTTCTTGATGGCGGCAGAGCGTGTAGGCAGCGAGACGATGCTTGCGCAAATCGTCCGTGTCGTCGAACAGGCACAAACGGATAAAGCACCGATTCAACGGCAGGCCGACCGAATCTCTGGCGTGTTCGTACCGATCGTCGTCGCCATCAGTGCCGTCACGTTCGCCGCTTGGTTGTTCGGGTTTAATGATCTCGATATGGCGATTCGGTCATCAATCGCCGTCCTCGTCATCGCTTGTCCGTGTGCGCTCGGACTTGCGACTCCGACATCGATCATGGTCGGGACCGGCCGTGCGGCTGAACAAGGCGTCCTCTTTAAAGGGGGCGGTCAACTCGAATCATTGAACGGTGTTGATATCGTCGTGTTCGATAAGACGGGGACGCTCACGAACGGGACGCCTGAAGTCGTGGCGACGTTCGGGGACGAATCGTTCTTACAACGGGCGGTCATGGCCGAGCGTCAGTCGACGCATCCACTCGCGGAAGCGATCGGTCGTGGTGCCGGCGTCGGGCACGTGGAACGGGTCGAAGAGTTATCGGGCCGAGGATTGAAAGCGGTCGTCGATGGGAAAGAGCTTCTTATCGGTTCGGTCCGGATGATGCGCGAGGCCGGATTCACGTTGCCTGATTGGGACATGCAAGCGATGACGCCGGTTTACGTGGCGAGTGAATCTGAAGTCGTGGCAGCGTTCGGTCTTCAAGACCGGTTGAAAGAAGGTAGCCGGGCTGTCGTGCAACGACTTGCGACGACGAGACAAGTGTATGTCTTGACGGGAGACCGAAAAGAAGTCGCGCTCGACGTGGCGCGTGAACTAGGCATCGCTGAAGCGAACGTCATTGCCGAGGTGTTGCCCGTCGAGAAGGCAGACCACATCGAGGCACTGAAACAACGTGGCCGCGTCGCCATGGTCGGTGACGGAATGAACGATGCGCCTGCGCTCGCCGTCGCGGACGTCGGTATCGCCTTCGGCAGCGGGACGGACGTCGCTTTAGAAGCGGCGGACGTGACGATCATGGGTCGGGATATCGAAGGCGTGGATCGGGCGATCGAGATGAGTGCGCTCACGATGCGAAACATCCGTCAAAACCTATTTTGGGCGCTCGCCTATAATAGCTTCGGTATACCGATTGCCGCGGCCGGTTTGCTCGCTCCATGGATTGCTGGGGCAGCGATGGCGTTCAGTTCGGTTTCGGTCGTATTGAACGCACTGCGATTAAAAAAACAAGGAGGACATTCCAAATGAATGAAACAGTCTTGAAAGTAGAAGGTATGACATGTAACCATTGCAAGGCAGCGGTTGAAGGGGCTTTGACCGAATTAGAAGGCGTCGAGTCAGCCATCGTCTCGTTACAAGATCACCGAGTCGATGTCATCCATAACGATAAGATTTCCGTCAAAGTGATGATCGAAGCTATCGAAGAACAAGGTTACGACGTCAACGCATAACGACCGAATCCCGCCTGTGAGGCGGGATTTTTTTGTGATGTTCTCATGCTAAAAACTATGATATAGTATAGATGATAATGAGAATCGGTATCAGCGGGAAGGTGGGACTACGATGGAACTCGTCATGATCAGCGGCGTGTTGGCGTTACTTAGCGGGGGGACGGCCTTCCTCGCTCAACAATTGCGGACACGGTCGACACGGTAAGGAGGGGAAACCCTTCTTTTTTTCGTTAACTTACGCGATTGACGGTACATCCAGCCGGTTCAAAACGAGTGATTTCCCATCATTCGTCGACAATTGTTTGATATGATGTTAAAAAATGCTGCAGAGGTGACTAAAATGTACACGATCTATTTAGTCGATGATGAGGTCAATTTAAACAAAATGCTCGTCACGTATTTAGAGCAAGAAGGCTACCAAGTCCGTTCGTTCACGGATGGTGTATCAGCCCAAGCCGCGATTCAAGACGAACCTGACTTATGGGTGCTCGATATTATGCTGCCGGACCTCGATGGTTTTCAGTTGTTGAAGCAAATCAAGGCGACGAACGCCAATACACCGACGATCTTCATTTCGGCCCGTGATGAGGACATCGATAAAATCATCGGACTGGAGATGGGTTCGGATGACTACATCGCCAAACCGTTCTTACCGCGCGAGCTCGTCATCCGGGTCAAAAAATTGATCGATCGGGTGTACGGGTCGAAATCGAACGAACATATCGAGTATGGGGAATACACGATTTATCCGGACAAACGACTGATCAAGCATGCTGCGGATGATATCGATTTGACGTCCAAAGAGTTCGATTTATTGTTGCTCTTCCTCGAACATCCGGGCTCGGCGCTGTCGCGTGAGCAAATATTAGAAGGTGTTTGGGGTCGCGACTATTTCGGCTCAGACCGTGTCGTCGATGACTTGGTCCGACGCTTACGGAAGAAGTTGCACCGACTCGAACTTGAGACGCTGTATGGGATCGGTTATCGACTCGTTAAGCCATGAGACTTCACGATCTTAAGCCGAAACGGCTCATGTGGAAAATCTGGGTATTGATTTTACTCATCATCGTCACCTTGGCGTTGATGATCTTGTTGACGGTCCGCTCCTCGATCACGCAGTTCATCGATGAACAAGTGTATGAGACGCTTCAAGATGTCGATTATTACCTCGGAAATACGAATGAGCTCGAAAATATTCCGAGCAACCCGATCGAGTACGATCGGCGTCAACAAGAATCACGTTCGGTCAATCAGCTTATCTTTTTGCCGAACGGACGCATCATTTACGGCTCGGCCCCGCTCGAGCTGACGAATCGGATGTATCAAGAGGCGCTCGAACAGACGAGCGAGGTCGCCAAATATCAGACGACGATCGATGGGGAAGACGTCTACTATACGATTCGTCAAAACGAATATGACGGTGCCCTCATCTACCAGGCGTCATACGCCTGGGACGCTTATCGCCGTGAGCTCGTCTCGACATTGTACTGGCGTATCTCGATTTTAATTGGTGTCATCAGCCTCCTGTCACTCATCCCGGCCCTTTGGATGTCGAGAGAGTTGACGAAACCGATCGTCGAGATGGAACGGGCCGTTGAGAAAATATCAAACCGCCAATGGGAGACGGTGTTACCACTCGCCAGGGAAGACGAGCTCGGACAATTGGCACGGTCGATCGACGCGATGCGCCAAGAACTGCAAGAGCAAGATTTGGCGCAACAGGCGCTCTTACAAAACATCTCTCACGATTTGAAGACGCCGATCATGGTCATTCGCGGCTATGCCCAGTCGATCGGGGACGGCATCTATCCGACTGGAGACTTGAAAGGGTCGGCCGAAGTCATTGATGAAGAAGCATCGCGTCTCGAGAAAAAAGTGGTCGACTTGTTATACGTCACCAAGTTGGAGTATTTTAAAGGTCAAGAGATGAAACTCGATCCGATCAACCTCGATAAGTTGGTCGAACTGCTCATCGACCGCTTCAAACTCCGAGGAAATCTCGAGTGGACGTTGACCGGCCACGCAGGCGAGATGCTCGGTGACGGGGAACAGGTTCGGGTCGCGCTCGAAAACGTGCTCGACAATGCGATTCGTTACGCCGAGTCGACGATTCAGGTCGAGCTCGAACGAACGGATGCAGGAATCGACATCGTCATCAAAAATGACGGCCCGTCGGTCGATGAGAACCTTGACCTGTTCCATCAATTTTCCCGTGGGAAACAAGGCAAGTTCGGTCTCGGCTTATTTATCGTCCAGCGCATCGTGACCCTCCATGGCGGGTCCGTTACCTTGGGTAATACGAACGACGGAGTTGCTGTCCAATTCCACTTCCCGCACCTGAAAGACACACAAAAATTAAAAACGGATGACAGATTTTAAAAACCAGCCTGCGAACGGCTGGTTTTTTTAGTGGGAAATGTCGACGAGCTGTTTGCACACGTTTAAGGAACTTGTTATGAATAACGTGTAAGTCATATTATACGTTTTGGAGGAAGAACAGATGACACAGTTGACGAATGATACAAGAGCGTTGGTTCCGGTATTTAATGAGTACGGTGAGGCCGAGACACTCGTCTATCAGCCCGATGGCGTGCACCGTCTGAAAGGTTCTCCGATTCACTTGCTCGAATCGGCTTGTCTCTATTATGGATCAAGTATCCAAGGGCGAATTGAAGCGGCCCGTCACGTGCTTGGTCCTCATCGAAAAACCCCTGTCGTCATGGATTGGCATGCCGATGCCGTCTTTTTCCCGACGATCGCCAAAGAGAGTCCTGATTGTGCATGGATCAATTTTCAACATGTCACGGGCATCAAAAAGTTTGGCAACGGGACCCGGATTCAATTTCTGACCGGGGAATCGATTCAAGTCCCTGTCTCCGATCATACGGTCCAACGGCAGAAGCAACGGTCGATTGAATTATCTTATGCGTTCCAAAAACGTTTCCATAGTAGCACATTGCATCACGTTTAAGGATTGAAAACTGATTCAAACCCCTCTATGATGAAGAAGAATAGTTCATATGTGTATTTGCACATCATCCGAAAGCGAGGGGTCAATATGTTTTTTCAGAAAATGATTGAGCGAGGAAAATTGATTATTGTATTTTTACTCGTTGCAATCGTCGTCGGGGTACTCACGTTTTTCCAGCTACCGAAACGTGAAATCCCAGAGACTAGCGTCAATATCATTCTCATTCAGACCCCATATCCAGGGGCGACCGCTGAGACGGTCGAACGGAACGTCACAAACATCCTTGAAACCGAGTTAAGAGGGCTTGAAGGGGTTGAGAACGTATCGTCGCTGTCCGCGTCGGAGTTCTCGAATATCACTGTCGAGTATGAAGACGGATTTGATCAAGGCGAACTGCAAGCGAACGTGAGGCAGGCGATCTCAGACGCGGCGCCTCGGTTACCTGACAACGCCTTAGCACCGACGGTCAACGATTCGATCGGTCAGCTTCCGGTCGCTTCCTATTTGTTGACGTCGAGCGATCGCGAGTCGCTTGAAGCGGTTCGAGAACAAGTCGAACGGCTAGAAGACCGTTTGTTACGAACAGATGGTGTGACCGGGTTCACGATCAAAGGGCTCCCGGAAACAGAATTCGTCGTCTCACTGGATTCCGAAGCGCTTGGGGAACGCCAACTCGCATTCCCAGACGTCTTGACGGCAATCAATGAAGAATATAAGACGACACCGCTCGGTCGTCAATCAACGGACGGCGGTATTTATCAATTGGCGATCGATAACTTGACGAACGTCAACGACATGGATGAAGTCATCGTCGGTTCTGTCGACGGTGAACCGGTCCGCCTTGCCGATGTCGGTACGGTCGAAGAGACGACGAAAGCAGTCACCGACCTCGTCTCACTCGACGGCGAACCAGCAATCTCGCTCACGGTGACAATCGAGCCAGGTCAAGACATCCCGACGCTGCAACAACGCGTCGACGAAGTCGTCGCTTCTGAAGTGGGAGACCTAGACGGGGTCGAACTCGTCACTTATTACGATCAAGCGAAAGCGGTCGATGCGATCTTCTCGTCACTTACGAAAGAATTCATCATCGCCATGATCGCAGTTATCGTCGTCACGACGATCGGGTTGACGTTCACAGGGTCACTCATCGTCAGCCTGGCGATTCCATTGTCATTCTTGATCGCGCTCATCCCGCTCCGCTTCACGGGAGTCGATTTGAACCAAATCTCGATCATCGGGGCGATCATCGCGCTCGGTATTCTCGTCGATGACGCGATCGTCGTCAACGACAACATTTTGCGTCGCTACCGGAAAGGCGATACAGCCATGGTCGGTGCCGTTCGCGGAACGAAAGAAGTCTGGGGATCGATCGTCACGTCGACGCTCGCCGTCGTCTTCGCGTTCTTACCGCTGACACTCTTGTCAGGCGCGAACGGGAACTTTATCCGAGCGTTACCGACAGTACTCGCCTTGTCGGTGCTCGCATCGATGGTCATCAGTTTGACACTCGTGCCGATCGCACAGTATTGGTTGAACCGGAAGAAAGTGAAAGTGTCGAAGCGTGAGCCAGGCTGGCTTGGCGGACCGCTCAACCGTCTCAGCAATTTTTATGCGGATCGGTTGCTCCCAGTCGTCGCTAAACGGCCGTGGACGTTCGGAGTGGTCGGGTTTGTCATCACGACAGCACTATACGGGCTGATTCTGTTGACACCGTTCGAGTTCTTCCCGGCTGCTAACCGACCAGAAGTCGTGACGAGCGTCACGTTCCCGGTTCAAACCGACTTAGAGGAAACAGAACGTCGCCTCCAACAGATCGAGGCCGAATTCCAACAGATTGACGGTGTTACCGAGACCGCTATTTTCGCTGGCGGTGGGCTCCCGAGCTTGTTCACCGGTGGACTCGACCAGTCAGGTGACAATGCAGGACAAGTCGTCGTCCGAGTCGACAACGAACAAATCGATGCGATTCAGTTGATTGATGAGTACACGTCGCAAATACGTGAAAACTATCCGGACGCTGAAATCTTCTTAGATACGCAGCAGCAGGGACCACCAACGTCTGCCCCGGTAGAGTTCACAATGCGCGGTGAAACGATCGAAGAACTTGTCGAGGCACGGGATACGGTCAAGGCTGACCTCGAAGAAATCGATGGTGCGCTCGTGCTCGACAACATTAAAGAACCTTTCCAGACACTCACGTACGAATTGAACCGAGAAGCGATGGCTGCCTCTGGAGTGACCGCGAAAGCAATTAGCGATCAGATCCGGTTAGTCACGGACGGCATCCCGATCGGTACGTTCGACGATGGTGTCGAACAACGCGATGTGAAAATCGTCGTCGATGCGGCCGCAAACCGCGAGGCGCTCGCCCTTGACGAGATTCTCGTTCCGGTCGACACGGAAGCCGGTCCGCCGGTCGCACCGCTCAGTACGTTCGTCACCGAAACGACGACTGAACAGATCCAACAGATTCCGCGTGAGAACGGGGAGCGGATCGTCACGCTTCAAATCTATGCGACTGAAGGAATGGATGAAGATGCGTTCAAACAAGACGTTGAACAGATTCTCGATGACGCAAAAGCAGACTTGACGAGCGATGGCATCTCGTTCGAACAGTCAGGAGCGAGCGATACGCAAAATGAGTTCTTCGTTGAACTCGCGACGTTGTTCATCGTCGTCTTGTTCTTGATTTTCTTAATCATCGCATTCCAGTTCAATTCACTTTCATTACCGCTTCTCGTTTTGTTCACGATTTACTTGGCGATTGCCGGTGCGGTCGTCGGGCTGTTCATCACGCAGACGCCGTTTAGCTTCATGGCATCGATGGGGATGGTCTCACTTGCCGGGATCGTCGTTCGAAACGCGGTCGTCTTGTTCGAATTCATCGAGCAAGGAATTCGCAGTGGAATGTCCGTCACAACAGCGGTATACGAGGCAGGACGTGCACGGATCCGTCCGATTCTCCTCACGGCGTTGACGGCGGTCGTCGCGTTACTACCGGTCGCGTTCGGTGAAGACCCGCTCTTCAAACCGCTCGCCATCTGTATCGTGTCGGGAATTCTGTTCTCGACCGTACTGACACTCGTCCTTGTTCCGGCTTATTACTTGATCTTGGCGAAACGTCGCCATCGGGATAAACCGTTCACGGATTGATCAGCAAGCGAATCGGCGCCCGGTCCAAATTAGGACCGGGCGCTTGTTTGTTTGTCTCGTCAAGACTGATGTTTTCGTCAGATGTTGTATGGGTATAATATGAAGAGATACTTCAGCATATTGGAGGGAATATAGATGAACGATTCATACACTTGGTTAAATCGTCGTAAGATTCGTCCGGCCTATAGCGCGACCGGTGCCCGCACATGGACGAGCGAACGTGTCGTCCGACCGGATGCCGCTCGTGGAAAGACGGTAACAGACGTCAAACGGGTTCGCCGGCCTTACACGGATGAATATGGAAACCGCCGCTATACGACAGGACGTGTCGTCGTGACGGACGCGGCCCGCAAAGCACGGGCGAACGGTCACGGTGAGACGGCCGTTCAACTTGAATTGTCGGTTCCGACACCGTACGAACGTGTCAAAAAGATGATTCCGACGAAGAAAATCCTCGTGCCTGCGATGGCTGGGATCGCCGTCGCCGGAGGAATCGCCGGAGTGATTTACGCGCTTCGCAAGAAAAAACGAAACAAGAAACAATAAAAAAATCGCCCGCGGGCGATTTTTTTATTTGAGTCGATCGGCAAGAATCCGCTTGAGCTGTTGCTCACCGAGTTTTTGCATCTCTGCTTCGTTCTCTTCGTCGTAGGCATCATCTGTGAAACGCCCGACAAATTCGACTTTCCCGTTTCCAAGTTCACGGAACACGAGGTTTTTACGGTCGTGATAAAAGACGACGCGATACTCCCGTCCGTTCTTCTGTGTATAGTTGAACACACCTTTGATGTGGTCCATGTTCTTTTCTTCGGGTAAATCTTCTTCCTCATCCTCTTCAAGGACTTCGGCGAGGACTGCCGTAGGTTCTACTTCTTCCGTTTCCTCTTTAGCTGAAACGGTCTCTTTTTTCTCTTCTTCTGTCATGAAAACCGACCTCCTTTGCTTACTTTCCTATCATACCCGCTTTTTTAAATGATGACTACTCAAAATGGTGCGAGCAGACGCGGATGACGTTTGACGACGACATGATCAGACGTTGAAACAATTGTCGCTTGATCGCTTCCGGTGCGTCGACCGTCTTGAGCGCTTGTTCCATGCACCCGAGCCAATGACCGGCGTGTGTTTCTGAGATTGGGTGATCGCGGTGGATCATCGCCAAGTTGCCGCCGCCACGTCGTTCCGTATACAGTTTTGGTCCTCCGAGCAGTTGCGTCAAAAATTCGAACTGATGTTGTTTTACCCGGTCTTTGTCGTCTGGAAACAGTGGCAACAGTACGGGATCAGCGTAAACGAGTTCGTAAAAAGCGTCGACGAGCTGTTGGACGCCGCGTTCGCCTCCGAATTGTTCATATGCACTCATAGTATTCCCCCTCATACGTTCAGTCTAATCGATTTTCGAACGAATAGGATACGAGAAGGTTGTGTTTTTTTCTTACAAGGTAGCCGGCAGGTTTCCCTCTACAAACAGCAGGCGATACGTCATAATAAAAGAAAAAGGGAAGGGGTGTTCGCCTAAATGACGGTCACTTTTCATGTCGGACGGTCGGGTAGCGGTAAGAGCGAGCGGATGACCAATCAAGTCATTCAAGAGCTAAAGCGCGATCCGAGCGGCCCGACCATCTATATGCTTGTCCCAGACCAAATGTCGTTTGAAATGGAACGGAAGATGGCGATGACAGACGGTTTAAACGGATCGACGCGGATTCAAGTGCTGTCGATGCGCCGTCTCGCATTCTTGATCATGCGCGATCACGGTGTCGCGACCGAGCAGTTTTTAGACCAGACAGGGACCCATCTTTTGTTACGGCGTGTCGTCGAGATGAACGAGGAACGGCTGACGCTGTTCCGACGCACGATGAACCAGTACGGGTTTTACGAAGAGCTGAACGAGTTGATCACGATGTTGAAACGCGGCCTCGTCGAGCCGGAGCAGTTGCTTCGCCTGAGCGAGCAAGACCAACATCGGGCCTTGAAGTTGCAAGACCTCTCCATCCTCTATGAAGGCTTCTTGACGATGACGGCCGGCAAAACGCTTCACGCCGAAGACTACTTCAAAGTGATGTTGCAGTTGTTACCGGAAGTCGATTTAACAGGGACTCACTTTTATGTGGACGGGTTCAACGAGTTTTCGGAACAAGAGCTCGCGGTACTCGTCGCTTTAGCCGAGAAGGCGCCGCTGGACGTCTTGTTGACGGTCGACCCAGACTCGCTCTATCGTCCGCACCCGTTGTTCGGACCGACACAGCGGACGCTGATGCGCTTTAAAGAGCTGCTCTCAGAACGTCAACTTTCGTCGACGGATGAACTGTATCATGGGGTGCATCGCTTTAAACATCCGAGTCTCGCTTATCTCGAGGCGACGTTCGGGCAAGTGAAGGCAGCGCCATATACGCGGCCGGAAAATCAAGTCGCCTTGAATGCAGCCGTCGACCGGACCGTAGAAGTAGCGGCCGCTGTACGCGAGGTCACACGACTTGTCCGCGAAGACGGCTACCGCTTCCGAGACATCGTGTTCATCTCAAGGTCACTTGAAGAATATGGAGATTTGGCGTCACAAGCGCTTCAAAAAATGAACTTGCCGTTCTTCCTGGATGAACGGCAGCCGATGCTCGATCATCCGGTCGTCGAGTTGTTGAAGGCGACGATCGAAGTCGCGCTCCGCGGCTACCGGGAAGAAGCTATATTCCGCGCGTTGAAGACCGAGCTGATCGTGCTCGACCGAGATCATCGGCGTACGTCTGTCGATCGGCTCGAGGCGTTCGTGATTGAGCGGGGCATCAAACATTATCACTGGCATGACGAGTGGCAATTGAAACGCCGGGCCGAAGATGAGGCCAAGTTGACGGGGGAAGAACTCGATACGGAGGCGGCACTCAACGCCTATCGTCAAACCGTCGTCGAAACGTTCGATCCGCTCCTCACCGATTTGAAAGCGGCCAAGACGATGCAGGCTTACACGCACGCCATTTACGCTTTTCTAGACCGAATCGATGTCTCGTCATGCCTTGCCCATTGGCGCGAAGAAGCGCTTGAGGCATCACACCTGATTGAAGCAAGAGAGCATACACAAGTATGGGACGCCGTCCTCCATCTTCTCGAGCAACTCGAGGCGGCTGCGCCGGAAGAGACGCTCTCGACGGAACTGTTCCTGCAAATGATGGACACCGGCCTCGATAGCCTGCGCTATGCACTCGTCCCGCCGTCACTCGATCAATTGACGGTGACCGATTACGTGCGGGGGCGTTTGATTGATAAAAAAATCGTCTTCTTGCTCGGTGCTAACGAAGATCAAATCCCGCTCGTCGCGACGCAATCGAAACTGTTGACGGACCACGATATGGACTTCATGCATGAGAACGGTGTCCGGGCGGGGAAAGCGACCGAGCACTTGTTTGACGATGAGACGTACTACTTGTATAAAGCGTTGACGGCGCCAAGCGACCGGTTGTACGTCAGTTACGCACTCGTCGACCGGAGCGGGAAAGCGATTCAACCGGCGAGTTTCATCGCCGACGTCAAGGCACGGCTCGGTAACGGCAAGGCCATCAAGACCCACTTCGCAGAAGCGGGAGAGCATCGCCCGACAGATCAGCTCGCCTTCATCACGAACGTGAACCAGACAGCGGCCGTGACGGCGCTCGAGTTGCAACGGCTCAGCCGTCACTACCCGATTCAAGAGACGTGGTTCACGGTGTACAACGAACTGTTGAAGCATCCGGAAGGACGCGAGCGAATCCGACTGTTGACGAGTGCGCTGTTTTATCAAAACGTTCCCGAGCCGTTGCCAGAGTCGGTCGCGAAGTCACTTTACACGAACTCGATTCGGGCGAGTGTGTCCCGCCTCGAAACGTTCCAAGCCTGCCCGTTCCGTCATTTTGCGAACTACGGCTTGCGTCTGAAAGAACGACGGCTCTATCGGCTCGAGGCACCGGACATCGGTAACTTGTACCACCGGACGATCGAACATATGTCTCAAACCGTCAAGATGGACGGGAAAGAATGGCGTGACGTGTCGCCCGACCAATGTGCGACACTCGCGGAGTCGGCGGTCGAACTCGTCACACCAGAGATTCAAAATGCGATTTTGATGAGCTCGAACCGCTACGGTTACTTGAAGAAAAAGCTGACGGACGTCGTCAGTAAGACGGCCGAAGTATTGATCGAGCAGTCGAAACGTGACGGGTTCGATCCCGTCGCGTTCGAACTCGCGTTCGGGAGCGGCAACTTCCCGCCGGTGTCGTTCACGCTCAGCAACGGGGCGACGTGTGAACTTGTCGGCCGGATCGACCGGGTCGATACGGCACAGGTCCATGACCAGCTGTACGTCCGCATCGTCGATTACAAGTCGAGCAAACGGGAGATCGACTTCGCTGAGATTTATTATGGTTTGGCGATGCAGATGCTCATCTATTTGAAAGTGTTGATCGAGCAAGCAGATGCTTGGGCGAAAGGGTCCGTAGCACCTGCAGCCGCGCTGTATTTCCACGTCCACCGACCGCTCGTCACACCGGCCGAGACAGATGCCGAAACCGAGCGGAAAGTGCTCGAGTCGTATCAGATGCAAGGGTTACTCGTCGACGATCCAGCCATCCTTGAGGTGATGGACAAGACGGCGAGAGGGGAACAGAAAAAATCGATCGTCATTCCGGTCAAATATAAGAAAGACGGGACACTCGATGCGAACACGACGAAAAAAGTCGTCTCACCTCCTCAGCTCGAGCAGTTGATGGACCACGCGCTCGACCTTGCCGAGACGAGTGTGGAGGCGATGTATGATGGGAAAATTGGTGTCGAGCCTTATGAATATAAAGAACGGCGTCCGTGCCAGACGTGTCCGTATCAAAGTGTCTGTCATTTTGACGAGGCGCTCGCCAACGAGCCCCGTCAGCTGAAAAAGTTAGATAAAGAAGAAGTTTTGTTTAAATTAGGAGGTGACGCCGATGAAGTGGACGAGTGATCAACAAGCAGCCATCGACGCACGGGGGTCTCATGTACTCGTCTCGGCGGCAGCCGGTTCAGGGAAGACGGCCGTGCTCGTCGAACGGCTCGCGAGCCGTTTGCTCGATGAAGCGGACGAGTTGACGGCGGACCGTATGCTCGTCGTGACGTTCACGAACGCCGCAGCGGCCGAGATGAAACGACGGATCGCCAAAGCGCTCGATCAGGCGCTGCGGGAACATCCGGAAAACGACTATATACGAAAACAACGGCAAATGCTGAACCGGGCGCTCATCACGACGATTCATTCATTCTGCTTAGAAGTCATTCGTGAGAATTACTACTTGCTCGACCTCGATCCGGCCTTCAAAATCGCCGAGGAGCGAGACTTGGTGCTTTTGCAAGACGATGTGCTCGAAGACGTGCTCGAAGAACAGTACGGTCAAGAAGACAGCTCGTTTTTCGCACTCGTCGATGCCTATACGTCTGACCGTGGTGACAGTGAAATCGAAGAGCTGATCCTAGGTTTGTATCAATACGCGCGAACCCTTCCGGATCCGGAATCGTATTTAGATGAGCTGGTCTCCCTTTATCAATTTGAAGGCGACCCTGACGAGGAACGGCTTCTCGTCGAGTTCGGGCAGTTGCTCTGGGTCGATATTGAAAAGGCACTTCGGCAACTCCGGCGTGTAGCGATCGAACTCCGGCTTGCCGGTTACGAGGCGCAATCGGAGAACGTGTCCAAAGCGATTTTCCCGTTCCAAAGCATCGACGAAGACACGCTCAAATGGAGTGAACTCGAGACGGCGTCCCGAGCGGTCAAATTCGGAACGATGAAATCGGTCCAGAAAAAAGACGAGCATCACATCTATCACACGGTGTTGAAGCCGGCCTATGACCAAGCGAAAAAACGGCTTGTGGATGCGGTCGGTCAAGCGAGTGTCAGCGGAGCTGATCATTTAGACGTCTTGCTGTCACAGCGTCCGCTCGTCGAGACGCTCGTCCGCACCGTCCGAACGTTCGGGGCCGCTTACGAGCAAGCCAAGCGGGACCGCGCCTTCGTCGACTTCAGCGATCTCGAGCATTACGCGCTCGCCATACTACGTGACGGGGATGCCCCGTCCTCGGTCGCGTCGCTCTATAAACAGCGATTCGCCGAAGTGTTGGTCGATGAGTATCAGGATACGAACGAGATCCAAGAGACGATCATCGGACTCGTCAGCAATGAGAGTGAACAGCTCGGCAACTTGTTCATGGTCGGGGACATCAAGCAATCGATCTATCGGTTCCGGCACGCCGAGCCGAGGTTGTTCATCGAGAAAGCGACGCGGTTCAAACAAGCGGGGTCAGGGCAACGGATCGACTTATCACAAAACTTTAGGAGCCGCTCCGAAGTGCTGCACGGAATCAATGACCTATTCATTCAGTTGATGGACGAAGAAGTGAGTGAGATCGAGTACGACGAGGCGGCACGCCTCGTACCGGGTCGGGCGTATGAAGAACTCGAGGCAAGTCCTGAACTCTTGATCGTCAACGGTGAAAGCCGTGACTTGTCGAAACAGGAGCTTGAAGGCCGTGCCATCGCCACACGTATATTAGAGCTCGTCTCTGGGGATGAGCCGTTCAAAGTGACGGACGAGGCGACCGGATTGCTTCGTTCCTGTGAGTACCGGGACATCGTCATCTTGGTTCGTTCGAAAAAAGAGCGGGTCGAGCAGTTGATGGATATTTTGACGCAGTATAATATCCCGGCTTATACCGATTCGGACGGCGGCTATTTCCAAGCGACGGAAATTCGAATGATGTTGTCGCTCTTGAAGTTGATCGACAACCCGCTCCAAGACATCCCGCTCGCCGGAGCGCTCCGGTCACCGATGTTCGGTTTCACCGATCAAGAGCTGGCCAAGATTCGCTTAGAGTCGGAAGCGTCGTTTTTCGATGCGCTCAAGGCGAAAGCAGACGATGACGACGAGCTCGGATTGAAGTGCGGGGACATGCTCGATCAGTTGTCGGAATGGCGCACGTTCGCCCGCAACCACAGCTTGTCGGAGTTGATTCAGCAAGTGTTCAACGACACTGGGTTTTACGATTTTGCCGGCGGACTGCCGGGCGGGAAAGGGCGTCAAGAGAACTTGAAGGCGCTCTATGACCGGGCCCTCTCCTATGAACGGAGCGGCTACCGTGGGTTGTATCGCTTTTTACGGGTCATGGACCGTCTCCAAGATAACGGTGAAGATCTATCGGAAGCACGTTCACTCGGAGAAGAAGAGAACGTCGTCCGCATCATGACGGTCCATAAATCGAAGGGGCTCGAGTTTCCGGTGACGATCGTCGCCCAACTCGGCAAACAGTTCAATAAACGTGATCAAATGCAACGTGTCATCTTCCATAAACGATACGGCATCTCCCTCGACGCGATCGATGTCGTCACACGGACGAGAACCGAGACGTTCGTGAAAGAGATGATCCGTCGCGATCTCGATGCGACGATGAAAGCCGAAGAGATGCGTGTCTTGTACGTCGCGTTGACCCGGGCAAAAGAAAAATTGATCTTAGTCGGTACGGTCGCAGAACCGGTTAAACAGATCAACCAATGGCTACAAGTCGAAGCGACGGGTGAGACGTTGTCCGCTGACGCACGACGCGAGGCGAAGACGTATCTGGACTGGGTCGCGCCGGCGCTCCTCAAACTAGAAGGCGCGGTACCGTTCATCGAGGAGATGGGCTTACCGGTCTTTTCGCCGATACGGGAAGCGACGAGCTGGACGTATCGCATCATCGGACAAGACGATTTAGCGGAAGTGGCCACACTCCAAGCGATGATGGCCCAGCTTCATCATGTGCAACAGTTCGAGGCGATTGATTTTCCAGTCAAAGACGAAGAAGCGACGATGCAAGTCGTCAATCGAGCCTTTTCGTACAGCTATCCGGCCCAAGCCGCGACCGAGACGGCAGCGAAACAGACGGTGACGGAATTGAAGCGAGCGATGCAACTCGAGCAAGCAGCGTTCGAAGACACGTTCCGCCCGAGCGATACCCCGTATCGGGAGCCGAAATGGAAGCAGACGAAGCAGACAGGTGCCGAGCGCGGGACGACGCTACATCTCATCTTCCAATTGTTTGAGCCGACTGAACCGCTCGACATACAAATCGACCGGTGGGAAAATAATGGGATGCTCGGTCCGATCGAGGCAGAGACGGCACGGCTAGCGCTGCCTGAAATCGAGTCGTTCTTCAACTCGGAGATCGGTCGGGCGCTGTCTGAAGCGCTACAAGCCGGGCGAGGATGGCGCGAGCTACCGTTCACGTATACGGTGCCTGCGGAGCGAGTGAATCCGAAGGCGACGTTCACGGACGAGCACGTGTTGATTCAAGGGATCATCGATTGCCTGTTCTTCGATGGTGAGACGTATGTCCTGCTCGACTATAAATCGGACTCGGTCTTGTTCACGAGCGCATCGCGAGAAGAGGCAAGACAGTTGCTTCGTGACCGCTACGCTGTTCAGCTGTCGCTCTACCGCGAAGCGATCGAGTCGATTTGGAATATCCAAGTCGGGACGACGGTCATTTATTCTTTGGAATTGCAGGAAACTGTTGTACTATAATGTAGACGATATGATTGTAAAGGTGTACGGTTATTAACCGTGCATCTTTTATTTTTGTGATTACGAAATAGATTAGGTAAAATAATGGAATGAGATAATAATGGAGGAAACGTCATGGTGAAAATTCTACTAGCAGAAGATGAAGAAGTATTGCGCATGCTCGTATTAGATACGTTAGAAGATGAAGGATACGATATTGATGAAGCGCCAGACGGTCTTGAAGCCTATCGGCTGATCGAACAGAACGAGTACGATCTCGTGATTGTCGACCATATGATGCCAGGAATGACAGGTCTTGAAGTCATTGAGAAAGTGAGGAAGTTGCCGGGACGTCAACATACGAAAGTGATGATGTTGACGGCGAAGAGCCAACAATCTGACCGTGATTGCGCGAATGAGATTGGGGTCGATTATTTCATTTCGAAGCCGTTTAGTCCGCTTGAACTTGTGAAGATCATAGGAGGCATCGTGAAGTGAATAAATGGTTTAAACAAAAACTAGGACGTGACATCATGACCGTCCTGTATTCGTTCCTCGCGCTCGCGCTCGTCGGATCGATGATCATGTACGTACAGATGGAAACGAGGGTCAGAGAGAATGAAGCCCGTCTCCAACAAGTCGATGAACGGATCAACCGATTGAATACACTTTGGGACGAATGGCAGAGCGCGCAGTATGACTCACGGGGCTACCTGCTGTTCGGCGATACGGAAGCGCTCGAGCGGGCCCAAAGTAAAGAAAATGAGTTTCAACAAGAAATCAACTGGTTCAAGGGCGCTGTCGAAACAAAACAAGGTGAGATTTTTGCAGCCGACTTACAAACCTTTCACGATTTTTACTTCGATGTGATCATGCCGGTCACGGCGGAATATGGTCAACTGCGAGCTTCTGGTGAAATCACCGAGAACACGATTGATCCTGAAACCATATTGGCGTTGCCGACGGCCGAACGGTTGATTGAACAAGGAACCGTACCGTACGATCCGGAACGCGGTATCGATACACTCGGTCCGATCCAACAGATCGAATCGTCACTCATTGACTACAAGGCGTTGATGAACAGCGAGAAAAACAGAGTGTACGCCGACTGGAAAGTGAACAATGATGTCTTACAGTTCTTATGGATTGCGAGCATTTTCTCGTTCGCGGCGTTGATTTTACTATTCGTCCAACCGTTCTTGCGTCGTCAGTCCCGTCTGATCTCTCGCTTGTCGGTCGCATCTGACCGCTTATTGAAAGGTGAGATCGTCGACTTGAGCGATCAAATGGAGCGTGAAGACGAGATCGGGACGATGTCCCGTTCGTTCAATAAGATGGCGGAGACGCTCCGTGAAAATGAACGTCACTTGATTGAAAAGAACCATGAGTTGCAGGCACAACAAGAAGAATTGATTGCCCAGCAAGAAGAGCTACAAGCGCAGCAACAAGAGCTTGAAGAGATCTTGGAGCAGACGCAACAAAACGAACAGCACTTGGCGTACCGAAACGAATTGACCGAGACGCTCGCGGCTCGCGATTCGTTGACGGCTTACCCGGAAATCATCGAGAAACTTGTCGCCATCACCGACTCAGAAGTCGGGGCGCTCGTCTTCCTCGATGCGACAGGCTCGTTCTCTATCACGAGCCACGGGCTGAACGAGACGTTGTCACGTAAATTGCTCGATAGCGAGAACTCCGTGTTGACGCGGGCGATGACGCTGCGGACGACGGTCCATTCTTCGAAACAAGTCGCAAGCGACCATCCGCTGCCGTATCCGTACTACATGTATGAGACGGCCGTACCGGTCCACGACCCGACTGATGATTCAATCATCGCCTTCATTTATCTCGTCCGTTACAAAGACCGCTTCACGCAGACGCAAATGGGCGATATCATGTCGTTCGCACGTCAGCTGTCGTTGTCGTTACTTCGGATGCGTCTGTTTGAAGAGATGACCCGTGAAAAAGGCAAGACCGAACGGATCCTCGATTCAATCCGAGAAGCTGTCATTTACGTCGAACATTCGACCGATGATGTGTTCGTCAACCGACCGCTTTACGAGATGTTCCCAGAGCTCGATGCGATCACATCGAGTCAGCTCGCGGAATTGTCTTGGAACGAGTGGCGGGAGACAATCGCGACGACGGTCGACCAAGACGATGACTTCATGACATATACAGACCGTCTGTTCACAGACGACTTCCCGCACGATAGTGTCAGTTTCTCGATCCGTAAAGGGGAGATGAACTTACAGATGTATGCCGAGCGGATTGTCGTCGGCGGTTTGTCGAAAGGGACGCTGCTCGTCTTCCGTGATATTACGAGTGAGACCGAGGCTGAGCGCTTGAAGAGCGAGTTCATCTCGACGATCTCGCATGAGTTGCGGACACCGTTGTCTTCGATTTATGGGTTCACCGAGCTCATGGTCAAGAAACAGTTGCCGAACGAGAAACAGGCGAAATATTTGCAGACAATCCACGCTGAGACGGAGCGGTTGACGCATCTCGTCAACGACTTCCTCGACGTACAGCGCATGGAATCAGGTAGCCAAATGTATGACCGGGAACAGCTCGATATCGAGCCGGTCATCCAAGACATGATGACGTTCTACGAAGCGTCGTCATTGAAACACAAGTTCGAGCTTGTCACGGTCGACGACCGACCGTACGAACTGTTCGCAGACTGTCAGAAGTTCAAACAGCTGATGAGTAACTTGATCTCGAACGCCGTGAAGTACTCACCGCGTGGCGGGAAGATCACGGTCGAGCTGGCCCATCACGACCAATCGATCTCGATTAAAGTGAAGGACCAAGGGATCGGCATTCCGAGCGACGCCCTCGATCGTCTGTTCGATAAGTTCTATCGGGTCGACAACTCGGATAGCCGTGAAATCGGCGGCACGGGACTGGGTCTCCCGATTTGCCAAGAGATCGTGCGCGGTCACGCTGGTCAAATCCATGTCGAGTCTGTCCAACATAAAGGCTCGACGTTCACTGTTGTGATTCCGAGTTTCGAACACGCTATTCGGGAAGAAGAACAAACGACGGCTTGATCAAAACAAGAGGAGGAGACGTGCCGTTCAATCTTGACCGGTACGTCTCTTTTTATCGTTTGTGTACAGCTTGACCGAAAAGTGGCTTGTTCGTGTACAATAGTAGTTGTACATAATAAAAAGGGGGATTTTAAATGCCATTGACAGCATTTCTACACACGCACGTCACGAGTTGGATTTTATTACTCGTCTTGTTCGCTGTCGCCTACATCGGCTACAAGAACGGAAACAAGAGCGGCAAGATCGCGCATATGGCGTTTCGGCTCATGTTGCTCATCGCGTTCGGCACGGGACTTTATTTGTACTTGCAACTGAACGGAGGCGGCATGTTCTACCACGTGAAAATCACGGTTGGATTGCTGACGCTTATCTTCGGTGAGATGACGCTCATTCGTTTGAAAAAAAGAAAACCGTCGGGCGCTATGCTTGGCGGCTTCGTTGCACTGTCACTCGTGACGATCTTTATCGGTTACGCGTTGCCGTACGGTCAGTCGTTCTTCAGCAACTTTATTTGAGTCGAATCCCACTTCACACACTGAAGTGGGATTTTTTTGTTTGTCCGCAAATTATTAGGGGAAAATAAAAAAATCAGTGATAACGATGATGAGGTGAAACAATGGATCAACAAATGAATGAATGGTCGCGTGTATTACATGCGCGTAGATGGATGAAGCAAACCGAATCGTTCCTGCCGTTATGGCACGGCTATATCGGCTATAAATACGGATTGTTCGACGCGCTTCAAGGCGGGGCGAGCTTCGCTGAAATGACGCTTCGCTTGAAGCAGCCACTCACGAAACTCGCACTCGAGCGTTGGCTAGAAGTCGGGGTCGCCGTGCGCCATTTGAAGAAGAAAGGGTGGCGTTATTTTCCGACACGTAGCTTGAAGTATCAACTTTCGCTCAAAGACGAGCGCAGCATCGGGTTCATGCTTCAAGAGATGATGGAACTTCATATCCCGGCACTCATCGCATACCCAGACTTTTTAGAGTCCGGCAAACAGAAGACGTTCGACGGTGCGACACACGGGAAAGTCGTCGCTCAGACGTCGACACTCGTCGAAACGGTCGCTTTCCCGGTCGTCCAACAGCTGCTCCGCCAAGCGGACGTCAAGACGATGCTGGATATCGGATGCGGCCACGGGGGCTATTTGCGAAAACTCCACGGTCTTGAGCCGGAGTGGAAGTTGACCGGGATTGACCTCGAACAAGAAGTGATCGAAGAGGCACGTGAGCAAGATGAGACGGGTGAGATTCGTTACGAAGTGGCCGATTTCATGGAATGGGATCACGACGAGCGGTTCGATGCCGTCATGATGAACAATATGCTTTACTACTTCTCGCCCGAGCAGCGGATCGGACTGTTAGAACGGATGCTCAGTAATCTCGATACGGCAGGTGTCGCCGTTCTCGTCACGCCGCTCGCGGAGTCACCACTCGGCGCCCGCTTCGCTTCGGCGTTCAATGCGTTCATGACGCTCCACGATAACCTCCATCCGCTCCCGACGACTCGTCAGTTGCGCCGGCAATTGGAACAGGTCGGCTTTGAGAAAGTACGTTTCATTCCGTTTATACCGGAAGGATCTTGGTATATCGTCATCGCCGAACGAGGAGATTGAAACGTCTAGCGCACAGCGAACCGATTCAGATTTGAACTTGTGTCCAGTCATTTCTATAATAGAATAGAAGCATAAGAGACTTTTCACATAGGGAGTTGTTCAACGTGTCGGAAAAAAGAGTCGCAGTGATCGGTGCTGGGCCAGGTGGGCTTGCTGCCGCAATGATCTTGTCGAGCCGTGGTGTGGATGTAACCGTATTTGAGAAACAACCGTTTGTCGGTGGACGGACGTCACGTCTGCAAGTCGGGGAGTTCGCGTTCGATCGTGGCCCGACTTTTTTGAATATGCCGTATATTCTTGAAGAGATGTTTGAGGAGACGGGACGGGATTTGGCTGATTATGTCGATATGAAGCGATTGGAACCGATGTACGATCTTTACTTTGATCGCGGACAAAGCGTGCTATCGATGACGACCGACCGCGACCAGATGCGTCAATCGATTGAAGAGATGTTCCCCGGCAACGGTGAAGGATATGACCGGTTCATGGCCGACCAGGCGGTCAAACTATCGAAGCTCATGCCGGTGCTCCAGACCGCCCATGATAAGCTGACGGATTACGTGTCGACACGCGTCTTGAAGGCGCTGCCGTTCCTCTCGATCGGAAAATCGCTATACGACGTGCTGTCTGAATACTTTACGAGTGAAGAACTCAAATACTCGTTCACGTTCCAAGCGAAGTACCTCGGGATGTCGGCTTGGGACTGTCCGGGCGGGTTCTCGATCTTGTCGTATATGGAACACGCGTACGGCGTCCATCACCCGATCGGCGGGGTGAACCAACTCTGTTCGGCGATGGCCCGTGTCATCGAGGAGGAAGGCGGGACGATCCGGTTAGGTGAAGCGGTCGACCGTCTATTGCTCGACGGGAAACGTGTCAACGGACTCGTGGCAAACAACGTCCATTACGCGTTTGACGAAGTCATCGTCGGGGCGGATTTTGCCCATGCGATGACGACGCTCGTACCGAGCGATACGCTCACGCGCTGGAGTCCGAAACAGTTGAAGAAGAAGCGCTATTCATGCTCGACGTTCATGCTCTACCTCGGACTCGATCGCGTCTACGATGAGGTCGGCCACCATTCGATTCACTTTGCGGATGATTATGAGCGCAACGTCAAAGAGATGACGCAAGACTTGAAGCTGAGCGAGGATTTCTCGTTCTACGTCCAAAACGCGTCACGGATCGACCCGACGCTCGCGCCAGCCGGCAAGTCGTCGCTCTACGTACTCGTACCGGTGCCGAACAATCTGTCAAACCTCCCATGGGAGACGCTTCAGGCGAAGATGACGGAGAGTGTGTTGGACGCACTCGAGACACGTTCGCCTTACCGGAACGTCCGCGACCATATCGAAGTGATGCAGGCGCTCACCCCGAACGATTGGGAAGCGTTTGGGGTCTATGAAGGGGCAACGTTCAACCTGGGACATAACTTGTCGCAAATGATGTACTTCCGTCCGCACAATCAGTTCGAAGAGCTCGACCATGTCTGGCTCGTCGGCGGTGGGACGCATCCAGGCAGCGGACTGCCGACGATTTTTGAATCGGCACGAATCACGGCCAACTTGCTTCGGGACCGGGCGGGTGTCGGACGATGAACATCAGTTTCGTTGGTGCCGGTATCGGGTCGCTTTACGCCGCCTTGTTGTGGACTCATAAGCATCCATCGACCCAAGTGACGATTTATGAGAAAGAGGACCGGGTCGGTGGGCGCCTCAACTATGTCGAGTTCGAGAACGGTGCTCGCATCGACGAAGGACCGACAATCGTCTTGCTGCCGAGCAAGCTGAAGAGCCAACTGCAAGAAGCAGGGTTTCCCGAACAGGAACTCGAACTGCTCGAAGTCGATCCGCTCTATCGCCTCCGTTACGAAGATGGGACGACGTTTCATAAATATCACGACATCGATCGTCAAGCCGAAGAGATTGAACGATTTTTCGGCGAAGGCGAATCGTTCCGTCGCTACATGGGGCAAAAGCGCGAGGAATACAAAATCGGTTTTGACACGTTTTTAAACCGAGGCTATAAAGGTAAGACCGACTTGTTCGAGCCGAGACTGCTCATGTTGCTCATGCGCCTGAAAGCGTATGAATCGGCTCATGAGAACATGAAGCGATTTTTTAAAGATGAGCGGCTCCGGGTCGCCTATAGTCTGCAGACGCTCTACATTGGCGGCAATCCTTATGAGACGCCGTCCCTGTATGGCTTGATCCCATATCGCGAGCAAGAGGAAGGAATCTGGTATGTAAGAGGAGGATATTTCTCGCTTGCGACGAAGTTAGAACAAGAGCTGAAGAAGCGGGGCGTCACGTTCAAGCTGAACACGCCCGTAGACCGCGTCCGCGTCCAAGACGGCCGTGCTAACGCCGTCGTCGTCGATGGCGTCCCTCATCCGTATGATGCGGTCATCGTCAATGGAGATTTCCCGCTCATGGAACGTCTGATCGATGGAATCAAGCCGAAAGCGTACGAACCGTCGAGCGGCACGCTGCTCCTCTATTTCACGGTGGACGGCGAGATCGAACTCCCGGTCCACCAGTTCGATTTGCCAAACGACTTTGCCGGGTCGATGCGTACGATCTTTGAAGATGGTAAACTGAGTAAGTATCCGGCGATGTATACGTTCAATCCATCGCTCATCGATTCGACGCTCGCACCAGTCGGGACGAGTGTGCTTTATGTCCTTGTGCCGGTACCGCGCAAGTTAGAGCGACAAGATTTTGAACAGAGCGGGGCGATTGAACATCTCGTGTCCCGGATCGAAGGGATGGTCCCTGAATTTAGAGACCGTGTCATCGAGATGAAAGTCCGGACACCGATGGACGCGGAACGGTTTGGGTTGTTCGAAGGCGGAAGTTTTGGGATTGCCCCGAAACTTTCACAGTCGGCCGCATTCAAGCCGCAAGCCCGACCATACGCTCAAATCGAGCGTCTCTATGCCGTCGGTGCCTCCGTACATCCATGCGGTGGTGTCCCGATCGTGATGATCGGCTCACAGTTGTTAGTGAAAAGAATGGAAGAAGAAATGGGGGCATTGTACCATGACGAGGCAAGAAGCGTATCGTCAATGTGAAGAAGTGATGAAGAAAGGCTCGCTCACGTTTTATCGAGCCTTCTCCCTGCTTTCAAAACCGGACCGCCAGGCTGTCGCCGCGGTCTATACGTTTTGCCGGACGTTAGACGATGCGGTCGACGAGTCAGCGTATCCTGAGGAAAGTTTGACCGCATTTCTGGCGGAGTTCGACCGCTTTTTAGCCGGTAACGACCCAGAAGGCGCTCTTTGGGTTGCTTTACGCGACGTTTGGCAGCGCTATGACATGGACGTCGAGCCGTTCTTCGAGTTAGCGGAAGGGATGAAGTGGGATTTACATAAGACGCGCTACGCGACGCTTGAAGAGACGGAACAGTACGGTTATTACGTGGCTAGCACCGTCGGTTTGATGTTGTTACCAATCCTTGTCCCGGGCGCGAACATGGAAGCGCGACAACAACTGAAGCAAGGCGCGATCGACCTCGGTATCGCCATGCAGTTGACGAACATCCTTCGCGACGTCGGTGAGGACTTGGACCGGGACCGGATTTATGTACCGCGTACGCTCTTAGCGCAGCACGCGATGTCAGAGACCGATCTGTTCGAACGGAAAGTGACGCCTCAGTTCGTTGAAGTGTGGGAGACGATGGCCACCCGAGCGGAGATGCTATACCGCAGTGCCCGTGAGACGCATCACTTGTATCCAGTGACGAGCCGAAAGCCGGTCCAAGCAGCGGCGCTCCTCTATGAAGGCATATTAGACGCGGCCCGAAGTAACGACCATGATGTCTTTACGAAGCGCGCTTACGTATCGACACTTCAAAAAGGAAAGCTGTTAGCAAGACTTTGAAAGAGACCCGATTGCGAGAGCAATCGGGTCTCTTGCTGAACATACTCGAGCCTGTAGACACCGTCTGCAGGCTTTTAGGATACAAAAAAACCACTTTTGGCGGGGGACCAAAAGTGGCGTAAGCGTTATGTGATCCGTTCATCGGGGAAACGAACGAATCGGACGTGATGAACCCTAAAGATGTGCCTCGTTTCATGGGGAATGAAACGATGGGGCATCTTCGCTGAAGTAGGATGCTTGATGGACTAAGGGGGAACATCAGACGCATGCTATTCCAGCAACGGGAAACGAGTGGGGAAACTCGCTCATCACTTTTTTCTCGGGTGTGACAAGTTCAAAACGCGATTGGCTCGGGGAAGCCATTCGATCGCTACAGGTGTAACAAACGTTACAATACTGCTTGAACTCGATATGATGTTATCACGTCTGTGACTTGTCGACAAGTGTCGAATCCTCTGTTCACAAAATGTTCAAATTGTCAGAGGTATGTCCTCCAACATCGAACGAGCAGCGAATTGTCCTGAAAGCGTCACCATTGGGCTGCCGCCTCCAGGGTGGGTCGATCCACCCGCAAACCAGATGTTTGAGACGTCTTCCGAGCGCGAGGGCGGACGGAAAAACGCACCTTTTTTCGAGTTTGCCGACGTTCCGTACAACGAGCCGTAATACGCATAAAAATCACGCGTCAAGTCAAGCGGGGTCACGCGGCGGTGGAACAAGACGTCAGCATCGTCCCAGTCGACGCCGAATGTGCGCAGCCGTCGACGGATCAAATGTTCATACGTCTCGGCATCGATGTCGGTCAAGTGGGCCGGAGCGTTGACGAGGATGAACAGATTGTCCCCGGCCTCACCCATGGACGGGTCGGTGTAGGACGAGTTCGAGATGTAGATCGTCGGTTCGTCGGCGTAGCGTTCTTCGTCGAACAAGGCACGGAACTCAGCCTCGTAATCGTCCGCGAAGTAGACGTTATGATGAGCGAGATTTAGACGTTTGTTCAGTCCGACCATCATGACGAAAGCAGAGACGGATGGCTCGACCGTATCCCGGGTCGGTACCGGGAACGATGGACGATGGACCGCATCGACGAGCCGAGGATATTGGGTCAGCAGTTCCCCGTTCAAAAGGACGGCATCGCAAGACATGACTTCTTCATGGTCGATGACGACAGCATGCGCCTTACCGTTCATCACTTCAATCTTTGTGACCTCATGGCCGAGTCGGAATTCGACACCGAGCTCGCTCGCACGTTTGGCGAATCCTTTGGCAATCGTCCAGTTCCCGCCTTTGGCGAAATAGACGCCATCGTTCAACTCGAGATGTGAGATCAAGGCGAACGTGCCGGGTGTGACGTAAGGGCTGCTGCCGATATACGTCGCGTAACGGTCGAGTGCTTGGATGATGCGCGGATCTTTAAAATATTTTTTATGGAGCGCGTGCAAACTCTTAAGCGGATGGACTTTCATCATATCAGCCCAAAGACCGGTATCGATTTTTGTGTCCATTCGAGTGAAGAAACGATTGTTGGCAATCTCAAATAGCTTTTCAGCCTCGTCCAAGTACGCCGCCAATTGATTTTTGTCGGCTTTGTCACCGGTCAAGCGCCGGACTTCAGCTTCCATTTGTTCCCGTTCGGAGTGGAACGTGAACGTCGACCCGTCGGAGAAGTGATTGACCGTATGCGAGTCGAGTTTGACGAGTTCGAAATAATCCTCTGGGTTGGCTCCGCTGTTCCGGATGACGGAACGGAACACGTCCGGCATCGTGATCGTGTTTGGCCCGAAGTCGAAGCGGTGACCGTCCGTGATGATTGGCATGAGCTTACCACCGACGTGTTCATTTTTTTCGATGACGGTCACATCGTACCCGCGAGCCGCTAGTGTGACGGCGGCGCTCAGGCCTCCGAGACCGGCCCCGATAATAGCGATTTGTTTCATTGCAATGCGCCTCCTAACAATTTTCTAATGATACATCCGGCCTTTCCAAGTGATCGGCTTTCGTCTCCATTTTCGGACGACCGCGTTCGTGAGTAGGACGAGGTAGGCAACGAGACTGAACGGATGGAGCCAAAAATGGCGTCCGCCCGACTTCAAGTCGATGGCTAGCCGTGCGAACAAGACGAACAGGCTCGCTCCGAGCGATATCCAGTCTGGTCGGATGAGCAGGAAGACGAACGCCGATAACTGGACGCCGTAGTAAAGGGAAAAATAAAGGGCGATGCCCACTGCTTCATTCATTCCCTTGAATACGTTTTTTGAAAACCCGTTCCAGACTTCCTCGTTCGTCGCATACATATCGCATGTGATATAAGGCGAGACGTTGACGAGCGACGTCACTTTTTTACGGCGCTTAAATTCGCGGCATAAATCGATATCATCAATCAGGGAGTCGTGGATTGAGGCGTGACCGCCGACTTCCTCGTAACTAGCCCGTTCGACCAAGACGTTCATCCCGTTCGCGGCGGCGAAGGCGGGATGTCTCACTTTTCGCCAAAACAGCGGCAAGTGCTGGGCGATCAAGACGTGTTGCATCGGAATGAGCAGTTTACCGAGCCACGTCGGCGTCGGAAAGCGGGGGAAGCCGGATAGAAAGACGGCGCCTTCCCGGACGAGCGTTCCGTGCATGCGACCGACAAAGCTCGGATCAATGGTTACATCGGCGTCGAGAAACAATAAGTAAGGCTCACGGGTCTGCGTCGCCAATTGATGACAGGCGTGTACTTTTCCGGACCAGCCGTCGGTGAGCGGCACACCGCGCAAGATCGTGAACCGGTCGTCCGAGGCGATTTCCCGCACGAGCGCGTCGTACGTCCCGTCCTCAGAGCGATCCTCATATAAGTAGACGTGACAGCCGGCGGTGAGGGCCGGCTTTAAACTGTTGATCAATTTCGGGACGTTCCGCTCTTCGTTGCGGAGAGGAATGCAAATCGCGGTCGGCGGCACCGGGATCGGGGCCGTGAGCGGACGAAGAAATGCCAAGTTGACCAACGTGAAGAGAAACATGAGTCCAGTGAGCACGAATAGGATCATCGTTGCCTCCTCCCGATGTTGAGCAAGTGCTCCGTCCAGTCGGCGAGCCCGCGTCGTGGCGGGAACAACGACATGTACCGGTCCGACTGGGTGATCACATCGGCGCGCGTGTCGTCATAGAGCCGTTCGAGCGCTTTCGCGAGCTCTTGCTTTTGCTCCCGACGTGTCGTCGAGACGACGGTGTGGGTCCGGAACCGGACGTAGACGACCGGGGACGCATGCGACGCGAACGCGTAGTAGATGGCACAAAGCCGGACCTCAGGTTTTGCGAGTAGCATCGTCGCACCCGTCCCAATCTCAAGCGGCCGGTGCTCTTGCGGGTATTCGCGGCCTTGCGGGAACACCCACACCGATTTCCCAACGGACAAGAGCTGATTGGCATAATTGAGAGAAGCACGAATGTCGGATAACTTGCCTTTTTTGATTGAAAAGGCGCCTAAGTGACGGAAGAACGGAAAGCGTCGCAATCCGTCCTCATCCATCAGGACATGAACATCGTGGCGTAAATAGTACTCGTTCAACATGAGCAAGATGAGTCCGTCCCACCACGAGCTGTGTGTGCTTAAAAAGAGGCCTGGTGTCGGAACGTCATCAGCCCGAACGTTGATCGTGTGAAAGAACGGTCGAATCTGGTGTTCTTTGACGAACGTTGAAAAGATGTTACTGAACCATTTCTTTTTGTTCGCTTCGATCATGACGCAACCTCCGTTCCAAATAGATGACGCTTGCCGTTACAAGACTTAGCACACCGATTCCGTAAAGACCGGCGTTGACCGCGGTGACGCCGAACAAGGCGTGAAGCATGACGAACAAGTAGCGTCCGTGCATAAGTAAAGTCGGCTCCGCTTCGATTTCGAAGCGGTCGAGTAACCATGAGAAGATGAGCGACAGTCCGAACCATCCGACGAAGTTTTGCGTCGGGATGTCATAATAGAGACCATCATTTGCCCATTCCCAGTAACCTTTCACGTTGGCTGCGACCGGATCGATCGCCATGTCTAACCAGACCGCGAGGAATGGGACGAGCCAGAGCGTCCGTCGCTTGAACGCGAACAGGCGGGCGACAGCGAAGCTCGCGCCGATGACGGCGAGCCAAGCCGCGCCAATCGTGACCGGTACGCCGAACACGGTCGGACCGAACGCTTCGGCATAAAGGTACTCGCTGAACGGGAACCCGGTTTTGACACCGAGCGTCTCGACGGCGATCGAGCCGAAAAAGATGAACGGCACGATGAAACGGGCGTGACGGACCCCGTCGGCAATAACAAATCCTCCGATGAGGCCGGCAAGCCATAAGAAGACCGGGTTCGCCCATTCGAGCCAACTCGGCAGTAAATCAAAGCCGACGAGAACAACGCCGACGACGTACCAGACTAAAAACAATTTCCAAATCCATGGATACACTTTCATCAAATCACCTCACCTTCTATTCTAAAGAGGTTTTCGACATCCGTCTAATGAATGCATGCACAAAAAAAGAGCCCCTGTTAGAGGGACTCATTAATTCGCCATGCGCTTCCGTTTTTTCACAAATGAGAAAGCGATGAACAGGATGTAGAACGGGATGGCGATGAACCAAAATGTCGGCCATTCTTTCCACCGGGCGAACGTCATATATGTCAAATAGACGAGACTGAACGTGATGATGAACGAGTGACGCGGCAACGGCACGTCTTTAAAACTCGGAATACGAACCCGGCTCACCATGAGCAAGGCGAGACCGGTAAAGAAGATCGGGGTGAGCAGTTCGTTGACGCGGTCGCCAAACGTCGTCACGACGGCGAGCAGTCCACCGGCTGCCGTGATCGGGACGCCTGAGAAATAGCTGGCCGTGACGTTCGTCGCCGACAAGTTGAACCGGGCTAGGCGATAGGCGCCGAAGAGCGGGAATAGGGCAGCGAAGAAGAGCCCGTAGTTTCCGTAATCGATAAAGAACGTATAGTAAGCGAGCAGCGCCGGGGCGACGCCGAACGTGACGACGTCAGCGAGCGAATCAAGCTCTTTTCCGAAGTCACCGTCTACCCCGAGCATACGGGCGAGGCGGCCGTCGAGGCTGTCGAGCATCATCGCGATGATGATCAGGAGTGTCGCATTCGAGAAATCGCCACGCGCGGCGTAGACGATGGCGAGGACGCCACAAAATAAGTTACCGAATGTAAATGAGTTAGGAACCCACGATCGGATTCGTTCTTTCCACATAGTATTGCCTCCATCTTTGTCATTGAGTAAACCAGCGGCCGTCCGTGAAGCGGATCAAGTCGTCCGGTGTTAATTCGATCTGATAGCCGCGTTTTCCAGCCGAGATGATGATCTTGTCTTTTTGTTTCGCGCTGTCATGCAAGAAGACGGGGAAGCGCTTTTTCGCTCCGATCGGTGAGACGCCGCCGCGGATGTAGCCGGTCAGCGTTTCAAGCTCTTTCATCGGGACGGGCGACGCTTTCTTCGCGCCCCACGCTTTAGCGGCCGCCTTTAAATCGATATCTAAATCTCCTGAGATGAGGAAGAAGGCGTACTTCCGCTGCTCGTTCTCGAGGCAAATCGTCTTATACAGTTGGTCGAGCGGCTTATCGAGTGATGCGGCGACATGTTTTGCGGAGACATCGGACTCATCCACTACATAAGACAGATAAGTGAACGGGATGTTCCGTTGTTTTAATTGTCTTGCGGCATTCGTCAGTTGCACCAGTCCCACCCTTTCGTTGAACGACTCCCCTAAGAATAGCAAATAGTGGTAGCGTCGGGCAATCGAACTTGAAAAGTTTTGGTGTCAGGAAGGAAACAGAATGGCCGATAGAGAAATGAACAGTGATTCATTTTTTTAAAGGGGGATTATTTCATGGAAACAATTCAAGTGGAACGGCACAACGGGGTAGGCTGGCTCAAATGGAACCGTCCGGAAAAGTTGAACGCGCTGAACGAGACGTTGTTGCGCGAAGCGAGGCAGGCGCTCGAACAACTTGAAGCCGACGAATCGGTCCGGGTCATCGTGCTGATCGGGGAAGGGCGCGCCTTCTCGTCCGGTCAAGACTTGACGATCGAGAGTGACGCCGATTATGGCACGTATTTAGAGGACGTCTACCATCCGCTCGTCCGGGCACTCTCGGATTGCCGGAAGCCAATCATTGCCGGCATCCACGGTGTCGTCGCTGGGGCAGGACTCAGTCTAGCGCTTGCTGCCGACGTTCGCCTCGTCGCCCGTTCGACGAAGTTCAGCTCGGCGTTCATCAAGATCGGCCTCGTAGCCGACGCCGGTGGTCCATATCATTTGCGTCGTTTGATGCGCCAAGACGTCGCGCTCGATTGGATGTGGAGCGGCAGCACGATCGACGCCGAACGGGCTGAGGCGTTCGGTCTCGTCACTGAACTCATCGAGGATGAGGCGTATCTTGCCCGTCTCACGGCCTACGCCGAGACGCTCGCGGCAAAATCACCGACGGCCGTACAAGGGATGAAGGCGCTCCTTCGCGAGTCATCGTTCGAAGATGGGCTCGCACAAGAGATCCACTGGCAACGGGAATGCGGCAAGACCGAGGTACATCAACGGGCGATGCAAGCATTTTTAAGTAAAAAATAAGGGAAGCGGTCGTGTTGACCGCTTCCCTTATTCGTTCAAGAGGATGGTTTGGCTTCGAACTGGAAGCCTTTTTGTTGCCATTTGCCGTACTTCCACCGTCGGAAAGCGAAGAAGCCGCGGAACCACTCGTCGAGCGAGAACGCAAGCCAAATCCCGAGCACACCGAGTCCCATTTGAATCCCGAACAAGTAACTGAAGACGACGGCGACGCCCCACATCGAGGCGATCCCAATCATGACCGGGAAGCGGACGTCTCCGACCGACTTGAGTGACCCCATTAGAACGATGTTCATGGCGCGACCCGGCTCAAGAATGAGCGTCGCCCATAGGATCGGGATACCGACGGCGATGATGTCCGGGTTCGACGTGAACAAGCCGAGCAAGGATTTCCCGAACACGGCGAGGCCGAGCGAGGCGACGAGCGAAGAGAACATGGCAATCTTCAACGTCCGGACTGCTCGGGTATACGCCTCCTTGAACCGCTTCCCGCCGACGTCGCGGGCAATCAACAGCTGTGTCCCTTGGGCGATGGCGACCGTGAACAAAAATGCGAGCATCGATAAGTTCATCACGTAGACGCGAGCGGCGAGGGAGGCGTCACCCATCGTCGCGATGAAGCCGGTGATGACGATTTGTGAAAACTGATACGACAAGTTCTCTCCCGCCGACGGAACACCGATTTGTAAGAGTGCCTGAATATCATCGCGTTTTGGACGGATTAACTCTTTGATCGGGAAACGCATCAGGAGGCGGCGTTTAACGATCCAAAACAACAGTACCATGGCCGAGAAGCGAGCGATGACGATGGCCCAGGCGACACCGGCGACACCTGTCACCGGGAGACCGAACCAGCCTGTCACGGCGAGCATGGCTCCTACCGCCGTGATGACATCGATCAAGAGCGTCGCGAGCATGGCGTGTTTTGTCATACCATGACTGCGCAACACCGCGCTGAGCGCCATGATGAGCGCTTCGGTGAAGAGCGATAAGCCGACGATTTGTAAGAACAATAGGCCGTAGTCGAACAGTTCATCCGACAGGCCGAACAGGCGAAGAAACGTCTCGCCGAACAAGAAGACGACGACGACCATGACGACGCCGAGCCACATGTTCAAGCTGACGGCAGAGCGGGCAAGGTCCCGGCTCTTCTTCATCCGACCGGCACCGATCGCCTGACCAATCAAGATCGTCGCACCGACCGAGGTGACGCTAAAGACGATCAAGAAAACGTTCAACAATTGGTTGGCGACGCCGACCGCTGAAGCGGCGGCATCGGAATACTGGGCGAGCATGAGCGTGGCGATGATCCCGGTCCCCATGTGGAGCGCGAGCTCGATGAAGATCGGCCACGAGATTTTAAATAGGCTGAGCTGTTCAGTGTCTTTGGTTGGCATGAATGTTCCCCTTTTGTTCAAAAATTCTTTATATGAAATATTTATCTTTTAAAAATTACAATGGTCATGTTACTCCTTTTGAAATGAAAAAGAAAGGGGGTTTACTAAATTATTTTCATGGACAGGGTGATGAACATCTTGTTGCGAAAGAAATATTCATCTGTGGAAACAGAATTCCAAAGATGATGATCTAGAACAACTTTTTTAATACTTTTAACTTGTGTTCTGACAACAAGCATAAGTACCTTAGTTAGGACTTTATGAAGTGAGAATATTTTTCGTTTATAATAGAAATGATATGTGACTGATGTGTAGTGCAAAATAGGAGGAGCGGATATGGAGAGAAAGATTTGTATCATGATCTGTGATGATAATATCGCTGTTCATGAAAGCATTCGTGCATATTTGGAAGCCGAGCGTATGGAATCTATCTCAGTCTATAATGGAGAAGATGCGTTAAAAATGATTGGCAGCAAGACGGTTGATTTGATTGTATTAGACATCATGCTACCGGGACTATTTGGAACTGAGGTCTGCAAAAAAATTCGGGAATCAAGTAGCCTGCCTATTCTGATGTTGAGTGCCCGTGGGGAAGAAAACGACCGCATATTAGGACTGGAAATCGGAGCAGATGATTACTTGACGAAGCCTTTTTCACCTAGGGAAGTTGTCACCAGAATAAAAACGATTTTAAGACGAGTCCACGGTCCAAAAGAACACGAACCTAAACATAGAGCCGGAAACTTTACGATCAGCTTGGAAACATATGAAGCTAGAATTCAAGGAGAAACCGTCGATTTAACGCCGAAAGAAATAAAACTTATGGCTAACTTGATGACCAACGTAGGGAAAGTCATGAGTCGTGAAGAACTTCTCGATCGAGTATTCGGTTATGATTACCCCGGAGATATTCGCGCGGTCGATACGTTGATTAAACGGATAAGGCAAAAGATTGGCGATCTAGATACTGGATTTATAATCAGATCTGTTTATGGGGTCGGATATAAAATCGAGATAATGGGATGAAGAAAGTTTATGGGAGAAAGTTGTTTATTGTTCTAATTATTCTATTGATCTTTATTATTGGCCAACTTCTGGGAGCGATGGCAATCCGATATTATTTCCTTCAATCGAAAATCGAAGAACTGCAACCGCACTTGCTTGAAATTGAGGAAGACGTTTCGAACGGCGATAAACTCTCGAAGTACAACTTTTATATCGTCAAAGCCTATGATATTTATGGCGAAGAAATAGATAGCTTCAACGAGACGGTCGACACAGATTTTTTATTCGAAGATGTGCGAATCGATGAAACGCTGGTCTCATATATCCCTTCGTTGATTAACGGAAACGAGATAGCTGAGCTTAGGGACATTCCTGGACTTCCATCGAGTTCGATCGTTATAGGTGAGCCGCTCGTTCAAAATGGAAATGTGACCGGGGTGATTTTTTTATTAAAGCCTGCTTCTGATTACAAAGCCGCGCTCCAAGGATTTTATCTCGTCTTCTTCACTACATTGACGATAGGGACACTTGTGATTATTATCTTTTTGCGACTTTTTATTAAAGAGCGAAATCAGCTCGATCAAATGCGGAAAGACTATGTGGCAAATATTAGTCACGAGCTAAAAAGTCCGATATCATCAATCAAGGCTTTGACCGAAACATTGGCAGACGGGATGGTGAATTCGCCTGAAAAGACTCATCATTACTATCGAATCATCTTGAGGGAAAGTGCACGGTTAGAAAAGCTGATCAACGATTTGTTAGAGTTGTCTCGGTTGCAAAGCGGTACGTCGGTCTTTGATCGAACAAGTGTAGACACTGGACAAGTGGTCGGAAATGCAGCTGAACCATTCCTTGCTTTGGCCGAAGATTTAGATATCCAGTTACAGATTGCTGATAACATCCCTACACTACCACTGGTATATACGAATGAGGACCGAATCATTCAAGTCCTCACCATTTTACTTGACAACGCGATCAAATTCTCTCGTGGAAATATCTTTATCGAAGCCAAATATGACAGTCAACGGGTAACGATTTCAATCCGAGATGATGGGCCTGGTATTCCAAAAGATCAACTCTCGCTTATTTTCGAACGATTTCATAAGGAAGACCTATCCAGAGATAGTCGGGGGAGTGGACTAGGCTTGTCGATTGCCTATGAAATTATGAGGCAACTGGGTGAGGAAATAACTGTGGAAAGCAACATAGAAGCAGGATCAATATTTTCTATCACGTTGAAGCGATCCTGAAAACTTAATAAAAATCATCGCTTCACATGTTTATGCCATTTTTATGCCCAACTCTCTTGCTACGATGTTCTTAAGGGACTGTAGTCCTTATAAAAACATTAAATCAATGGGAGTGGTAAGACATGAAAAAGACAGGATACTTATTACTATCAACTACTTTAGTGATGGGACTTTTGGCAGGTTGCTCAGGAGAGACGACAGAAAATTCAACTTCTTCCAACGTTTCCGAGAGCCAGACGGCCGAAAGTCCAACTGTAGCGAATGAAAAAAGTGGACAAAAACCTCAAGGGGACGGTTCAGGCGGTGGAGGATTTGGAATGGATCAACTGGATACATCAAACATCGAGACGAAATATACCGATTTATCTTATGCCGACCAATCGGATACACAAAAATTAGATATTTATTTGCCAAATGAAGGTGAAGGTCCTTTCCCTGTCATCGTGGCAATCCATGGTGGAGGCTTCATGATGGGAAGCAAGACTGGGGGAGATGTCTCATCCATGCTAAAAGGCGTGGAGAACGGCTACGCGGTAGTATCTGTAGACTATCGCCTGTCGGAAGAGGCTGCTTTTCCGGCCGCTATCAGTGATGTAAAAGCTGCAATCCGCTACGTCAAAGCAAATGCCGAAAAGTACAACCTGGATCCCGAAAATATTGTGGTCTGGGGTGACAGCGCAGGAGGAAACCTTGCAGCTTTGGCGGGTACAAGTTCGAATGACGAATATTTGAACGGTGACAACGAAGAAAACTTGGAATACAGCTCTGAAGTCCAGGCGGTTGTCGATTGGTTCGGCCCACTCGAGTTCTTAAAAATGGATGAGCAGTTTGAAGCAGCAGGTGTCACACCTAAGATGGGTGCGACAAGCTCGGATTCGTCTCCCGAGAGCAAATATATTGGGGAAAACATTACTGAAAATGTAGAACAGACCGAGAAGGCTAACCCCGCAAACTATATTTCTAAGGATGATCCGTATTTCTTCATCCAACACGGGACAGCGGACCAAAACGTTCCGACCCAACAGTCAATCGACTTCGCTGAAAAACTTAAAGCAGTTTTAGGAGAAGAAAAAGTGTCATTAACTCTCCTTGAGGGTGCCGGACATGGTGGCGAACAGTTTGATGCGGAAGAGAATGTTCAATTAGTTTTCGAGTTTCTGGACAGTGTCTTAAAATAATTGGTAGCCCCGTTTTCGCGAACACAAGGTAGAAAGGGCGAACTCAATCATGAAAGCAGAGGAGCGTCATCCCATCCGGGATGACGCTCCTCTGCTTAAAATCATTTGAAGTTGTTCAGTATTCTCGCAAATGGGTGGTCAAACGTCGTCATTTCAGTTTCAAAATGGATGCGCTATACGGTGCGAGTTCAAGTTCGAGCGAGTCGACGTCCCGGTCGTTCAGTAAATCATGGGCACCGCCTGTGTGCCAAAGCGGGTTGAGTTTAGACACCGTATCTGAGTTATTGAAGTAAATCAAATACGTATCGTCTTTCGAACTCCGTTCGACGATGAGGGCGTTGTCTTCATCATCGACGAGGTTGAACCGGTACGATCCGCCGTTCGCGAGCACCGGATGATCTTTGCGGAGCTGGATCAACTTCTGGACGAAGCGGAACAAGTCACGGTCTTCCTCGGCCTCGTCCCACGGCATGCAGCGGCGGCAGCCCGGATCTTGCTCGCCTTCGAGCCCGATCTCATCACCATAGTAAATACATGGACTACCCGTATACGTGAGCATCGAAGTCATGAGGAGTTTGAACTTCCCTTTATGCCCTTTTGCCCGAGTGAGGGCTCGTGGGGTGTCGTGAGAGTCGATCAAGTTGAACGTCACTTCGTTCACGTTCATCGTGTTCATCATCTCGACGCGCGTCAACTCATCCCGGAACTCCGACGCCGTCGTCCGGTCGAGCGCGAAGTAGTTTAAGCTCGCGTTCGTGAACGGATAGTTCATAACCGCATCGAACTGGTCGCCTTGAAGCCACGGTTGGGCATCGTGCCAAATCTCACCGAGGATGTAAGCTTCGGGATTCGCTTCTTTTACAGTGCGACGGAAGTCACGCCAGAACGCGTGGTCGACCTCGTTCGCGACGTCTAGGCGCCAACCGTCGATGCCGAACTCTTCGACCCAATAACGGGCTACATCTAATAGATAAGCTTTCAACGCCGGGTGTTCGGTGTTGATCTTCGGCATGTTCTTCTCAAAAGCGAACGTATCGTAGTTCGGCTTCGGTGCCGTCTCGATCGGGAAGTCGCGGAGATAGAACCAGTCGCGATACTCGGAATGAGGCCCGTTCTCGACGACGTCTAAGAACCAAGGATGATTGTAGCCGACGTGATTGAACACCGCATCGAGCATGACTTTGATCCCGTTCTCATGAAGCAAGTCGACCAATTGTTTGAACTGCTCTTTCGTCCCGAACTGCGGGTCGATTTCCATATAATCGAGCGTGTCGTATTTATGGTTCGTCGTCGCTTTGAAGATCGGGCAGAAGTAAATGCCGGTGATCCCGAGTTCGACGATGTGGTCCATATGATCGATGATGCCTTGGAAGTCGCCACCGAAGAAGTTTGTGATCGTTGGCTCGGTGCTGTTCCAGGCGAGCGTCCCTTCAGGATCGAGTGACGCGTCGCCGTTCGCGAACCGGTCAGGGAAGATTTGATACCAGACCGTATCCTTGACCCATGACGGGGCATGGAAGATGTCGATCGGGTTGATGAACGGGACACAGAAGTAATAACCCGTATCGTCGAGCGGTTTATCTTCGAACCAGCCTTTTTCCGTATAGACGGCCGTCTCGTTGCCGTCATGGAGCCGGAACCCGTAACGGAGGCGACGGAACGGCGGCTTGATCGCGATGAACCAGTAGTCGTACTGGTCGTCGTGGCCGATTTGTTCCATTGGTGTCTCGAACGTGCGCCAGTAGCTCGGCTTGTCCGGGTCAAAGTTCCACATCGCCGGGTCTTCTGAATGCCAGTCGTATGGGTCGTTCCAAATTAAGTCAACAGATTGGATATCATTTCTTTTCGTATGAAACCGAATATGGATCGTTTCCCGGTCGTACTTATAAACGAAAGGGGACATGGCGCGATGATAAATAGCTTCTTTGATCAAGTGAAATCGTTCCTTTCTCGATTGGAGTTGTAACCATTTTACACTGTCTGTTCCGAAAAGAAATGACAGTTGCGAAAACGTTTGCTCAAGCAAAGGGTAATAAAGCGTTTACATTTTGTCAATCACTGTTCACGACAATTATTGAACAATTGAACGTATAAAAGTTAAAAAAGAGATAAATGGGATACCTACGAGAATAAATCGAAAAAAAAAGTCTTGTAAAACGCTTACACAACTGTATAATAAAAATTGAGGTGAGGATGCAAACGTTTTCACTGAATGACTGATTTCGTAGCGGAGTTGATTAAAATCAGTCGTTCAGTACGTGTGCGCAAATCTGACCATACTAATTTCCTTGGGGAGGTTTTTCATCATGAAGATGAAAAAAATGGTAGCAGGACTTTCAACAGCAGTATTAGCATTCGGTGCACTTGCTGCATGTGGTGGCGGTACGGATAACGGTTCTACTAACGAAGGCGGTTCTACTAGCGAGAACAAGCCAGAAAAAATCGTAATTTGGGAAGATATTGAAAAGTCGGAAACGACGAAAGAAGTTGCGAAAGCGTTTGAAGAAGAACACGGCGTCGCAGTAGAAGTCGTCGAAGTTCAAATGACGGACCAAAAAGACAAGTTGGCGCTTGACGGCCCAGCTGGTAAAGGTCCAGATATCGTTCTCGTACCGCATGACCAAATCGGCACGATCGCTGACCAAGGTCACTTGGCACCGCTCGCTGACGAAGGTGCGCTCGAAGCATTCACAGATGCTTCGAAATCGGCTGTCATGTTCGACGGACAAGCTTACGGCTATCCTAAATCAGTTGAAACACCAGTCCTCATGTACAACAAGGATTTGGTTTCAGAAGCTCCTGCTTCAATGGACGACCTTTACAAGTTGTCTACAGATCTTAAAGATAAAGGCGAGTACGGCTTCCTCGGTCTTTGGGATAACTTCTACTTCGCTCACGGTGTAGTTGCTGGCTTCGGCGGTTACGTCTTCAAAGAAGACGGCGGCGCGCTCGACCCAACCGACATCGGCTTGAACAACGAAGGCGCAGTTGAAGGATTCGACTACATCGGCAAATGGTACCAAGAAGGCCTCTTCCCTAAAGGATTGATCGGCGAGTCTGGTGGCCAAGCGATGGACCAACTCTTCACTGAGAAGAAAGCACACACAGTTATGAACGGACCTTGGGCTGTTGCTGGTTACGAAGATGCTGGCGTCAACCTCGGAGCGGCGGCGATGCCAACACTTCCGAACGGTGAGCCAATCAAGACGTTCATGGGTGTGAAAACATATGCACTCTCTGCTTACACTGAGAACCAAGAGTGGGCTGAAATGTTCCTCGCAGAACTTACAAATGAAGAGAACGCATTGAAAATGTTTGAAGCATACAACGAGATCCCACCGGTAGCAGCACTCGAGACGAATGAGACAATCACGGCGAACGAAGTTGCGAAAGCGGTATTCGATCAAGCGACAAATGCAATCCCAATGCCTAACATTCCTGAAATGGGACAAGTTTGGGAGCCAATGGCACAAGCGCTTCAGCTCGTAGCGACTGGCAAGCAAGATGCACAAAAATCAGCTGACGATGCTGTTAAAGTCATCGAGCAACAAATCCAAGCAAACAACCAATAAGGATGTGAAATGACGGGGTACGCCACATGGCGTTCCCCATCATTTTCTGAAATTGAGCAAACGCTTGCTCGATTGATTTGCTCAAATTGAAAGGAGAAATTGAGGATGGCTTCAATTCCGAACCCAAAAACACCGGAACAACGACCGGACAAACCGACCAATCATGCTCGGAACGCCGCATTACTCTCGATCATTCCGGGAGCAGGGCAGTTCTATAACAACCAACGTGCGAAGGCGATCGCGTTCTTTATCGTCATCATGTCTTATTTTGCAGTAAACTACGATCTGTTTTTCAAAGGGGCGGGCGCCGGACCTGGTGACCGTGGTGGCCTTTGGGGATTGATCACGCTTGGCGAAGTAGCAGGACCTCGTAACGACCACTCCATCTTCTTGATGGTAGAAGGTATTGTCGCAATAATCTTACTGTTCTTCGGTATCGCGTTCTACATTTGGAACATTCGTGACGCTTACCGAGTCGGTCGCATTCGTGATCAGCACCTAAACGTGCCAACGTTCCAAGTGCAACTTCGCAACTTGCGCGACCATGGATTCCCATACTTGATGTTGATCCCGTCGCTCATCTTGCTCGTCTTCACAGTCGTGTTGCCGCTGATCTTTACGTTCTTGATCGCGTTCACGAACTATCGTTACAACAACGCCCCACCGGCAAAACTCGTCGAGTGGATCGGGTTCGAAAACTTTACGCGCATCTTTGAAATCGACATTTGGCGCGACACGTTCGTCGGCGTTCTCGGTTGGACGCTCGTCTGGACGGTCGCTTCGACGGTAGGTGTCATCGCAATCGGGATTTTCCTTGCCGTTCTGTTAAACCAAGAAGGACTTCGGTTCCGTCGCTTGTTCCGTTCAATCTTGATCTTGTCATGGGCCGTACCAGCGTTCATCACGATCTTGATTTTCCGCTCGATGTTCAACGAGTCGTTCGGTGTGTTCAATACGACAATCCTGCCGGCCTTCGGTCTCGATCCGATTAGCTGGATGACCGACCCGACAGCGACACGTAGTGCGCTCATCTTGATTCAATGGTGGCTCGGTTTCCCGTTCATCATGACGCTCATGACCGGTGTCTTGCAGTCGATTCCGGGTGACTTATATGAAGCTGCGACGATTGACGGCGCGAACATCTTTGATAAGTTCCGTCTGATCACATTGCCGATGCTCTTGTTCGCAACAGCACCGATTCTCATCACGCAGTTCACGTTCAACTTTAACAACTTTAACATCATCTATCTCTTCAACGGTGGTGGGCCGGCTGTCCCAGGACAAACTGCCGGTGGTACCGACATCTTGATTTCATGGATTTACAAATTGTCGCTCGGGGCTAACCCGCAATACGGACTTGCGGCTGCGATCACGCTCATCTTGTCATTCTTCATCATGACACTAGCCGTCATCCAGTTCCGTCGGACAAAATCTTTCAAAGACGAGGATATGGTCTGATATGAAAAAACAAAAACGAATCAATTTGGCGTTCTCTTATGTCATCTTGACGCTTGCGTCGATCATTATTCTCTATCCGATGCTTTGGGTAGTAGGAACGTCATTTAACCCGGGTCGTACGATCACGTCAACGATCATCCCATCAAACCCAACGCTCATTCACTATAAAAACTTGTTTGATCTAACAATTTCGGATTATAGTTTATGGTATGTGAACACATTGAAGATCGCTTTCATCACGATGGCGCTCGCTGTAATTTTAGTTACGATTACTGGTTATGTGTTCTCGCGTTACCGTTTCGTCGGACGGAAGAACTCGCTCATCTTGTTCCTCGTCTTGCAGATGGTCCCGCAATTCGTTGCCATCATCGCGATTTTTGTGTTACTCAACATGCTCGGCCTTCTTGATACGCATACAGCGCTGATCTTGCTGTACGCCGGTGGGGCGATTCCGATGAACACGTACCTGGCGAAAGGTTACTTCGATACGATTCCGAAGGAGCTCGATGAGGCTGCTCGGATGGATGGTGCCGGTCACCTCCGTATCTTCTGGCAAATCATTTTGCCGCTCGCGAAGCCAATTGTCGCAACGATCGCCTTGTTCAACTTCATGGGCCCGTTCAACGACTTCATCTTGGCATCGCTCGTCCTTCGTACTCCTGAGAAGCAGACGCTAGCGGTTGGACTTTACAATATGATCTCGCGACAATTCGACAACAACTTTACGTTGTTCGCGGCAGGAGCCGTCCTTTCGGCCCTCCCGATCGTCCTCTTGTTCTTCATATTCCAACGTTACTTCGTCTCCGGTCTCACTGCGGGTGGTACGAAAGGTTAATACTCAAAAAGGGGGAAGCGATATGAGGCGAGGCGTCGTGCTCGTTCTCCTGTCGCTTCTTTTGTTTCCTACAATCGTCGGAGCGAAAGAAGCAGCAACATGGGAACAAGAACGCATGTACTTTATTATGGTCGACCGTTTCGTTGACGGGAATCCTGACAACAACGACCAAGTCGACAAGAATGATCCAAAAGCGTTTCACGGAGGCGACATTCAAGGTGTAATCGAGAAGCTCGACTACATCGAGTCGCTCGGATTTACGTCGATTTGGTTGACGCCGGTGTTTCAGAACATGCCGGACGGGTACCACGGCTACTGGATCAAAGATTTTTATGACATCGATCCCCAGTTTGGGACGAAAGAAGATTTGCAAGAACTCGTCGATGAGGCGCATAAGCGCGATATGAAAGTCATTCTTGACTTCGTCGTCAACCATGTCGGTCCGAAACATCCGTGGGTCGAGGAACGACCGGACTGGTTCCATGACGAGTTGCCGATCGTGCTTTGGCAAGACCAAGAGCAAGTCGAGACGCACTGGTTGTTCGACTTGCCGGACTTTAAAACGGAAGACCCGGAAGTGAAAGACTATTTGATCGACGCCGCTACCTATTGGATTGAAGAGACCGGCATCGATGGCTATCGACTCGATACGGTCCGCCACGTCGACAAACCGTTTTGGAAAGATTTTGTCGAAGCGGTGCGGGCGGTCGACCCTGACTTTTACTTGTTGGCCGAAGTGTTCGACCCGAATCCACAATACGTCGCTGAGTACGACGATTTAGGATTTAACAGCGTCACAAACTTTACGTTCTATGATCGCGTCTCGAAGACGATGACGCAAAAGCACGCCAACGTCGACGAAATCGATGTGGCTGCAAGCTACGCTGAGACGTTTTTCAACGATCCGAACCAAATGGCGACGTTCCTAGACAACCATGATGTCGAGCGGTTCATGCACGTCGCTGGACTTGGTGGAGCCGAGTCGGCAGAACGGCGACTTCGCCTAGCACTGTTCACGCTCTATGCGTCGCCTGGTATGCCGATTTTATTCCAAGGGACAGAAAACGCGCAAACCGGTGGGGCCGATCCGGCCAACCGGGTGATGACGGATTTCCCAGGGAATGAAGAGTTACATGAATACGTCGCGACGATGAACCGGATGCGGGAAGACTATCCCGTCTTCGCCACTGGAGAGCAACGGATGATTGCATCGAAAGACGGCATGGCCGTGTTCGAGCGTCGCGAGGGCGATGAGGTCGCCTTGTACGCCATCAATATGAACGATGAGGATACAGAGATTGAATTCGAGGTAAGCGAAGTCGGTGAAAATCAACGGCTCCGCGGTCTCTTGTTCTCACAACTTGTCACGGAAAAACGTGGCACGTTCACCATCAAGCTCGCTGGCGAAAGCGCCAACGCCTATGTCGTCGAAGAATCGGAAGTGAACATGTGGACGATTGGTCTGCTCGTCGTCGCGATTCCGCTGTTCTTGACGGGTCTGGTCATGTGGAAGCGCCGCAAGAGCGTGAGCTGAATACCCTGTCGCAGGGAACAATGAATTAACGGAAGCAAGGGGGAGCACCATGCAAATCACGATCAAAGATGTCGCCAAGCACGCCAACGTCGCACCGTCGACAGTGTCCCGCGTCATCGCCAACAGTCCGCGAATTAGCCAGAAAACGAAAGAACGTGTTCGTAGTTCGATGGAAGAACTCGGGTACCATCCGAACATCCATGCAAGAAGTCTCGCCAACCGCTCGACACAATCGATTGGTCTTGTCATGCCGAGCGCGGCGACGAAAATACTCCAAAATCCGTTCTTCCCGGAAGTGTTGCGCGGAATCAGTACGAAAGCCCATCAAAACGGTTATTCGTTGTACATGACGACTGGTGTGACCGAAGAAGAAGTGCTATCGGGTGTCATCGAGATGGTCCAAGGTCGCCGGGTCGACGGTGTCATCGTCCTGTATTCACGCGAAGACGATAAAGTCGTCCAATATTTGCGCCAGACGAAGTTCCCGTTCGTCGTCGTCGGGAAGCCGTTCGGGGACGCCTCGTCGATCACGTACGTCGATACGGACAACTACTTGGCTGGCCGTGAAGTGACGAAGCACTTGTACAACCTCGGCCACCGCCGCATCGCCTTCATCGGCGGATCGGATAAATTGGCCGTCACGCAAGACCGTCGCAACGGGTACGCGACGGCGCTTATGGAAGCCGGGATCCCGGTACGGGAAGACTACATCGCCCGTGCCGAGTTCATGACGAAAGGCGGCGCTAAAGCGGTCCGGGAGTTGCTTCACGTCGATGAGCCACCGACGGCTGTCGTCGTCAGTGATGATATGATGGCGCTCGGTGTCATCAGCACGCTCAGTGAAATGGGTCTAAAAATCCCTGAAGACGTCGCTGTCGTAAGTTTCAACAACGTTTATATCGCTGAGCATTCGAATCCGCCGCTCACGTCAGTCGAGATCAACATCTTCGGTCTCGGTTTCGAGGCGACGAACTGCCTGATCGAACAAATCGGCGATAGTGCACCACCGTATGGGAAACGTGTCATCGTCCCGCACTATCTAGTCGTCCGCCAGTCTTGTGGTCAAAAAAAGAATAGCCATGCGGCTGAATGAGTTGAAACCTTCCGTTTTCGTGCGGAAGGTTTTTTTGTGCGGATTCCGATGCATATAAAGGAAGAACGTTCAATCCGACAAAAGTCCTGGCGTTACAAACAGATTACAGTTGTGCGAGAAGCGGTTGAAAACAAAGTCCGAGGGAACACTTATACTACCGGCAGAACAGCAAATCACAATAGAGCAGCCCGGCCAATAACCAAAAAATATAGAATTTGAAAGGGAGATACAATCATGGATAACAAACGTTACGTAGGGACTTACTATCAAGAAGCAGAGCTTGTTTCGAAAATTGATGAACTTCGCGCGGCGGGACACCGCGAGGACGACCTGTACGTTGTTGTAAAAGATAAATCGAACCTTTCGATGGTTCGTGGCGAAACGGACGCAGAAGTAAAAGAAACGAAAGCATCGTGGCTCGATCGCTTCTTTGGAGTCGCAGACGGCGGCGATGAAGTGCGCCATACGTTTGATAAACTCGGCTTCTCAGAAGAAGAGACGGCACGCCACCATCAAGATATCGAAAACGGCGGCTTCGTCCTATTATTAGATACAGACGACGGCGTCTTGGACAACGGTCGCAACGACACGTTCGAAGGCGGTCGCACGTCAGCCGGCTATGGTTCTGAAGGGAACGAGGCTGGAAACATGACGGCACGTGACCCGCTAACAGCGGCAGGAACAGGTGTCGGGGCAGCCGGCACTGGGCTTGACGCGACGGGAACGAATCATGATTCGACGCGTCACCATGACATGGACGAGGACATTCGCAACCGCACCGATTTGACGGACGAGCAAAAACTTCAACTACACGAAGAGCGTCTCCAAATCAATAAAGAACGCGTTCAGACCGGTGAAGTCCGAGTCGAAAAAGAAGTCGTTGAGCACGAAGAACGGGTCGACGTCGAAGTCGAGCGTGACGAAGTGTACGTCGAACGACGTCAAGTCGACGGAGACCGTGAAACGACGGGACATTCGTTCGATGCGACGACAGACCGCGACGAGATTCGTGTGCCAGTCACAGAAGAGCGCGTCGACGTCACGAAGAAAGACGTCGTGGCCGAAGAAATCGTCGTCGGCACAGACAAAGTGAAAGATACAGAGACGGTACGCGAGACGCTTCGTAAAGAAGAAGCCCATATCGAAGGCGAAAACAGTCATCGGAAACATGACGCTGACCATACGCGCCGTGATGAGCGCGACCGGATCTAATTGGATGACCAAGCACCTCGACAAGGATGGCTCTCTCTGAGGGACCATCCTTTTTTTCGCCAATCCATCTTACAGGAGGAACGAATGTTATGAAACATGCCATCATCTCTGAAGTATTTGACCAGCCCGAGGTGTTGCTCAAGCGGACGGTCGATTTGAAGCAAGAAGGATATAAAGAAGAAGACATGTATGTCTTCGTCAAACGAACTGAGACGGCTGACGCCATCCGACGCCATTCAAAACTATACGTACTCGTCGCGGATGAGCCGGATACGGTGGCGTCTCTCGTCACGTCAAGCGAACGGCCGATTGAGCGCTGGCTCGGCAGTATGCGGTTGACGCGCGAGCAGCGGGAACGATTCGTGGGTGAAGTCGAGCGAGGGCGGTTGTTCCTTTATGTCGACGCGGATCAAAACGAGGAGATGGCGGACATTAAACGATTGCCGCGCGCCTCTTCCAAGGAGCACGAAGAACAGACGCTTGAACTGCACGAGGAGCGACTCGCGGTTGAAAAAGAAACGGTGCAGACAGGGGAACTCGTCATCGACAAGCATGTAACAGAGACCGAACAGACGATTGAAGTACCTGTTCGGAGGGAACACTTACATGTAGAGCGCCATGCTGGTTCTGAAGATGTGATTGAAGACTACGACTTCGACAAACCCGGCATCCGGACAATTGACGAAGGGGACCAGCTACGTATTCAAGTCATCGAAGAACGCGCCTTCATCGTCAAGCGTCCGGTCGTAGTCGAAGAGATCATCGTCCGCAAGCAAGTGGATGAAGATACGAAGACGGTCACCGAGACGCTCCGTAAAGAAGAGATCGATATTAGGCAAGTGGGACAAGGCAAGATCACGATCGAGGACAATCCAACATCTAGAAAGGATGATAAATGATGAGTAACAAACGATTTGTTGATACGTACAAAGACGAGGCGGCACTCGTCTCAAAGATTGATCAACTGAGCCAAGACGGGTACGACGAGAAAGACCTTTACGTCGTCACGAGAGACAAGGACAACGTGTCGCTCGTCAAACGGAACACTGACGCGAAAATCGAGGAAGCGAACGCTTCTTGGATGCAGAAGTTCGCGGGCGTCGCCGAAGGAGAGCAGGAAGTGAAACGGGCGCTCCTCGATCTCGGTTTGGCTGATGACGACGTCAACAAAGCGTACGGGGATATTATGGACGGGGGGTATGCCCTCATTCTCGATGAGCCCGATACCGGATTCAATGATGGCGACAACCCGGCCTTTGAAGGTCATGAAGCGAACGCCGCCTTCGGTCGCGATTCAGACGTGTGATACAGATGTACCTACTCTGGATCAATGAGCCAGAGTAGGTTTTTTTTCGTTCCAAAAGTGACGAAAAAAAGAAAGAAAAACTTTTATGCAAACGATTGCATTATCTGTATAGTCGTGTAAAATGAGAGGTGAGATTAAAATACAGCGCTTTCATAGACAAGCGGTTGCACGATTTGGTTGTCTACTGACAAGTAGCCTTGTAGAGAAAAAGGAGTGGCAGACAGATGAAACGATTGTTTGCAGTCGACGAATGGAAAGTAACGGAAGAAGGGCTTCACCCGAACGAGAACCGTCTCGCAGAATCGATCACCTCGCTCGGTAACGGGCACATGGGGATGCGCGGGAACTTTGAAGAAGATTATTCAAATGATACGCACCAAGGATTTTACGTGGCGGGCGTCTACTATCCCGACAAAACGCGTGTCGGTTGGTGGAAGAACGGATATCCGGAATACTTCGCCAAAGTATTGAACGCGACGAACGTGGCCGGCCTGCGTGTCGCCATCAACGGGACGCCTGTCGACTTGGCGAAGTGGGAAGTCAAAGGCTTCACACGCGAACTCGATATGCAGCGCGGTGTCCTCACGCGGACGTTCACGCTCGTGAACGGATCCGAGGAGACGAACGTCGAAGTCGTCCGCTTCTTCTCGATCGTCGACAAAGAGATTTTGGCGATTCGCTACAACGTCACGCCGGTGAACTATGAAGCGAAAATCGAATTCACTCCTTATCTAGACGGGGACGTCGTCAACGAAGACTCGAACTACGATGAGAAATTCTGGTTGCCGGTCGAACACGGCGTCGAAGAACGGTTCGGTTTCGTCACGACAAAAACGAAGAAACTTGATTGGCACGTCACGGCGTCGATGATTGCTGACGTCGAAGGTGCACGCTGTGAAGTGCTCGATGCGACCGACCTCTACGTCGCTAACCGTTTCACGGTCAAAGCGGCAGCGGGTGAGACGGCAACGGCGTACAAGTACGTCTCGGTCGTCACGAACCGTGACCATGAAATTGACAATTTGCAAGGAGTCGGCATGCAGCGCGTCGAAGCCGCGTTCGAGAAAGGGTTCGAGACGCTCTTGGCGGAACAGATGGAAGCTTGGCTCGCCCGTTGGGAAAACGCGGACGTCCGCATCGACGGCGACGCGGAAGCGCAACAAGGCATCCGTTTCAACATCTTTAACATGTATCAAACGTATACGGGTGAAGACTCACGTCTCAACATCGGACCGAAAGGGTTCACGGGCGAGAAGTACGGTGGCGCCACGTATTGGGACACGGAAGCGTATTGCCTCCACTTCTACTTAGCGACGACGAAGCCAGAAGTGTCGTGGAACTTGCTCAAATATCGTCATAATCAATTGCCGCAAGCGAAAGAGAACTCGGTCAAAAACGTCGGGATGAAGGGCGCCTTGTATCCGATGGTGACGATGAACGGGGAAGAGTGCCACAACGAGTGGGAGATCACCCATGAAGAGATTCACCGGAACGGTGCGATCGCCCATGCGATCTTTAACTACACGAACTTCACGGGCGACAAGTCGTACCTAGGTCAATACGGACTTGAAGTATTGGTCGAGATCTCGCGTTACTGGGCTAGCCGCGTCAACTTTGTACCACACAAAGACGTGTACATGATCCTAGGCGTCACAGGTCCGAACGAATACGACAACAACGTCAACAACAACTGGTACACGAACTTGATCGCCGCTTGGACGCTCGAGTACACGCAAGAAGTGTACAACTACTTGAAAGAAGCAGAACCGGCACGACTCGACGAGTTGACAGCAACGCTCAACTTGACGGATGCGGAACTCGCGAAGTGGGCTGATATCCAAACGAAGATGTACTATCCGAAAGACGACCTCGTCCCGGACGTGTTTATGCAGCAAGACGGGTTCATGGATAAAGAACAGATCTTAGTGAAAGACCTCGATCCGAAACACTTGCCACTTAACCAAAATTGGTCATGGGACCGCATCCTCCGCTCGAACTTTATCAAGCAGGCGGACGTGCTCCAAGGCCTGTACACGTTCAGCGACCGCTTCACGCTCGAGCAAAAACGTGCGAACTTCGACTTCTATGAGCCGCGCACGGTGCATGAGTCGAGCTTGTCGCCTTGTGTCTACTCGATCGTGGCAGCTGAAGTCGGTTATGAAGACAAAGCGGTCGAGCTGTACCAACGCTCAGCCCGACTCGACCTTGATAACTACAACAACGATACAGAAGACGGTCTTCACATCACATCGATGGTCGGTTCGTGGATGGCAATCGTCCACGGCTTCGCAGGAATGCGCGCCCTCGAGACCGAACTCACGTTCAGCCCGATGATCCCGAAAGATTGGGACGGTTACTCGTTCAACGTGCTCTGGCGCGGCCATCACTTGACGGTCACATCGACGCGTGAACAAGTGACGATCAAACAGACAAATGGAACGGACGTTACGATTCGTGTGTACGGAAACGCGGTAACGGTTCCAGCGAATGATTCAGTGACAATCGAGACAGTGAAAGCGTAACCAAACGTATCAGGTCAACAAGTCGGCTTCGGCCGGCTTGTTTTTTTGTGATACAGGTGGGCACATCGCAGTATTTTTGTTGTAGGCATGGCTTTGAATGTATGTTATCTTGATGCTTAGCTAATTTTGAAAGGGGAGACAGAACTTGACGGAATCCGTTAAAGAACACGCGCGCATCGGGATCGTTTCGATCATCGGGGGAGTGTTCGTCGCATTATCCATGACATTATTCTTAATCCCGGCGGGGGTTTACTCGACTGGGTTTACGGGCTTGGCCCAAATTTTCACGACCTTATTTGCCGGTACGCCGTTTGAGCTCGGTGAAGGCATTTGGTTCTTCATCTTGAACATACCGCTCTTGATCGTCAGTTATTTTATGCTCGGAAAGAACATGATGATCCATACGTTGATCAGCGTCGCCTCGGTCACCTTGTTCATTCGCGTACTTCCGCAAACGCCTCTCCTCTCGGACGACCCGCTGTTGAACGCCGTCTTCGGCGGGGTCTTGCTCGCCATCGGGTCAGGCATCACGATTCGGTTCGGTGCCTCGACCGGAGGGTTTGATATCGTCGCCCTCATCCTAGCGAAGTTCACGAACAACTCGGTCGGCGTCTACTTGTTCCTCATGAACATGATGATCGCGCTTGGGGCCGGTGCTTTGTTCGGATGGCCGACGGCGCTGTATACGATCGTCTTCTTGTACGTGACGTCGAAAGTCATCGATGAGATTTACACGAATACACAGCGGCAGACGCTCTTCATCGTCACGAATCATCCGGACGAAGTGACGCAAGAGTTGCACCAACACGTGTTCCGCGGCATCACACTCATGCCGTCGATCGGTACGTATTCGAAAGTCGAGAAAGCGACGCTTATGATGGTCGCCCAACGCCACGAAGTGCGTGAGATCACACGTATCTGCAAAGATGCCGATTCACACGTCTTTATTAACGTCGTTCCGACTGAAGACGTTGAAGGGGCGTTCCGACGCTAAACAAACCCCCGCTGAACACTCAGCGGGGTTTATTATATAGGAGAGCAACAAACTAGTTATGGGGTGAATCAATGATGATTGGAGTCAGTATTGCGACGAAGTGGGAATACGAAGCGACATTGAATTATTTTGACGTCAAAGACCACGAACGCGCCAGTTATCCTTATGGCGATTATTTCACGAGGATGTTTGACGACGTTGAACTCATCTTTTACAGTACCGGTGTCAGGAAAGCAAACGGTGTTGGCGGCAATCAGTATATGATGTCTCGCTTCAATCTAACGAAAGTGATCGTTGCTGGAACGTGTGCCGGAATCGATGATACGTTCAGTAATTTGGATATCCTTGTACCTCATCGAGCCGTTCAATATGATTGTACAGTCAAAGAGGTGGAACCTTTGATTAAACAATCTTTCGTCGTCGAGATTGCACTAGCAAATTACGGAAATGATTATTTGACCGGGACAATCGCCACCGCCGATCGAGCAGTTGTGATGTGGAAGGATTATTTAGAGCTTAAGGAGCATGAAATCACCATCGCGGATACGGAAGCGGGTGCAATCGCATATATCTGCAAGAAAAATGACGTCGAATGTATCATTATCAAAGGAATCTCTGACTTTCCGACAGATGAGGGACATGATGATCCAGGTGATTCGAATGCTGAACAAATCAATGTGTACTTAGCAAACACACCGAAAGTCATGGCCAAGATTTTTGACGAATATTTATTGCGTTTTATTTAATCATATGTGGAGATCGAACACAAAAAACACCGACTGTGGATTAGTCGGTGTCTTGGTTATGACTTGATGCCAAATTTTTCTTCGAGGTAGATGGCGATGCCGTCATCCATGTTCGAAGCGGTCACTTCGTTAGCGACGACTTTGAGCTGGCTGATGGCGTTGCCCATCGCGACGCCCGTGCCAACGTAGTCGAGCATTTCGAGGTCGTTCTCTTCATCGCCGAAAGCGATGATGTTCTCACGGCTGATGTTCAAGTGCTTCGATACTTCGCGAAGGCCGAGCGCCTTCGATGTATTTTGGCTCATTACTTCGATCATGTGCTCGGGCATGCGCCATTGACGGTTCAAGACGGCTTCGGCGTGCACTTTGTTCAAGCTGGCCCGGACGTTGTCGACGTGTTCTTTCGTCGCGTGGATCAAAAGCGACGTCGGCTCGTCTTGCAAGTGCTTGAGCAAGTCACCAGACGTGACGCTGAGTGCCCGTTCGGCGTAAGGACCGTAAAATTCTTGCGGATCTTTATGGAAATAGACGTGGTCGGTCACTTCGACGACGATGTTGTGTGCTTTCGTCTCCGATACTTCTTCGATGATGTCGTGTGCTGTTTTAAGTGGGATCGGACGGTGTGTGACCGCGTAGGACGTATCTTTCGGGTGATGGACGAGCGCTCCGTTGAAATTGATCAAAGGCGTCGTCAAGCCGAGTTGTTCATAATACATGATCGAGTGGCGATGGGGCCGTCCTGTTGCGATCATGACTTCATGGCCGGCATCACGAGCCGCTTGAAGAGCGCGGATGTTCCGTTCGCTGATCGTCTTGTCATCTCGTAACAACGTACCGTCTAAATCGACTGCGATTAAATAACGTGACATAAGTCATCCTCTTTTCTACATTGTGTACTATTTCTCTGACCGTACCATATTTCACGTTTCGACGGAAAGAATATACAATCGAGGTCGCATATTGTACGGCAACAATGATATACTATTGCCGTATGGAATTTTATGAATCATCTGTGAGATGGAGGGGACTTTCGATGCGTTACTTAGTCACATTGTTCTGGGCGATCTTGCTTTCGAATACAGCAGTCTTTATCATTTCAGCTGTCGATGGCGTGACGTTCAATGCGGTGCTCGCAACAGCCTTTGGCGTGGTCATCACAATCTTTATCGCGTTCTTGGATACGCTTAACCAAGACATGGGAATCAACGACGTCGCCCAAGAAAAGTAAGACGTCCACAACCAAACTGGCTCATATCCGAGTCAGTTCTTTTTATACACATTTAGGAGGGATCGACCATGAAAAACAGTGCCAAACGCGCCAACTTCATTACGTTCGCCATCATCGGTGCCATCATCGTGATCGGGATCGCGCTTTTATTCTTCTTGAATAATGCGAATGAAGAGACCGGCGTCAACGCCGTGTCAGCGGACGAGCTCGAACAGAAAATTGACGAAGAAGAAGAGGTCGTCGTCTACTTCTGGCAGACAGGTTGCGAATATTGTGAGCAAGTCAAACCGTATGTCGAACCACTCATCGAGGAGTATGACGCCGTCTCGATCAACTTGGCCGATCATGACGTCTGGACGACTTATGGCATTAACGGAACACCAACGATGATTCGTTTTAAAGACGGTCAAGAAACGGGTCGTGTCGAAGGGGCCGTCTCGGAACAACAATACGAAACGTTCTTTAAAAACGAGGAGGCCGCACAGTGATCAAAAGCCGCTTGTATCAGACGTTGTTTGAATTGAATGCGACACCGTTCATCTCCAAGCGGCTCCGTCAGTTCGCCGAGTCGAAGGCGAGCCGCACGTTCATCCCGTCGTTCGCGAAAACGTATCAAATCGATATCGCTGAAGCGGCAGAGCCGATCGACGCCTATCCGAGTCTGCACGCCTTTTTCACGCGCCACTTGAAAGACGGGGCGCGCCCGATTGATGCAAACACGGACACGGTCGTATCACCGTGCGACGGACAATTGTCAATCGTGTCCGCCATAACAGACGAGAGTCGGTTTGAAGTGAAGGGGCAGTCGTATACGCTCGCCGAGATGCTCGGTTCACAGTCAGAGGCGAGACGGTATGCCGGCGGGACGGTTTGCGTGCTCTACTTGAGCCCGCGTGACTACCACCGTGTCCATGTCCCGCTCGCAGGCCGAGTGCTCAGTCATTACGAGCTCGGCGACCGTTCGGCGCCGGTGAATGAACTCGGTTTGACGGAAACGGTCCGCCCATTGTCACGTAACTATCGTCGTGTCACGCGCTTTGAGAGTGTGGCCGGACGTTACGAGCACATCATGGTCGGCGCTTTGAACGTCAATACAATCGAATGGACCCATGACGGCGAACGCGTCGATAAAGGGGCCGAGGTCGGTTACTTCTCGTTCGGCTCGACCGTCATCCTCTGTTTTGAGAAAGATCGTGTCGTCATCGACCCGGCGAAAATCGGTCCGGTCCGGCTCGGTGAAGTCATCGGTTCGATTCAATCGAACGCGTGACTGGTAAGTGAATAGACAACAATTTTCTGGCCGGTCAAACGAGACACTAGTCGTTTGGCCGGTTTTCGTATAACATAGAAGGGATATCAATACTTGTATAAGCTGTTGAATCGCTTTAGCTAATTGGAGGAATACAAACGTGTTTAATCGACTTTATCCGAAACAGTTCGTCGCGTCAGTATTTGACATCGACCTTGAAGACTTGAAAGACCGTGGTGTCCGCGTCATTTTGACGGACCTTGATAATACACTCGTGGCCTGGGACGTCCCGCACGCACCTGAGCTTCTTTTGCTATGGCTCGAGAAAGTGAAATCACATGGACTCGATGTCATCGTCGTCTCGAATAATAACGAGAACCGCGTGCGCACGTTTACGGAACCGCTCGGTCTTCATTATGTGGCGCGTGCGAAAAAACCGTTGCCGTCTGGGTTCAAGCAAGCACTTGCCAAGTACGGCTATTCAACCAAAGAAGCGATTTTCTTAGGCGATCAAATCTTCACCGACGTGCTCGGAGCCAATATGGCAGGTATTCACGTCGTTCACGTGCAGCCTGTCGTCAAGACGGACGGTCTCGTCACGAAGTTCAATCGCATGCTTGAGAAAGTCGTGTTCGCGCATATGAAGCGTCGCGGGAAGTACGTGTTGATCACGAAAAAAGTGGAGGAAATCGCAGTCGATGCGAAGCGGGCTAAAGTGGCCGTCGCTGAAAAAATCGGCGAGGCGATGCACTCACGTTCAGAAGATTCACATAAAAAAGATAAATAAGGGCCTCGAACGCATAGGAAGAAGGAGGCTGTCTTGTACGGCGCGTAAGACGTCGGAATTAACGCTTCAGGAGTAGCGGCGAGGCGCTACGAAGAATGAAGAAGAGGAAACTTAAAGGACAGCACATACGAATATGGAAGAAACGAAACGTTATTGCGCCGGTTGCGGCGTTCTCATTCAAACAGAAGACCCGACAGCAGTCGGTTATGCACCAAAATCGGCACTGGATCGCGAGATTGTCATATGCCAACGCTGCTTCAAATTGAAGCATTACAACCAAATTCAAGACGTCGAATTGACGGACGATGATTTCTTGCGCATCTTGAACGGGATCAGCGCCAAAGAAGCGCTCGTCATCAAAATCGTCGATATTTTTGATTTCAACGGAAGCTGGCTTCCGGGACTTCAACGTTCGGTCGGATCGAACGATGTCTTGTTAGTCGGGAACAAAGTCGATCTACTGCCGAAGTCGGTCAACCCGAACCGAATGGCCAACTGGATGAAGACCGAGGCGAAAGAACTTGGTTTGACGCCGGTTGATGTCCATTTGATCAGCGCTAAAAAAGGTCACGGTATCGACGAACTAGCAGAGAAGATCGAGTACTATCGCAAAGGGAAAGACGTCTACGTCGTCGGTTGTACGAATGTCGGGAAATCGACACTCATCAACCAAATCATCAAGCGCTTCGGTGCTGAAGATGAAGCGATCATCACCGTCAGTCATTTCCCGGGAACGACGCTCGACTTGATCGACGTCCCGCTCGACGATGATGCGAACCTGTACGATACGCCAGGGATCATCAACCGCCATCAAATGGCGCATTACGTCGACGCGCGCGATTTGAAGACGATCACACCTAAAAAAGAGATCAAGCCGCACGTGTTCCAATTGAACCCGCAGCAAACACTCTTCTTTGGTGGTCTGGCTCGTCTCGATTACCTGGAAGGCAATAAGCGTTCATTCGTCGTCTACATGTCGAACGAGTTGAAGACACACCGGACGAAGCTCGACAAAGCAGATGAGCTTTATGAAAACCATATCGGCAAAATGCTTAACCCGCCGAACGAGAAGACGTTGCAATTGTTGCCGCCGCTCGTGCGTCATGAATTTAGTCTCCGTGACGGCGTCAAGACGGATATCGTCTTTAGCGGACTCGGTTGGGTCGCCATCCACGGAAAAGGTGGACGGATTGCCGCTTGGGCACCAAAAGGAGTCGTCGTCACATTACGCGAGGCGCTCGTATGAGACTGGCCGTCATCGGTCACCCAATCGCTCATTCGCTCTCTCCCTCCCTGCACGAGCAGTGGCTGAGAGCGTCTGGGCTTTTCGGGCGGTATGACGCGCTCGACGTTACAGCGGACGAGCTCGCCCCGTTGTTTCAGGCGATGCGGGATGGGGACTATGACGGGTTCAACGTCACGATCCCGTACAAGGAAGCGGTCATCCCGTTGTTAGACGACTTGGAGGACTCAGCCAAGTCGGCCGGTGCCGTCAACACCGTCTATAAGCGGGACGGCCGTTTGATCGGGGCGAACACGGACGGCGTCGGTCTTGTGACCGCACTCGACCCGTACACTGACTGGTCTGGTCGTGTGCTCGTCATCGGGGCGGGTGGAGCGGCCCGCGGGATCATCAGCGCGTTGCCGACCCGAAACGTCACGGTCACGAACCGGACGATCGACCGGGCCGAGCGTCTCGCGAAGACGTTCGGCATCGAGTCACAACCGCTCGGTGATGTCGACGTCGCCTGCTACGACGTCATCATCCAAACGACATCGGTCGGCATGGATGGGGTACAATCCCCGCTTCCGTTAAATGGATTACGACAAAACACCGTCATTTGTGATATCATATATCGTCCACTCGTCACACCGTTTTTAAGCGACGCCACAATCCGAGGCGGTAAAACCGTGAACGGGACTGCCATGTTCGTCGGGCAGGGAGCGTTGGCGTTCGAACGCTGGACAGGTGTGAAACCGGATCAAATTGTCGGAATGAAGTTAATTGAAAGCTTATTGGAGGAATAAAAATAATGTTATCAGGTAAACAGAAGCGATTTTTACGCGCCGAGGCACACAACCTCTCGGCCATCTACCAAGTCGGAAAAAACGGCGTCAGTGAAGCGATGTGCAAAGACATCGGCGATGCGCTCGAAAAGCGTGAACTGTTAAAAGTCCAAGTTCTTCAAAACTGTCTCGACACGCCGAAAGACGTGGCTGGAGAGTTGGCTGAAGGAACGAAGGCAGAAGTCGTTCAAGTCATTGGAAAAGTCATCGTCTTGTACAAACAGGCGAAAGAGAAAGAGAATCGCCAAATCAAGCTTCCATGAGTCGCATCGGGCTGATGGGGGGCACGTTCGACCCGCCTCATCTCGGTCATCTGTTGATCGCCGAGCAGGCGAGAGAACAACTCGAGCTCGACGAGGTCTGGTTCTTACCGGCAGCGATCCCGCCCCATAAGGCCGGGTTCAGCCGGGCGGACGACCGGATCGAGATGACGCGGCGGGCCATCTCCGGTCACCCGAATTTTAGGCTTAACTTGATCGAGTTCGAACGAGCTGAACCGTCCTACACGGTCGAGACGATGAAACGGTTGCGGGAGAAGTATCCGGATGACACGTTCTTCTTCTTGATTGGAGCCGATTCACTCGACGCGCTCGAGAAGTGGCACGATTATGAGACGCTGACTACGCTCGTGACGTTCGGTGCGGTCGCACGGCCCGGAAGTCGCTACCGGATCCCGAGCCGAGCTGACGTCCGTACGATTGACATGCCGCAGCTTGAGATCTCGTCGACCGACATTCGGGAACGGGCGAAGCGGAACAAGTCAATCACGTATCTCGTCCCGTGTGAAGTCGAAACTTATATCAAGGAGCACGATTTGTATGACGTATGAACAGGCACAGGCATTGATTGAACGAACGTTGCCTGAGAAACGGTACATCCATACCCTTGGTGTTGTCGAGACGGCAGAACGTCTCGCCCGAACGTATGGAGAAGACGTAGACCAGGCCCGGCTCGCGGCAATGTTGCACGATTATGCGAAGTACCATGACCGTGACGAGATGCGTCAAATCGTCTTAGACGAGCATCTCGACCCGTTGTTGCTCGAGTTTGATGACGAACTGCTTCATGCGCCGGTCGGAGCGGTCTTGTTAGACCGCGCCTACGACCTCGACGCTGAAGTCATATCGGCCATCAAAAACCATACGACCGGCGAACCAGGCATGTCGCGCCTCGATCAAATTTTATTTGTCGCGGATGCGATTGAACCGAATCGTCGGTATCCCGGTGTCGACGTGTTGCGCGATTTGGCAGACGTTTCACTTGAAGCGGCCGTCGTCGCGACACTGCGCCATACGATTAACTATTTATTGAAGAAGTCGGTGCGGATTTTCCCGCAGACGATTACGACATATAACTATTATTTGAACACACCTTAGGAGGGTCTATATGACTGTAAAAGAAGAACTTGAATTGATTGTAAAAGCTGTTGACGATAAACGTGGGGAAGACATCGTCGTCCTCGACATGGAAGGTATCTCACCGATCGCCGATTATTTCGTCATCTGCCACGGTAACTCAGAGAAGCAAGTCGAAGCGATCGCACGTGAAATCAAAGACGTGGCGGGCGAGAACGATTTGCCGCTTAAAAAATTCGAAGGCATGGACTCGGCACGTTGGGTGCTCGCTGACCTTGAAAACGTCGTCGTCCACATCTTCCACCGTGACGACCGTGACTACTACAACCTCGAAAAATTATGGGCTGACGCGCCGCACGTCGACGTGGAAGTCGGCTAATGACGTACGAAGGGTTCGCCTACGTATACGATGAGTTGATGAAAGATGCCCCGTACGCGGATTGGGTCGCGTTCGTGCGGCGCCACGTCGCGGACGGTGCATCGCTTGCCGACGTCGGATGCGGGACGGGCTCAGCGACGATCCGGCTGGCCGAGCATTACGACACGATCGGTCTCGACTTATCCGAGTCAATGCTCGAAGTCGCCCAAGAGAAAGCGCTCGAAGCGGGCGTCACGCTGCCGCTCTGGCAGCAAGACATGCGCGAGCTCGAACTGCCGGCTCCGGTCGATGCCGTGACGATCCTTTGTGACTCGCTCTGCTACCTTGCAGACGAGGCAGACGTCGTCGACACGTTCGAGGCGGTATATGAGCAACTGAAGCCGGGCGGGACGTTCATCTTTGACGTCCATTCACCGAACAAGATGGAGACGCTTTTCAACCAGAAGACGTACGCGTCGAACGGGGAAGACTGTTCTTACATCTGGTTCGCTGACCCGGGCGAGAAGCCGCTCTCGGTCATCCACGATTTGACGTTTTTCGTCGCGCTCGAGGATGGCGCGTACGAACGCGTCGAAGAGACGCACGAACAGCGGACGTATGAGCCAGGGCAGTATATGCAATGGCTCATCGGTGCCGGCTTCCACGTGAAATCGGTCACGGCCGACTTCACGGATCAAGCTCCGGGCCAAAACGCCGAACGAATTTTCTTCGTCGCCCAGAAATAAACGAGACCCCATCGCGAGAAGTGAACTGCTCCCCGTCAAGTAGACAGGGTAAATAATGAAAACCAGCCTAGGCGGCTTGAGCCCTGTATTCGACAGGGCTCAAGCCGTTTAGTCGTTTCTGGAGACGATCATGGTTGTAGAACGATAT